>JBOHTW010000045.1:0-12873 GCA_050733835.1 Vulcanimicrobiaceae bacterium | reverse complement strand
GGCGGCCGACGGCGATCCGGCACAGGTCGGCGCGCCGCTGCCGGGGATCGTCGTGCGCGTCTCGGTCGTCGTCGGTCAGAGCGTCGACGCCGGCGCCGCGCTGCTCACGATCGAGGCGATGAAGATGCAATCGGTACTCTACGCGGCCCGCCGCGCGGTGGTCCGCGAGGTCTTCGTGACTCCCGGAGCGCGCGTGGAGGCCGGCGATTTGCTCGTCGAGTTCAGTTAGCCGGGCGGTTCGGTCGGCAACGGCACGCGCCGGAACGCCGCGAAGATCACGATGTCGTAGATCACCTTGATGCCGCCCGCCAGGAAAAACGGTAGCCCGATCGCGGCGCCTTGCAACGCTAGGCCCGACAGAATCGGGGCGACCGATGCCGCCGCCGGCCTTACCGCCGACGTGAGTCCGGCGGCGCGCGCACGATCCGCCGGCGCGACCAAGACCATCGTGTAGGCCTGGCGCGTCGGCACGTCCATCTGCGAGAGCGCGAACCGCGCCAGCAACACGATCGCCGCCAGTGGGAACGTCGGCATCAGCGGAACGAGCGCGAGCAGCACGTTCGAAGGCAGATGCGAGAAGACCATCGTCCGCAGCAGGCCGAACCGCGCGGCCAGCGGCGCGGCCGCCAACAGCGAGAGTGCGGCCAGCACGTTGGTTCCAAAGAACAGCGGTCCCAAGACGTGCTCGTCGACGCCGAAGCGAAGGTGGAACCAATACGCGACAAAGCTCTGGACGACGAAGCCACCGGCGAGTGCGTCGACGCCGAAGAGTGCCGTCAACCGCTCGACGATGCCGAATCGCGGCGGTGCCGGCGCGAACGCCGCAGCCGGGCGCGCCGCCGGCAGCACCGGATCGTTCGCCGGCAACCCCAAGTAGAGCGCCGCCATCCCAAAACCGACAACCGCATAGGCCCACAGCGAAACGGTGACGCCGACGAATCCGGCGAGCAGTGCGCCGATCGCGATCGCAGATGCACCGACCAGATTATAGATCGTGAAGAACTTCGCGCTGGCGGCGCCGCGCTCGTATTCAGCGACATAGGTCTGCTCGACCGCGCTGAACGGCCCAACCTCTTGCGTGCCGGCGCTGACCGTGCCGAGCAAGACCGCGATCACGCTGATCCAGGCCGGGCCGCTCCACGCGAACAGGGCGCCTGAGATTCCCATCACCAAACCCGCACCAGCGACCACCCGCCGCCGGCCGAACCGGATCACGAGTTTCCCGGTCGCGAGCGAAAAAACCGCGCCCGCCAGCAGCGCAATGCTCAGCACCACGCCGATCATAAGCGAGCTGTAGCCGCGGTGCGCCAGCACGAGTGCAAAGACGACCGAGAACGCGCCGTACACCGCATTGCGCGCCGCCCGGCCGATGAGAATGCGCGTGAACGCGCTCACGGCGTCGCCGGGATCGCCGGAATCGAGATGCGCGCACCGGGCCGCAGACCCAACCGCGCCGCCGCCCCGGCACCGAGCTCGATGACGTACCGGCCGAAGCCGCGTCGCCGCGCGATGCGCGCGTCGGGCGTTCGCGGCCGGGTGGCGGGAACGCGTTCGGCGACGCTCGTCACCGCGCCGCCGGAATCGACGAAGACCATGTCGAGCGGCACGAGCGTAGCCTTCATCCAAAACTCGTGAACGCCGTCGCCGTCGAAGACGAACAGCATGCCGACGCCGGCCGGCAGGCTGCGCACGCCCATCAGCCCACGCTCGCGATCGGATTCGGTCGCCGCGACGGCGGCCGCGATGCGACCTTGAGGAAACTGCAGTTCGAGCGGACTACACGGGAGCGGGCGTTTGATCGCGCCGAACGGTGCCGGCGCGGCCCCGTGCAAAACTTCCGGGGTGCAGTATGCCGGCGCCGCCGTCGCCGTGCCGTCGCCGAGCGCCGGCCGCACTGCTACCCAAATGAACGCGCAGGCGACTGCCGCGATCGGCTTGCGCATCAGATATCCAGCGGTTCGACGTCGTAGAGCGAACGGCCCGTCTTGAGCGTCACTTCGAGCGGCACGCTCAGCGTCAAAGCGTGCTCCATCTCGCGTTTCACCAACGCCGCAACCGCAGCGCGCTCGGCGAACGCGACCTCGAAGACCAGTTCGTCGTGAATCTGCAGCAGCATCGCCGCATCGAGTCCGGCAGCGCGGAGCGCAGCGTCAACGCGCACCATTGCAAGCTTCATTAAATCGGCGGCGCTGCCTTGCATCGGGGCGTTGGTCGCTTCACGCTCGGCAGCCGCGCGCAGGCCGTGGTTGCGCGACCGTAAGTCGGGCATGTAGCGACGGCGGCCGAGAATCGTCTCGACGTAGCCGTGTTCCCGGCCAAACTCCAAGATGCGCTCGATATAGGCGCGCACCGACGGAAATCGCGCAAAGTACGCCTCGGTGATTGCGCGCGCCTCGCTGCGCTCGATCTCCAAACGCTGCGCCAAGCCGAACTCCGACATCCCGTAGAGCAGTCCGAAGTTGACCGACTTTGCGATCCGTCGCTGGTTTAAGTCGACGCGGGCGTCGTCGGCCACGTGGAAGAGGCCACGCGCCGTGAAATCGTGGATGTCGTCGCCGCGCAAAAACGCCGCCCGCATCGCTTCGTCGCCCGAGAGATGCGCCATCAGACGCAGTTCGATCTGACTGTAATCGGCGGCCAGGAGAATCCACTCGGGTCCGCCGGCGACGAACGCGCGGCGGATTCGGCGGCCGAGTTCCGTTCGTACCGGAATATTCTGCAGGTTGGGATTGGTCGACGAGAGCCGCCCGGTCGCCGTCGTCGTCTGGTTGAACTCGGTGCGCAGCCGGCCATCGGTGCCGACGAGTCTGGGGATGACGTCGATGTAGGTGTTCTTCAGTTTGGTCACTTCGCGATACTCGAGCACTTTGGCGCAGATCGGGTAGTCGCGCGCGAGTCCCTGCAATACGTCGGCGCCGGTAGCCCAACCGGTCTTGTTGCGCACGCCGCCGGGGAGACCGAGGCGGTCGAACAGAATCGTTCCAAGTTGCTGCGGCGAGCCGATGTTGAACGTCTCGCTCGCAAGGTCGTAGATCTCGGCCTGCAGGCGGACGATCGAGCGTTCGACCTCGCCGGCAAGCTCCGCCAGCGCCGAGACGTCGACTGCAATCCCACACGTCTCCATCCGCGCAAGGATCGCGACCAGCGGCAGCTCGACCGTTTCGTAGAGTTTGAGTTGCCCGCGGCTCGTAAGCTCGTTGCGTAACGTCGGGATCAAGCGCGCAACGGCGTCGGCGTGAGCGGCGGCATCGTCGGGCAGCGCGACTTCGAGCCGGCTCAGCGCGATGTCGGCGAGCCGCGCAAAACTGCGCGCCGGGTCGAGCAAGTGTGCGAGCAGCATCGTGTCGTCGCTGAAGCCGCGGGTTACGATTCCCCGGTCGCCGAGCGCGCGCAGCACGAGCTTGCCGTCGTGAGCGGCGAGCAGCGGACCGTCGGCAACCAGCGTTCGCACGGCGGTCCCGACGCGCGGCTCATCCAGCGCCGCCAGCCGCAGAGCGATGCCGCTGCCGGCGCCGGACGAGACGCCGAGTTGATCGCCGCCGGCGCGAGCGAGCGCAACCCGGTCGGCACTGCGGGCGTCGTCGAGCAGCGCCGCCAACCGCGCGAAATCCGGTGGATCGGTCGATGCGACGAACGACAGGTGGGTGCCGTCGAGCGCCGGCGGCGCTTCGATCAACACCGGCTGGCCGGCCGGCATCGACAGTTTCGCCAACAGCGCTTTGAACTCGAGATCGCGGTAAAGGACGTACAAGTCGCCGGTCGACGGCGGGGCGTAGCGGGCTTGCTCCCACGGAATCACAAGTGCAAGTTCCCGGTTGACCACCGAGACGTCGCGACAGACGCGAGCGGTCTCGCCGTGCTCGCGAATCAAGCCTTCGAGTTTCGGCGTCCCGGCAAGCGTCGGATCGGCCAGCAGCGCGTCGAGCGAGCCGGCGGCTTTGATGAGCTTGATCGCGGTCTTCTCGCCGATGCCGGGAACGCCGGGCAGGTTGTCGGATGGATCGCCCTTGAGTCCCCGATAGTCGGGCAACTGAGCCGGGTCGAGTTCGAAGCGTTGCCGCACCGCCGCCGGATCGTAGCGTCCGAGGTCGGTGATCCCGCGCCGCGTCGTCAGCACCGTCGTCCGCGCATCGACGATCTGCAGCAAATCGAGATCGCCGGTGACGACCTCGCTGCGCGCGCCGGCGGCCTCGATCTGCCGCGCGAGCGTCGCAATCACGTCGTCGGCCTCTTCGCCCTCGGCTTCGAGCATCGGAATGCGGTAGACGTCGAGAATCCGGCGAACCAGGGCAAACTGCGACCGCAACTCATCGGGCATCGACTCGCGCTGCGCTTTGTACGACGGATAGAGCGCGACCCGCGCCTTAGGCAAACCCTTATCGAAACAGGCGATCAGGTGGGTCGGCCGCTCGTCGGCGATCAGTTTGGTAAGCATCTGAATGAATCCGTAGGCCGCGTTGATCGGCACGCCTTTGGTCGTCGTCAGCAGCGGCAGCGCGAAGAACGCGCGATAGACCAAACCGTAGGTATCGAGCAGCATGACGCGGGCATCGGCGTCGACCACTACTTCACCACAACCGTCGTCGATGCGGCGCCGACGTCGCCGTCGTCCCACATCTTCAAGATCGAAAGCACGTAGCGGCCGGCGTGATTCGGCAGCGGAACCGTTACGCGGCCACCACTCGCGCGTTCGACGTGCCAGTAGAGAGTCTGCGGCGTGGCGACCCCGACCGTCGGGGGGCTGCTGCGCGCGCGCAGCGGCGAGCCGGCCGAAAACAGCTTGGCGCCGGCCGAACCTTTCAGCGCAACCCAGGCGTGCCATGGGGGGCTGGGAGCTGCGGCATCCAGCGAACTCGTCGTTCCGGTTGCCAACAGCGCCGGCGCGTCGTCGAAGTAGGCCGGCCCGCTGGTCGTTTTATCGGTGAGCCGAACGGCGACCGTCGCCGCGTCGTGCCCGTCGCCGTCGTGAATCGCGACCGTCGCCTGGGCGCCGGGTTCGTACGCCGGCCGGTCGAGCGCAAGCGACGTCAGCCGTGGATGCCCCGGCGCATCGATGTTGAGCGGCGCCGAACCGTCGACGATTGCGCCGTCGCGAACGAACGCCGTCGCGACCCGGACGTCGCCTTGCGTATCGCCCAGCTTGAACTGCGCGGTTGCGCGGCCGGCGTGAACCGGGGCGATCCGCGCGCCGTAGATGTCGTCGCCTTCGAGCGCGACCAGCGCATCGCCCTGGCCCCCGTCGACCCGAGCGTCGACCGCAACGATCTCGCCGGGCCGGTACCGATCGCGGGCGAGTTTGACCTCCACGCGCACGCCGGCGAGGCTCGCGGTCGCCGCGTGCGAATCCGGTGCGACCAGGATCGACGTCACGTCGAGCGCCCGCGCGCCGGCGACCTGCACTTCGGCGCTCGCCAGATTCGTCCCAAGACTCGGCGGACGAAGGGCGACGTGGGCGCGGCCGCTCGCATCGAGGCGGGTGTCGGCGCGCACGACCTCGGGCCCGTGCACGAGCCGCACCACCACCGGCAGATTACCGACCGGCGCACCCGTCGTGGGATCGAACGCGCGCACGTCGAGGCCGACGTCGTCGCCGGGACCGACCGAACTCTGCTCGGTTTGAATCTGAAGCGCGACCGGCGCCGTCGGAACGATGACGACGGTCCGCGCGCTGGCGCCGGTCGCCGACGCGCGGACGCCGTACGTCGACGCGAGCCCATCGGTCGGCGCACCGATGCGAATCTTAGCGATGCCCTGCGCGTTGGTCGCGATCGGCTGATCGTACACCACGGTCGTTCCCCACGCGTCATCGCTGCTCGCGCCGGGCGGTAGCACGTGCGGCGACCGCACGACACGGGCGCTAACGCCGACGCCGGCGGCGGGCGACCCGTCGCGCGTCGCGACGACGTCGACGTCGAAATCCTTGCCGGCCGTGCACGGGCACCGCGGCACGATCTCCAATGCGAGGTTCGAGCGGGCGTCGACCGTCACGTTGGCGCCGGCCGCGGCGCCGTCGACGCTTGCCAAGATCGAGTACGGCCCTTCCTTGGCATCTTTCGGGGTCGGCAGGGCCGCCTCAAACGCACCGGCGCGGTCGAGCACGACCGTCTTAGAACCAACCGGACGACCGCGGTCGACGAGCGAGAGATGCACGTCGCCTTTTGCAACGCCGAACGCATCGTGGTCGAGGACGCGCGCGAACCCGACGAGATGGACGTCATCGCCGGCCCGCACGACCGGCGACTCAAGCCGCAAACCGACGACCGTGCGCGGGATCGGCGCTTGCGGCAAGAACGACAGAAACGCGCGGTCGCTGCCCATCTGGGCGAGCGCGAACCGCGGCGCCGGCTGCTTGCGCCAAACGATCGTTCCACTGGCGTCGGTCTTGCGTTCGATCAGCGCGCTGCCGACCAAGAGCTGCACGGTAAGGTGCACAAGCGGTTTGCCGGTACCGAGATCGACCGCCCACAGCATCGTTCCGCGGGGGCTCGCCTGCGCTTCGAGGCCGATGCGCGTGCGATCGATCCAGATCTGCCGTGCAACGTTTCCGCGCCGCGCCTCGACGACGAAGAAGCCGGCACGCTGGCCGAGCGGAACGGTGACGTCGCTCGAAACGAACCGGTAGCCCGACGGCGGTACGAACCGCCAGGTCGCAACCGGATGCAGCCGCGCCGTGTCGATCGGGCGCGCAACGTGTTCGCTCCCGGCGATGATCACCTCCGCCGGATCGACCTCGTATGCGGCGAAGTCGACCGGCGCGCTCGAAAACGTGTCGAGCCGGATCGTCGTCGGCTTCCACGGCACGGCCGTGTCGCGCGCGTACAGCGTAAAGTAGGCATCCCACTGCGGCTGATCGAGCAGGGGGCGGGCCGCTTGAGCGCGACCGCCGGCGACCAGCGCCGACGCGATTAGCAGCAATATTGCGAACAGTCGGCGCACCGTCACGTCGGATCGTAGTAGATGGTCCCGGCCACTTCTACCGGAACGCGGAATGCAAGCGTGTAGCGACGCATCTCGCCGCGATGCAACAGGCCGCCGGAGTTTGAAAGACCGACGATCGCCGCGCCGCCGGCGCCGACGGCCGCGAACCGGTGCCCAATTGCATCGACGAACTCAAAGTGCACGATCTGTGGAACGACGTCGCCGCCAAGCACGTTCGTAAACGTCAAGGTGCAGACGAGATATTGCATCGGCATGCCGGCGTCATCGGTACCGGCCGACAGCGCCGTCACGTCATCGACGGCGACGCCGACCGAGCCCGCGACGGAAACGCCCGGCGCGTCGGGGGGCGGTTGCCGGCAACCCGAAGCGACGAGCAGGACACTCAAAACGAGGGTGACCCATCGGCCCATATGCCATGGGCGCTTCGGCGAGCCTCGCAGGCATCCCGCAGACGACCGCATAAGGGCGCTCGCGTGAACACCGATCGCTCCCACGGCACTCCGGCCTCAACGCATTGCCGATACTGCGGACGCGAGCATACGCCCGGTCAACCGCGGGCAGCACGCCGCCGTTCCCCAGCGTATCAAGTGTTGATTCTCTGCGCGTCCTGCGGCGCTCAGTTCGTCGCCCTCTCGCGGAACTAGGCCGATACTCCGTCCGTGGACTGGTGGCTGCGTAACCGCGGCGACGCGGACGACCGAATCGATCGCGACATCGAGCGGAGCTGTACCTCGAAAGACGCCTACGAAAGCGAGCAGACGGCCCGCGCGCACGCCGCGATGAACGGGATGGCCGGCGTCCTGTTCACCTACCGATGCCGCTACTGCGAACTGTGGCACTTGACGCGCCGCCCGTCGTAGCCGGCGTAGATGGTCCGCGGCCGCCGCGTGGAACTACGTAGTGATGCGTTGTATCAGTTTTTCACACAATGGAACAATTAGGCCCGGGATCCTTGACGGTACCGGCACCAAGGTTCACCCGCTGCCGGCCCGGATCGCGACGCTCGCCGAGTATATCGGTTTGAGTTCGGCCGATCGCGCGGGGCTCCCGACCGAGGCACCGGTTGCGTTCGACGCGGTGCATCTGGTTGCACCGCTTCGGCCGCGCAAGAACGTCTTTTGCGTTGGACGCAACTATCTCGGCCATGCCGAGGAGGTCGCCAAGGCGCGCGGTACGCCGCTCAACTTACCGTGCGTGCCGACGTTCTTTACCAAAGCCCCGACTGCGATCGCCGACCCCGGTGCGACGTTGACGCTGTCGCCCGAGATCTCGCCCGAGTACGACTGGGAGGCGGAACTCGCCGTCGTGATCGGTTCGCGCTGTCGTGACGTGGCGGTCGATCGCGCCCTCGATGTTGTCTTCGGTTACACGTGTCTGAACGACGTGACCGCCCGCGACTTACAGCGCGAGCACCAGCAGTGGTTCAAAGGAAAGAGCCTCGACAACAGTTGCCCGATCGGCCCGTGGATCGTCACCGCCGATGAGATCGACGACCCACAGTCGCTCGAGGTTTCGCTGCGCGTCAACGGCGTGCAGAAGCAGCGGGCGAAGACGGCGACGATGATCTTCAGTGTTGCGAAGGTCATCGCGTCGCTGTCGCGCGGCATGACGCTCGAGCCCGGCGACATCATCGCGACCGGCACGCCCGACGGCGTCGGGTTTGCACGAACGCCGCCCGAGTTCCTCAAGGACGGCGACGTCGTCGAAGTCGATATTTCGAAGATCGGCGTTCTGCGCAACCCGATCGCGCTGCGGGCGACGGTCGGCGCGGCCCGCTGACCGCACGCGACGCGTTGCTTCGCTCATTTCTCATCGGTGCGGTCGCCGGTTCGCGCTCCCTGATGGCGCCGGCGGCGGTGTTGCGCGCGACCCGGTCGCCGCGCGCGGGGCCGGCAATTCTCGGCGCCGTCGGCGAACTGATCGCCGACAAGCTGCCGGCCACGCCGTCGCGCTTGGGCGCGGCGCCGCTCGCATTTCGCGTGGTCTCGGGCGGCTGGAGCGCCGTTACCTTATCCGCGGGTAACCGCACGGTCGGCCCGTGGCTGCTGGGAGCGCTCGGCGCCACCGTCGGGGCGAATGCCGGCTACTGGTTGCGCCGAAAGCTCGCGCGGTCGTTCGCGATCCCCGACTTTCCACTCGCGCTGGCCGAAGATGCAATCGCACTGTCGATCGCGTACGCGGTGACGCGCGCTTCCACCGCGCCGCCGCACGTGGATGAGGTCGGCTAGCGGCACGACGACGGCGACCGCGCCGAGCCTTCATGGGCGCCTCAGATTTAATGCGTAGAATCGCCAAGTATGCTTACATCTGAGGCTTGTTTGATGCTTCCTAAGGATCGCGCCATCGAACGCGCGAAGCTCCGAGCATCGTGAACGGCGTGTCGACGTCCGCGTACCAGCCGGCGCGGCTCGTTGCGCTGGCAACCGCGGTTCCGGAATTCGAGATCGATCAGATCGTGGCCGCCGACCGCGCGCGGGACTGCTTTGGATCGCGGATGCGCGACTACGACCGGCTCGCGCGCGTCTTCGTCTCGACTGGGATCGAACGGCGCTTCTCCGTGCGACCGCTCGAATGGTTGATTGAACCGCACGGTTGGCACGAGCGCACCGAGGCCTATCTCGAGGGAGCCTGTGCGCTCTACGAGCGCGTCGTCGAGCAAGCGCTTGCATCGGCCGGCATCGACCCGGGCGAGATCGACGCCGTCGTTTCGGTGTCGTCGACCGGCATCGCGACGCCAAGTCTCGGCGCTCGCGTTCTGCCGCGGATGGGCTTCCGGCCGCAAACCTACCGCATACCGGTCTTCGGACTCGGCTGCGCCGGCGGCGTCTCCGGGCTCGCCTTGGGCGCGCGGCTGGCGACGACGCATCCAAAGACGACGGTACTCATGGTAACCGTCGAACTGTGCACGCTCGCGTTCCGGCTCGACCGCGCAACCAAGGCCGACGTCATCGCGGCCTCGCTGTTCGGTGACGGGGCCGCCGCCGCCATCCTTTCAAATGACGAACGTTATCGACCGATCGCGAACGTCGTCGGCGCAACCGAACACCAATGGCCCAAGACCCTCGACATCATGGGCTGGCAGACCGACGACGTCGGTTTCGGCGTCGTCCTCTCGCGCTCGTTACCGACGTTCATCGCCCGCAACTATCGGGCGACGTTCGAAGCGGCGTGCCAACGGATGGGGCTCGCCGACGCAGGCGCTGGGCGCGTCGTCTGTCATCCCGGCGGCACGCGCGTGCTCGATGCCATCGAAAGTGCGCTCGGTGTCGCGACCGGCGCCCTCGATCACGAACGCACGATCATGCGCGACTTCGGAAACATGTCGGCGCCGACGGTAATCTTCGTGCTCGAACGCGTGATTCAAGCAGCCTTGCCGAAACGCGCAACGCTCGCCGCTCTCGGACCAGGGTTCACCGCAAGTTTCCTGGCGCTCGATGCCGTCGCCGGCTAGCGGGCTCTGGCTGCTCGCGTTCGTCAGCTTGCAGCGCGCCGTCGAACTCGGCATCGCTACGCGGAAAACGCGCCGGCTGCGTGCGGCCGGTGCCTACGAGATCGGTGCGGGCCACTATCCCGCAATGGTCGCGTTCCATGCGACTTGGTTGTTGACGCTGTGGATCTTGGGTTGGTCGCGCCCAATTGTGATCGCGTTCCTCGGCGTCTACGGCCTGTTGCAACTCGGCCGGCTCTGGGTGCTCCAAACGCTTGGACCGCGCTGGACGACCCGCATCATCGTCGTGCCGGACGCCGCCCCGGTCGCGACCGGACCGTACCGCTTCTTGCGCCATCCGAATTATGCGATCGTAGCTTTCGAGCTACCGTGCGTCTCGCTTGCGCTCGGGCTCGGTTGGCACGCGATCGTTTTCGGGTTGCTCAATATCGCGATGCTGACGTGGCGAATTCGCGTCGAGGACCGCGCTCTCGCCGCTGCTCACCGCGATCACAAGGCGATTGCATCCTTCACCGAGTAATAACCCCGACCGCCTTCGCGCACCCGCGTAGGCGCGTTGCTTATCCCGCTTGAGGATCGACGACTCCCATGCTGATCGGCGTCCCGACCGAGACCGCACCCGGTGAGCGGCGCGTCGCGCTCGTTCCCGAGACGATTGGCCGGATGACCAAGACCGGGCTTGGCGTGAGCGTGCAACGAGGTGCGGGAACGGCCGCTGCGTTTGAAGACGCAGCCTACGAAGCCGCCGGCGCAACGCTCGTCGACGGCGCCGCCGGCCTGTTCGCGCAAGCGGACCTGATCGCCAAAGTCCAGCGCCCGACCGATGCGGAGCTGGACTTGATGCACGCGGGCGCAGCGTTTCTCGCGTTGCTCGCGCCGCTCGGCGATCCCGAATCGGTGAAGCGTTACGCCGATCGCAAGTTGACCGCGCTCTCGATGGACGCGATCCCGCGCATTTCGCGCGCCCAATCAATGGACGCGCTGTCGTCGCAAGCGAATGTCGGCGGCTACAAAGCGATACTACTGGCGGCGGTCGCATTGCCGCGCTATTTTCCGATGCTGACGACCGCTGCCGGGACGATTGCGCCGGCGAAGGTGCTCGTCCTCGGCGCGGGCGTCGCCGGGCTTCAGGCGATTGCGACGGCCCGCCGCCTCGGCGCCGTCGTTTCCGGTTACGACACGCGGGCGGTCGTCAAGGAACAAGTCCAGAGCCTCGGCGCCAGCTTCCTCGAACTGGATCTCGGCGTCGACGCCGAGGGTGCCGGCGGTTACGCGAACGCGTTGACGGCCGAGCAAGAGACGCAGCAGCAGGAGCTGCTCGCGCAGGCGATCGCCACGCAGGACGTCGTCGTCACGACCGCCGCCGTCCCCGGCCGCCGCGCGCCGCTGTTGATCACGCAGGCTGCGGTCCACGGGATGAAACCCGGCAGCGTGATCGTCGATCTGGCCGCCGAAACCGGCGGAAACTGCGCGCTGACCGTCCCCGGCGAAACGATCGTCGCCGACGGCGTCACGATCATCGGCACGACCAACTTGCCATCGACGATGCCGTATCACGCGAGCCAGCTCTATTCGCGTAACGTCTGGACGCTGCTGCAGCATCTCATCAAGGACGGCGCGCTGAACCTCGACTTCGCCGACGAGATCACGAAAGGCACGACCTTGACGCACGACGCCAAGATCCTCCATCCGCCGACGCTCGCGGCTCTCGGGATTGCGTAGATGGCCGAGCATCTGCTGATCGAGTTCACCATCTTCGTACTCGCCGTTTTCGTCGGGATCGAGGTCATCTCGAAGGTTCCAACGACCTTGCACACGCCGCTGATGTCGGCGACCAATGCAATCCATGGTATCGTGCTCGTCGGTGCGCTGCTGGTTGCCGGCGTCGCCGTGCCGAAGCTTGGACTCGTCCTGTCCGTCGTAGTCGTGATCTTGGCGTCACTCAACGTCTTCGGCGGCTTCGTCGTCACCGAACGCATGCTTCAGATGTTTCGGCCACGGCCGACAGCGCCGCCTAAAGACGGGAGCCCGAAGCCGTGAGCGCCGAAGCCGTCGGCAACGTCTGGATCGGATTCGCCTACCTGGTTACCGGCGTCTGCTTCATCTTGGGACTGCGGTATCTGAGCTCGCCGCGAACCGCGCGCTTGGGCAATCGAATCGCGATGCTCGGCATGCTGATTGCGCTGGTCGCGACGGCGATCCAACTCTATCCGGGTTCGTGGCCGATCATCGTCATCGGCGTCGCGATCGGCGCAACCGCCGGAATCTACTCGGCGCGTGCGGTCAGGATGACGGCGATGCCGCAGATGGTCGCCATCTTCAACGGGATGGGCGGCGGCGCAGCCGCGATGGTCGCAACCGCCGAGTTCTTGACCCTGCTCGACGGCGCGCTGGCGCCGACGCCCGACCAAACGTTCACGATCGTGTTGACGACGGTGATCGGCGCGATCAGCTTTGCGGGCAGCATCATCGCGTTCTTGAAGCTC
>JBOHTW010000044.1:0-4309 GCA_050733835.1 Vulcanimicrobiaceae bacterium | reverse complement strand
CCCGATCTCAGCCTTCGGAGGGCTGCGCGTTATCCAACTACGCTACGGGCGCTTGTCGCTCGGTCTCAAGTTCCGATGAGTGGGAAGCGGCACCTTCGCCTCCCCGCCGGTGCCACGGCCCTTCCTAAAAAAGGTGCAGCGGGCTGGCACAATCACGGCCATCGATCGAATCATCGATGCATTGATAGCGGCCCGCGGTCCCGTTGCGCTGCAGAACATCCTTAACCTCACGCGCCAACTGCGCCGTCGGACCGAGCAGAAATATCGCGCTGTAGCCCGCGGACCGGTCGAGGACGTCCAGATTCAAGGCGCCCGCGCCTCCCGAACAGAGATAGCACCGCGGCCGCAGCTCGAGAGCGACCTTCGCATCCAAGTAGTTGCTCAGCGACAGCGCCCGCTCGATGTACTCATCGCTTATCAAGAGCGGGTGAGGCGACGAATTGACGGCCCTCGCAACCTCGATCGATCGCTCGTCGAATTTATTCCACCACGTCTCGGCCCGCGCGCTCGCGGCACACGAAAGCACGCGGCAGACAATGACGAGCGCAAGCACGCTCTGCCACGCCCTGCGCTGCCCCGGACCGGCAATAGACGACCTCAACTTGCCGTAAAACAGATGGACGAGCGCTAAGTCGACACCAATGTAGAGCGGGATGAAGTATCGCGCTTGGCCGGTTAGATGCGCGCCGAACAGCCCGTCAAGCAAGACGAACGGGGCGATTGCAAACACGATCGTCGACACGATGAACGACGCAGTGCGTGAGTACTTTGAGCGGCACAGATCGTATAGCGCATAACCGACGAGGGCGGCAACCGGGACGGATATGAATAAATTCAAAAAGTAGCGGTGCACCGTGTTGAGATCCAAGAAGTCGAGCCTGAAGAGTGCGAGAATCTGGCTCGTTATTTTAAAGAACGAGTCACGATGCCCCGACGTGAGACCCACCGCGCGGTCGATCGTGTGAAACTTGGCAGCGATGACGGCGAGCCACGGAACAAACGCGATGATTCCAACGATGAACGCGAGTGGGGCGACAACCGGCACGCGATCGCCCCGAGGCTTTGTTGCGTAGAGCACGACCATCTGCCCGAGCGCAAGCGCGCCGGAGAGCGGATAGACGTACAAGCTCAACGCGAGGGCAACCGCGTACAATCCCCACGCCCCGACCGACATCACGCGCATCGCGCGCAAAAATACGGCGCCCAGCACGATGACGGCCAGGCTCCACAGCACGTATTCCCTGGCCTCTTGGGAGTACAGCACACCGATCGGCGAAATCGCAAGCAGCGCTACGCCGAGCCATGCGGCGACCGAGGAGCCGAAGAGCTCCACACCGAGCCAGTACATGCACGGCAGCGCCATCAGGCCGATCGCGACCGACAGCAACCTGATGGCCATCGTCGAATCGCCGAACGTTCGGACCCACAGATGACCGATGGCATAATACAGCGGCGGATGCTGCGGGTCTTCCGCGGCTAGCGAGTGAATCGTGTCCGCGATCGTTCGCGCGCGCGAATCAGTGGGGTGAAGTACCGTGCGCAGCGCCGTCGCGTCGACCAACTGGGGGGCGCGCTTCACGACCTCGGCTTCGGTGAATCCGAGAACGTGCAACGACGTGTAGACTTCGTCTTCCCAATAAACCTTATGGTCGGCGTGGTAAAGACGAAGGAAGACCCCCAGGACGAGCCCCGCGGTTAGGTAGGCGGGCAGCCCGTTCAGGCCGGCCGGCGGGCCGAGCCGCCCCTCGCATCCCGATCGACGGATGCACCGCACTCGGCCCAGCCGAAGCCAGCTATGAGCGGCTGAACGCTACTTCGGCTCTTCGGGCGAGACCGAAGTCGGGGTTGGAAGATGCTTGAAGAGGTCGAGCTTGTGGTCGACCAGTCCCCGATAGAACTTGCGAACGCAGTCGGGGTGCCCAAAGAAATACGTGCGTGCGTAGGCAAGATCGTCGCCCGACGAGTCCGGGACGTAGTGCGAGATCTCGATCTCTTCCATCTGGGCCCGATCGACTGGATGCGGGCAGAAATCGCAGGGAATCGTCGACATCGTACGCGTGCTCACCTCAAAAAAATTCGTGACTCGGGCAGGATTTGAACCTGCGACCAAGGGCTTATGAGTCCCCTGCTCTACCGCTGAGCTACCGAGCCCTATGCCTGAGGAATCGGACGCCCACAACATTTTCTCCAACCCGGGAAACCCCCTGTGGGGTGCATGCACCGGCAGATTCGCGCGGTCGGAGGGACTCGAACCCCCAACCTACAAGTTCGTAGCCTGTTGCTCTATCCAATTGAGCTACGACCGCACGTCGCGTAAGCGGCCTTTTTTATTTGCTTTGGTCGCCGCCCGTCCTGGCTTCGGCGATCCGGAGAGAGAGGGATTCGAACCCTCGATACGCTTTTAAGAACGTATAACGGTTTAGCAAACCGCCGCCTGCAGCCGCTCGGCCATCTCTCCTCGTTGCAAACCCTTCGATCAAATTCCCCGGTGCGGCGCCAACCTTGGCACCCGGCTCCCACCGTTTTCGGCCGAATTGCCCGACAAGCACCCTCGGGCGACGGTGGTAGCACGACGGCACAGGTACGCTGAAAGCGCGCTCCGGCCCTCCGGCCACCCAATGCGAGCCGACACCGTTCTCAGGTCCGAAGGGACCACCGGCGTGCGCGCGGTGCCGGCGCGCGCGCCGGCGAAGGAGCGCGGACCACGCATACGGGGAGAGCGCCATGGCCGAGAAGCCGGATCACACCCACGAGCACACGCACGCGGACGGAACCAAGCACGCGCACGACCACGCGCACGACGAACAGGAACACGTCCATCCGCACGCCCACGCCGACGGGACCGTCCACAAACACGCGCACGATCACGCCGACCACGATCACCAGGACCACGAGCACGACCCCGCGGGCGACCACGACCCGGACCACGACCACCAACACGACGACAAGCCCCACGCTCACGGCTGACCGTGGGCCGACGCAAAGGGTCCGGGACGAGCGGTCCGACCCGTTCGGCGCGCCTGCCGCACGCCCTCGACGCCTGGTTCCGTGAGCGCTTGGAGCTTCACCCGGGGACCTCTCCCAGTGAGTTGCTCATCGCTCTCGTTCACGGTGGTTTGCGGCTACGCGAAGGTTACATGGCGATCCATCGCCGCGCGCTCGAACATTACATCGCCACCGACCAGGAACTCGCCTTCGCCGTCTATCGGCGCAGCCTGCTCGACTCGTTCGGTCCGCAATACGTTGCGCATCTCGAGCGCTGGCTCGAGGCGGACGGTATCGGCGCTCGCGACAAAGTTGTCTAGCTTGCGCGAAGGGGCGGTTGGTCGGGTCTGAGCGAGACGTCGATGTCGTCGTACCGCTTGATCTTGTAGACGATCGTCGAAGCCGCCCAGCTTACGACGAAGATGCCGATGATGACGAAACCCAGCACCCCGAAATTATCGCTAAGCCGGCCGATGCCATCCCAAAACCGGCCGGTCAAGCGCAGTTGGCCGGCGACGATGCTCAAGCCCTCGATCGTTCCGACGACCAGCGCGACCAAGACCGAGACCAGCGTGATGTTCATGTTGTAGTAGAGTTTGCGGATCGGCTTGACGTACGCCCAACCGTAGGCGCCGAGCATGAGAATGCCGTCGGTCGTGTCGATGAGGCTCATCCCGGCGGTGAACAGTGCGGGGAACAGCAGTATCGACCAGATCGGAAGGCCTTTGCTCGCTTCAATGGCGGCGATCCCCAACAAGCCGACTTCGGTCGCGGTATCAAATCCGAGCCCAAACAGGAAGCCCAACGGATACATGTGCCAACTCTTGCTGATCAGCTTGAGAAGCGGTTTGAAGAAGCGCCCCATCAGGCCTCGTCGATCGAGAAATTCGTTCAACGTCCGATCGTCATACGGCTCGCCGCGGTTGACCCGCTGAAATGTATTAAAGACCTCCATGAGCACCGAGACGTTGATGAACGCGATGACGAAGAGAAAACCCGCCGACACTGCCGTACCGATGAGGCTGCCCATGCTCTGGAGGCCGGGAAGGCTGCGCTGAACCGCGGTGGCAGCAACCGCGATCCCAACCGTCATCAAAACGACGACCGTGGAATGTCCAAGCGAAAAGAACAGCCCGGTTGCCACCGGGCGTTTTCCGTCCTGCATCAGCTTTCGGGTGACGTTATCGATTGCGGATATATGATCCGCGTCGACGGCGTGTCGCAGTCCGAACGTATAGGCCAGCAGGGCCGTCCCGAGCAAGATCGAGTGCGATCGCGCAAAGACGGCGACCGTGACGAGCCACAACGACACGTTCACGGCCAC
>JBOHTW010000043.1:0-3420 GCA_050733835.1 Vulcanimicrobiaceae bacterium | reverse complement strand
GGTCCGCACCACGCGCGCAGCCGAACCATAACCGCGCGGCCTCAGCGGCGACTTCGGCCTGCGAACGAGTTCGGCCGATCTGCATCGACGCCGACGCATCGATCGCGACGGCCAAGGTCAGCGCATGTTCTTCGAACAGCACGCGCGTCTGCATCGTCCCGCTGCGCGCGGTCGCGGCCCAGTCGATGCGGCGCGGATCGTCGCCGGGCGCATAGGCGCGCAACTCGGCGAACTCGTACCCGTCACCGCGCCGCAGCGCAGGCGCCGAGTTGCCGCGAATGCCGCGCCGCCGGCCAGCGAGCAGCGCCGCGCGCAGGCGGTCGGCACTCGACGGCGCCACGCGTTATCGCGCGGCTTTGTCGGCGTTGGGCGAGAGCTGGGCGGCGACGTCGCGGTAGAGATGGCGCATCGCGTCGACCAGCAATCCTCCGATGCGAAACAGTCCGTCGCCCGAGACGCGTAGCCCCGTCCACGGTGTCCCTTCGTGCCGCTGAACGAGCAAGTAGTTATCGTTGCCGACCGCGTAGATGGCGAACTGGTCCGACTCGGCAAGCGGTTTGCGTCCATCGACGGCCGACCGGTCGATCTGTTCGAAATTCATGCTCCTCTATACGGGGGGAGGGCTACCCGAGCCCCCCGGTCGTGCGCTCGGGCCACGGCTCAGCTTGGATTGGTTATATGGCTGATCATGCTATAATGAATATATGGCGAAAATCTCCATGGTCATTCCCGACAACCAGCTCAAACAGATCGACGCGGAGGCAAATGGTAATCGCACGGCATTCATGGTTTCAGCCGCGATCGAAGCCGCCAAGCGCACTCGCCGCGAACGCATAGATCGCGAGATCGCCGCCGACATTGCCGAAAACGCAGACGCCGATGCGCAGGTCTATGCAGATTGGGAAAGCTCGCTGGCGGACGGTCTCGACGACGTTGAATAGCCGGCCGATCGTGGCTCGCGGCGACGTTTGGCTTGTCGCGCTGGACCCGGTCGTTGGGTCCGAGCAGGCTAAGACACGGCCGTGTATTATTGTCCAGCGCGAGGTCGCAAATGCCGGACGCACGACCATTGTCGTGCCCGTTACGAATGCCGCGAAACAATCGGCTGGGATAGTGCGGCCATTGCTGCACAAGGGAGACGGTGGCCTGACCAAAGACAGCGTTGCTTTGTGCCGTCAAGTACGAGTCGTAGATCGACTACGAATGACGAAGAAACTCGGCACGCTGTCGCCCGAGGCGTTACGATCCGTCAGCACCGGCCTAGCGGAAATCCTCGACTTAAGCGCCTCGGGGTAGCGAGGCGTCGCGCTCCCACGCCTCCAGGAACGTCGCGATGTCGCCGGGGGCGATCGTGAACGTGTTCACGAGGATGACGGGCGCCGCGTCGTGCTCCATTTGAGCACGCAGCGTGACGTTTTCGTCCATCTCAATTAACTTGATCATTGTGGATCTCTCCCTGTAACGATTGCCGCAACGCACGAAGCGTCGTCGCAGCTTTGCGAATCTCTCGATCGGAGAGGCCCGGGCTCGAAGTGACCCCACGCGCCCAAATCTCCTGTCGCCGCATCGCGGCCCTGTATCCCTCGCGGCCTTTGCTGGTCCGGACGACGAGCTTCGCACGGCGGTGGTCGGGGTTTGGGGCAAACGCGACGAACCCGTCGCGCGCGAGGTCGTCCGCGCGTTACGTGTGGAAGGCGAACTGCTTGACGAACGTCACCTTCGTCGGGCCTTCGTAGGTGAAATAGCTCACGTACGGATTGCGGATGTCGCCCGCGACGTTGAAGGTCACGGGGCCGATAGCCGTCTCTAGGTGGGCGGTACGCGCGATTGCACGCCGGACATCGTCGCGCGAGGGGAACTTGCCGCCGTTGTGCGCCAGAACCTCGCGGATGGCCGCCATCTCGACTTCGCCGGCAGCGTACGTGCCCGCGTCGTACGGGAGCGGCTTGGCGTGAAAGTGCCGTTCGAACGACTCATTGAAGCGACGCGCTATCGGGTTTGCGAGATACAGCCCATCCGGCGTCATTACCGTGAAGTAAGATTTGACGGCCGCTGAACCCGCAGCCTTCGGGTAGGCGCTTTCGCTCATCGCGTCGCCGCCCAAGAGTGGGAGGTCGCGTAGGCCCGTGTCTGCTAGATCCTTGCGCAGCGTGCCGAGCTCGATGCCGGTTGCGCCGAAGTAGACGGCGTCGGGGCGGGCCGCTTTGATGCGACCAACGAGCGCGGTGTAATCGCGTTGCGAGATCGAGGTTTGTTCGTGCGCCAAAATCTTTCCGCCGTTCGCGCGGAACGAAATCTCGAACAGGTCGGCCAAACTCTTGCCGTACGTGTCGTTGTCGTCGATGATGTAGACGTTTTTCGCACCGAGCCGGTCGAGCAACTGCGCTCCGGCGCTGCCTTGCAGATCGTCCGTGCCGCAGACGCGGAAGTACGGATTGTCGTCCGGGCGGGCTTCCCGCAGTTTGGCAGCCGCGGCGCCCTTCGTCAAGCCGGGATTGGTGTTGGTCGACGATATCTCGGCCAATCCGGCGGCGTCAAAAATTGGGACCTCAGCCTTCGCGGCCGCCGAGTTAAAGGTGCCGAAGACGGCGACGATCTTTGAGTCGGCGAGGTTGTCGCGCGCATTTTGTGCCGCGAGTTTCACGTCGAAGGGGACCCCAGGGCGTCCGTGATCGAACCGCATGATCCGGACGCGATAGCCCCCGGGAAACCCGGCAGCGTTCGCCTCGTCGACCGCCAAGCTATATGCGTTTGCCATCGATGAGATCGTGCCGGCGGCCGTCCCAGAGAACGGCAGGTCGAGTGCGACCTCGATTGTCCTGGCGTCGTTACCGGCGCGAGCACCCGAGGCAACGATTGCGAGCAGCGCTGCGGCCGCAGTTGTGGCGATCCCTCGCCGGACGAACGACAGATTTGCGAATACCAACGATCTCCTTATAGGGCAATGCGTCTTATAGGGCAATGCGTCGCGCACCGCCGCGGCGTCTCCAGAGTTATCGGCAAACCGCTCGCCGCCACGGTTAGCGAGACGCCGGATCCAACGGTCAGCGTAAAATCGCAGTAAATTGCCGTTGTTCGAAAGCTGCGGACATAAACTATCGCGCGGGTGCTGCCGATTGGTTAACCAGGCGGCGCGTTTATGACGCCCATCACGCGGTTCCGAGAACCCGGGTGCTGATCGCTGCCAAAACGCAAGCGATATTTGTCGCGGGAGAGAACCCAATGATCTGGAGCAAGGGCCGGTTCAACCGAAAGCTGGGAGCGCAAACGAGTGGCGGGCGGAACGTCTGGTTCCGCGCGGTCTTCACAATAGGCTTGGTCGTAATGGCAATCGGCATCGCCGGCGTCTACCTGACGACCGGCAGACTCTCCGATTTCCAACAACTCGCGTACCGCTACCAGGACGTCGCCGGCCGGCAG
>JBOHTW010000042.1:0-8024 GCA_050733835.1 Vulcanimicrobiaceae bacterium | reverse complement strand
GCCCACGGCAGCGAGAACGCGAAGGCCGAAATGGCGAGCAGCGCAGTCACGGCAACCGCGGCCTGAACGACGATCTCGTGCGCGCTGCCGGCGACGACGTGCTGGCGTCCGAACGCGAGCACATGCGCCAGCAATGCTGTCGGGAATCCAATGGCGACAGCGACCGGAAGCGTTTTCACGCGCGCATGCACTGCCACAGCATACCATAGCAAGGCTGGCCGCGCGCCGACGGATTGAACGGCGGCGCAACGGTTCGCGGGCTGGCCGCGGTTTCGTTGAGGTGCCCGAACTTCCGGAGGTTGAGACCATCGCGCGCGGCCTCGCCAACGCCATCGTGGGGAAGACGATCGCCGCCGTTGAGGTCCGGCTCCCGCGGGTCGTCGACCCGGCGGCGCCGGCGTTCGCGCGCGCGCTGGCTGGCGAACAGGTGGTCGGCGTCGAGCGGCGGGCGAAATGGATCGTGATTACACTCGGCACGGGGCAGCGGCTGCTCGTCCATCTGCGGATGACCGGCCGGATGATCGTCCAGCCGGCGACCGCCATCGATGCCGAGCCGTATACGAACGTCCGCTTGCAGTTCGCCGACGGCGACCGCCTGTGCTTTGCCGACGCCCGGACCCTCGGCAGGATGCGCCTGGTTGGACCGGAAGTTCCGTGGGCTGCCGAAGTCGGTGTCGAACCGCTCTCAGCCGATTTTTCGGTCGAGCGGTTTTCCGAGATGCTGGCGGGCCGGACGACCCCGATCAAGGTCTTCTTGCTCGACCAGCGACGGATCGCCGGAATCGGTAACATCTATGCCTGCGAGGCGTTATGGGAGGCGCGGATCCGTCCGGGCCGCCCGGCCGGTGCGCTGACGCGACCGGCGCGCAGCCGTCTCCATCGTGCGATCCGCGACGTGCTCGCGGTCGCGATCGAGATGCGCGGAACCAGCGTCGACGACTACGTCGACGCGGAGGGTCTCCGCGGCGGGTTCCAAAACAGGCTCAGCGTCTACGGGCGAGCCGGCGAACCGTGCCTGCGGTGCGGCGCTCCGATCGTTCGAACGGTGCTCGGCCAACGCGGCACCTGGTGGTGCCGCAGCTGTCAACCACGATGAATTTACGCCTCACCTGCGGGCGGGGAACTGCGCAAAGCGCGGGGCGCGACCGAATCCTCGGCGCGTCGATGAAGGGGACTCGTATTACAACCACTGCTGACCACGCGGCGCTGTCCGCGGAAGAAGAAGATCAACTCGCCCTCGAGCAACGCCTCTACGAAGAGAGCCTGAAGGTTCTCGACGAGGGCCAGGTGCTCACCGGCGTCATCGTCGCCAAATATCAAGACGAACTGCTCGTCGATATCGGCGGGAAATCCGAAGGTATTCTCGGCTTTCGCGAGTTGTCGCTGGCGATCGATCCCAAGGAACTCAAAGTCGGCGACAAGCTCGAGGTCATGATCCACCGGATCGACGACCAGGACGGGACGCTCTTCCTCTCCGAGCGGCGCGCCCGGGCGCTCAAAACCTGGGAAAAGGTCATCGCGGCGCACGAGAACGACGAAGTCATCGAAGCGACCGTTACCCAAGTCGTCAAGGGCGGCGTTCTCGTCGATCTCGGCATGCGCGGCTTCGTGCCGGCGTCGCAGATCCGCCGGCAACCCGTCGGCAACCTCGACGAACTGGTCGGCCAGCGGCTGCGGCTCAAGGTCATCGACCTCGATCACAAGCGCCACCGCGTCGTGCTCTCGCAGCGCCTCGTGCTCGAAGAAGAGCTTAACGCTAAGAAGGTCGAGTTGCTCGGCACGCTCGCCGTCGGACAGATTCGCGAAGGCGTCGTCGTTCGGCTCGCCGAGTTCGGCGCGTTCGTCGACCTTGGCGGCATCGATGGCCTGATCCACAACAGCGAACTCTCGTACGCGCGCATAAAGCACCCGTCCGAGGTCGTGAAGATCGGCGACGTCGTCCAGGTCGAGATCATGAAGTTTGACCCCGATGCCAAAAAGGTCAGCCTGTCGCTGAAGCATTCGCTTCCCGACCCGTGGGTCGAACACGCCGACAAGCTTGTCGCGGACGAGAAACTCCCGGCCCAGGTCGTCAAAGTCACGCCCAACTACCTGCTTGTCGAACTCTTCCCCGGCGTGCTGGCGATGGTGCCGAAAGGCGAATTCGAACCCAACGTCCCGTACTCGCCCGGGCAAGACGTCGAGATCACGTTGCTCACGATCAACCAGAGCACGCGCCGGATCACGGCGTCGATTCAACACGTCGCGGACATCTCGCCCGAAGAGATCGAACAGTATGCTCCCGAGGCGCTCGGCGGTCCGGTCGGCGCCACCGTCGCGGAGTAATCCCAAGCGAAGCTGCGCGTCGGTTTAACGGGCGGCATCGGGTCGGGAAAGAGCGCGGCCGGCAAGGTTTTCGCCGATCTCGGCGCGCTTGTCATCGATGCCGATCGGCTGGCTCGCGATGCGGTTGCGCCTGGTTCGGCGGGACTGGCCGCGCTCGGCGCCCGCTGGCCGGCGGTCGTGCGTTCCGACGGTTCGCTCGACCGGCCGGCGCTCGCGCAGATTATTTTTCACGACGAGCCGGCGCGCGCGTTCGTCAATGGCCTCGTGCACCCGGTCGTCCGCGCGCGCAGCGCGGAGATCGAGCGGACCGCGGCGGCCGATCGAATCGTCGTGCACGAGATCCCGCTGCTGTTCGAGACCGGCTTCGCCGAGCAGTGCGACGCAACCATTGTCGTGATCGCGCCGCGGGAACTGCGCATCGCGCGCGCGATGGCTCGCAACGACGTGACACGCGACGAAGTCGAACGCCGCATCGCCGCGCAGATCGATCCCGCCGACGCTCGCAGCTTGGCCGACTACGTCATCGAGAATGACGGAACCCTCGACGGACTGCGCGAGCGAACCGAACGCGTCTACCGATCACTGCAGGCGCGATAACGCGACCTGAAGACGCGGGAGTCAATCGCGAAAGGCGCCGGAAGCCAAAGACACATCGTGATGCAGGGTGCGTTGACCGGGAATACTGGGGGTAAAGGGGGGCAAGCCTGCAGCGTTGAACCCCTCACACCGTTCAAATATGGAGCTCGACTAATATGGCACACACAAGTCGACGCGGGGCAAGTGCTCGACCATCGCAAGGCTCCGCAGGACGTAAAGATCGGGCGTGGGCGAAATTCTTCGCCGACTGCGCGACAACAAGCAGCCAAGGTATGGGAAGACAACCCGGACGGCGTCCCGTGGAATCGGACGTCGTTAGCCCGTACGAACCCGTGAGCCACCGCGCGGTCGACGAGGCTTATTTGCCGTGCTAGTCGCGGAACTATCAAAACGCGTCGGGCGAAGCGTCGACACGATCAAGAGATGGGAAGTGCAAGGCTTGCTCCAACCCACACGCGACGATCGCGACCGCCGGGTCTACCGCGAAGAGGACGTCGATGTGTGTATCGAGCTTGCGAAGCTCGGTATTGCCGCGCGGCGCCGTTCACAAAAGCTGTCGCTGCTCGTCGCCGCAGCGCCAAAGCAACTTCAACTACTCAATGAGAAGAAGATAGCCTCTTGAGCGCTCCGAAGCCGAGCGCTGGAGTCCGCCGACTCGTCTCGAGTAGCGCAGATAACGCTACGGCGTTGCGTTCCACAACGGCTCGCCTCCGATCGCAAGGGCGTCGTTTGAGAAGATCGCGTTGATGCAGCACAAGTACTCAGCTTACCTCGAACATTTCTACGAATGCTAGACCTAGTTGACCGTGAGGATGTACCTGCCTCAAAGGCGGCTCGGAGCTCAAAAATCCTCGCAGCGCCCCAAACCTCTGCCCCAACACACCACATCCTGCACCAAGGCGATGGTCGAGATATTGATTGGATCGGTGACGAGACCGTACATCTGGTCGTTACTTCGCCTCCGTACTGGACACTGAAAAAATACAACGAGCATCCCGGACAACTCGGGGACCTCGTGGATTACGAAGCCTTCCATGATGAACTTGACAAAGTGTGGAGGCACTGTTACAGGATGCTTGTTCCCGGCTCGCGCATCGTTTGCGTTGTCGGTGACGTTTGCCTATCGAGACGGCGAAACAAGGGACGACATCAAGTGATCCCGCTTCACGCCGACATTGCCGTGCGGGCACGCCGTATCGGTTTTGACTACCTGACCCCAATCTACTGGCACAAGATTGCAAATGCGAGCTATGAGGTCGAAAATGGATCGTCATTCCTCGGCAAACCATTCGAACCGAACGCGATCCTCAAAAACGACACAGAATATATTCTAATGCTCAGAAAGCCGGGCGGCTACCGCAAGCCAACGGATGATCAACGTGTTAAGTCAAAATTGACCAAAAGCGAATACAATGAGTGGTTCAAGTCGGTCTGGACCGGATTGCAAGGCGCATCGACAAGAGCGCATCCCGCGCCGTTCCCTGAGGAACTTGCCTATCGCCTCGTTCGGATGTTCTCGTTCGTCGGAGATATTGTCGTTGACCCATTCATGGGGACGGGCTCGACTACGATGGCCGCGATTCGAGCTGGCCGCAATAGCATCGGAAACGAGTTAGACCCAAAGTACTTCAAGCTGGCTTTAGATCGCGTGTCCGCCGAAGTCGCTCAAGACTCACTATTCGGAGTTGGCCCAACCTTGGAAGTCCTGGTGTGAAGCGGTAAAGTGCTTGCCAATGTCGTCGGTCGCTATCAAGCCGCTATCCAACACTTCTGGGGCGCTCGAGCCGGAGCAGCTGAGCGTCAAGCGGCTATGGGTCGCGCCGACGCTGGTGCTCGTTCACAGGTGACGGGCGGTCTCCACATGGATGAACTTATCACGCTAACGAAAGCGATCATTCAGGACGCCGGCTGCCTGGAGAGCCAGGTCCACGTGCGATCGACCTTAGAGCTACCCGGCTACTATCGACCTGAGAAACGGTGGGACGTTCTCGTCATCGTAGACGCCACACTCGTAGCCGCTGTTGAGTTTAAGGCGCAAGTTGGCCCCTCGTTTGGGAACAACGCGAACAATCGAGCCGAAGAAGCCGTCGGCGTGTCCGAGGATTTTTGGACCGCATTTCGCGAGGGGCGTCTCGGCGAGAACGCAATAATGCCATTCGCAGGCTATGTTTTTGTCTTAGAGGACTGCCCAAGAGTTCACAGCCCGGTCGGGGCCGCTGAACCGCACTTCGAGGTGGACCCGGTATTTAAGGGCGCGTCATACGCGCAGCGCTACGAATGGCTCTTGAGACGACTCGTGCTTGAGCGCAAATATCAGTCTGCGAGCTTGACGCTTGCTACAAATGCGACTCCAACGGTCGTGACGCATCCGGCCAAGGATCTCACCTTCATGAAATTTGCAACGCAATTGGAAGGCCACATTCAGACTTTTCTGCGGACACGATCGGCGACATGAACAGCAACAAGCTCCTTGCAAAACAACAACGAATAGCCGAATTTTCCCGGCGACTGAAAGCTACGGGCCTCACCATAACGGAGTTCCAGCGTAGATCGGGCCTGTCGAGGAACGTTGTTTATAATCTTTCGAAGGGTCAAGCTCCATCGAGTGGCGATCAGGAAGAGGCACTAACAAAAGCGTTCCGCGACATGGGCGCGCCGGAATGAAAGTTCGCCAGAGTCCGATGATAATTGCGGTTTGCTGCGCAGCGCTATCACGGAACGATATCCTGATCGACATGGACTCCCAACGCAGCGACCGAACGTGGGCCGTCTCAAGCTCGTCCTTACGTGATTGAAACGGTCTGCATGGGATATCCGATCCCAAATTCACCGTTAAACCAGAAGGGCGACGCGCAAACAAAAAAGACCGTCAAATATGACGTGCTCATGAAAGACGTTCGGTCGCTGAGACGTGTCGAGTCTCGCGGGGGGCGCTTCGCGGGAATGGGCACGCAATTACGAGCTCGCGCTATCTTGCGGCGCCAGCCGACACGTTGATATTCGCCGCACGGTGGCGCTTTCGCGCTCCGGCTCGAATGTGGGACAGCCGCCGCCAGCATATCAGAGGCCGATCAACGAGCAACCAACCGCGCACTATCTACGGACGGTTTCATGCACCGTCGTTGACCGGCGACTACCGACCTAGCGAGAAGTCTAGGGATGACTAGGCGTTCGGGTGATGTGCGGCGCGCGACGACGTGCCAGACTGGGCGTATGCAAACCCAGGAAACGAACCCGCTTCAGTTACTCTCGCAACAGACCGCGGACGCCGTCGAACGCGTTGGTCGCAACGTGGTTGCGCTCGACGGCGAACGACGCTGGGGTTCCAGCGGACTCCATCTGCGCCCCGGTGTTGTCGTTACGACGGCGAGTGGCCTCGGCGATTCGGACGAGGTCACGCTGACCCTCGAAGACGGATCGGAGGTAACCGGCAGCGTGCGCGGCCGCGACGAAACCACCGACATCGCGGTCGTCAACTTCCCCGGCTCCAATCGGAGCGTAGCGCCCGTCGAGATCGCCGCCGACGTCCGCGTCGGTCATTGGGCGCTGGCGGTCGCCCGCGACGACGACGGCGACCTCAGCGCCGCGATGGGGATCATCAGTCTGGTGTCCGGACCGTGGCAGACGCATGGCGGCGGAGCAATGGCCCGCTATATCCGTGCCGACATCGCGCTCTACCCGCGCTTTTCGGGCGGCCCGATCATCAATGCCGGCGGCCACGTCGTGGGGCTGAACAGCTTTGGGCTCTCGCGGCGCACGCCGCTCGTCATTCCGATGCAGACGGTCACGCGGGTCGCCGAGCACCTGGTGGCGCACGGCCGGGTCGCGCGGGGCTATCTTGGGCTTGCGATGCAACCCGTCGAGGGCGGCGTCATCGTGCTGTCGGTCGATGCCGGCGGTCCGGCCGACGTCGCCGGGATCTTGGTCGGCGACGTCATTGCGACGCTCGGAGACGATCGAATCAGCGAAGTCGACGACATGCAATCGGCGCTTGGCCCCGACAGCGTTGGGCATCCGTTGGAGATCGGCGTCGTTCGCGCCGGATCGCCGCACAGCGCTCGCGTTATCGTCGGGCAGCGCTAAGAGTTCGCCATGACTGCGACGCTCAATGAGGCCATCGAGCTGGTTCGCCGTTCGACCGTCACCGTCGAAGCGGGCCGGCGCAGCTCCGGTGCCGGCGTCGTCGTCGATCGCGACGGACTGGTCGTAAGTAACGCGCACGTGGTTTCATCGCGTGACGTTCGCGTCCGAACGGCGGACGGGAAACACTATCGCGCTCGGGTCATCAAACGCGACGCGGACCGTGACCTTGCCTCGCTGCGGATCGACGCGCCCGATCTGGCGCCGATACGGTTCCGGGACTCGTCGACCTTGCGGGCTGCAGAACTCGTTTTTTCGGTTGGCAACCCGTACGGCTTGATCGCTGCGGCGTCGTGCGGAGTCATCCACTCCACCTCCGTTGCCGGGCGACGTTGGCTCGAAGCCGACGTGCGGCTTGGGCCGGGAAGCTCGGGCGGACCGCTGGCTGACGCTGCCGGCAAACTGATCGGAATCAATAGCATGGTCGCTTACGGCAGCTTGGCGCTGGCGGTTCCGAGCAACGCCGTTCGCGCGTTTCTCGGCATCGCGGAGCGCCTCAATCTCGGCGTGCAAACGGTGCCGGTCGAGGCGCGGGCCGGGAGCGCAACCTTCCGCGGGTTATTGATTGTGAAGCTAGTGGAGCCGGCGGGAATCGCGCGAACGGGCGGCCTGATGGTCGGTGACACGATCGTGGCGTTCGCGGGGCGTGGCGTCGCGACCGCGGCCGATCTCGCCGGCGGGCTCGCGAACGCCTCCGAACAAGCCACGCTGACCGCTCGGGTCGTGCGTGCGGGAAAGGTCGTCGAATTCGTACTTCCGCTGAACCGGCGCGCAAGGTACGCCGCTTAGCTCCCAGCGACGCTCCGCTACGGATCTTCGTTCGCGGACTGCCGTCGCTGGAACTCGAGGGGCTGCGCGCCGTCCTCGACCGTCACGGCTTCGACTGCGTGGACGATGCCGGTGACGCCGACGTTCTCGTTCTCGACGAAAAAGCGGCGGCCGAGGCGGCCGACCGGCGCGAT
>JBOHTW010000041.1:0-2429 GCA_050733835.1 Vulcanimicrobiaceae bacterium | reverse complement strand
GACGCTGGAAACGGTCCGCGCCGGCCTGGCCACCAGCGACCTCGGCGGCCACGCCTCAACCAGCGAGTTCACCGACGCCGCGATCGACCGCATCAAATCCAAACTCGAGATTTGGGCCTCGTTGTAGCGCCGACCGTGCCAGAGTCTTGCACAAAAAGAAGAGCCCGCCGAAGCAAGCCCTTCTCCGTCGAGCGCCCGCGCGCTCGAGCCCGAGGTCTCCTAGAAATGGGTGGTTTGAGTCAAGGTGCGTCGCGCCGAACTCATCAACACGCCACCGTTCGGCCAGGTGAAGTTCTGGAGAGCCGAGATCGTCACGTCGGCTTGAGCTGGGAACGCCGGCGCTGCCTTAGCATTTTTTACCGCCGTCGGACTTGAGTACTCCAAACTGAACATGTCGTAGTCGAATCCGATGACCTGAGCGCTGAACCCATCGCCGTCGGTCGGTGTGGCGACCATCGTCTTCGGATCAGTGTTCGCGGCCGTGTTCTGCGTCGGCGTGCAGAGCGACGGTGCTCCACCCGGTCCGGCAGCATCGGGCAACGTCGCCGCCCCGCTGGCCGTCACAAGCACCGTGTAATACACCGGGCCCGCCGCACTCGATCCGTTGCAGCTTGCGTTCTTTGCGGGACCGCTGTCGGTTATCTGCAAGAACGCCTGCGTCACGCCGGCCGGTAACGTAACGGCGAACGTCGCCCCGCCGTTGCCGTCCGCGGTCGGAACCGGAAGGGCGCCGACGGTGGGTAAGAGCGCCGTCGTCGCGAGGGTCGCAGAGGCTGTCTTGTTGACCGTTCCCGTGTTTCCGGGAACGCTTGCCGTCAGCGTGTACGGACCCGCGACTGGTGCGAGCACGAAGACGTCGAGGCCCTCGCTCACGCCGGATACGCCACCTGGTACAGCCGAACCAACCGGCGAATGACCGTTACCCAGATAGTCGAAGGCCGGTGGCCCGCCCCACGGCACGAACGCGTTGGGGTCCTTCGCGTTGGTATCGTAAAGCGGGAGCGTGAACGGCACGTAGCTGTAAGGGGTGCCGCCGTTGGTGGAATTGAACGGCTCAATCCCCAACCCGGCGACCTCACCGGATAGGCCGAACGTCGACGGCGAGGTGGCGGTTTGAGCCGTCCCCGTCATTGTAGAGGTGCCGACCTCGGTTGGCCCGGGTCCTGTTTCGATCGTGGACAAGTTCCCGTCGGGCGTGCCGGCAGCAGCCGGCAATTTAAACGGCCCGGTGACCGCCGGGGTATCTAGTAGCACGCTCTTCCCATTTGGCTGCCTAAACGTCGCCAGCACGTTCAACCCGGCAGTCCCTTGGATATTCGCGGTGCCGACGGCTAGCTGCAGGACGAAAGCATTGACGTTTGCCACATCCGGCGGCGTGCGTGGACTCGTTCCCGAGGTTTGACACGCCGCCAGACCAAGGCTGGCCAAGGCCCCTACCAGGCAGAGCTTGTGATTGAGTTGCATTTGGTTCCTCACCTATAGCGCCAACTGGTAGTAGACTTGTACGTTGAACGGCGTCAACGGCGCAAGCTGGTAGCCTTCGATGTTTCCGTTACTGAGCAGATACGCACCGTTCTTGAACGCATACGTGTTGGTCGGAAGACTGGCGGCGCAACCGTGCGACGTGGAGGCACCGCAAGCGGAATTCACGCCCGTAAGCGGTCCCGAGACCCCGTTCGCTACCGGCTGGTAGAACGGGTTGACGAGGGGGATCGTTCCGTTATAGGCGTTTCCAAACAAGTTCAGGAGTTGAACGCCCAAGGTATTGCGACCGGTCTTGTATTGCATTGTGAGGTCGAAGCGAAGGTTCGGCCCCCAGAGATAGCCGCCGCTGTTTGAGGTCGCCGGCGTTCCACGGGTCGCCGCGATGTTGGGGTTCGTGCTGGTACCGGGGAAGGCTGGATCGACGTAGTTGGTGGCCAGCGACGAACCGCCTTGCTGGTAGAACCCGACAATGATCGGTGAGCCGGCGCCGAAGTTCACTTGCGGAATGTTCCCGAAGACCGGTTTACCGTTGGCATCAACGCCGGTTTGAGCGGCGATCAGGTTGCCCTCGCTGTAGGGGAAGCCGATGTCGTATTGCAGCACCGGCGCGATGCTGAATCCGCTCTTGGTTTTGTACACAAAGCCTGTACGAATGCTAAACGGGGAGACGTAGCCGGCGCGATAGACGTCGCCGAGATCGAGGGTTGCTACCGACAGCGTCGGCGTCCCGTTGGCCTCGAAATTCGACAGGGGCGGCGCCGACTGCAGCACGTTTTGGTAGGTCGCGGACAGGAAGCCGTTGATGCCGATCCTACGCTCCGGCGTCGTCAGGTTGAATTCGGCCCCGGTCGTCCGATTGAAGCCCTTTGACGAGCCGGCGAAGATTTGCGTCCCGTCGGGCAGCGTCAGCAAGAGGGCGGCCGATGGAAGCGAGGTTCCAAGCC
>JBOHTW010000040.1:0-3835 GCA_050733835.1 Vulcanimicrobiaceae bacterium | reverse complement strand
GCGCCTAGGTCGCGGCCATCGACGAGCGGATGATCCGCGGCTCGGCGGGGGGCACGAACCGCGACCAAGCTTCGCGACGCGTCGTCGGCTTGAGCTCCGCCCGGCGCCGAAAGCGCCGAACTTCGCGCGCATCGGTCGTCACGATGCCGAGCACGCGGGCGTCGAGGCGATCGACCGCGGCCATGATCCGCCGATCGGCGTCAACCTCCGGGCGCCCAAAGCACAAGCTCAGCAAAATGCCGTCGGCGACCGATGCCAGCAACAGGGCGACGCTGTTGTCGAGCAACCGCGATGAATCGACGACGACGACATCGTATGCGTTGCGGAGCATCGAGGTCGCAACCCGAACGTTCCGCTTGGAGATCGTCGCGGTGGCGATCTCACCGGCGAACGAAAGATAATCGACGCCGCTTTCGATCGGCGTCGCCGCGACCCCAAGATCGCGCGGCTCGATGCGCTGAAGGTTGACGTCGACGGCAAAGTCGGGCGGCGGGGCCCAAATGTTGGCATCGAGCAACGCGCACCGGTATTGGCTCTGGGCGAACGTGCGCACGACGCCGTAGGCGGTCAGCGACGAGCCATCCGCGTCACCGGCCGAACTGACGAGCACGATGCTCGGAAAACTCACCTCGTTCTCGATTCGCGCGCACAGCGCGCGGAACCGATCGTCGTGGCCTTTGTTGCTCATCGTGATTTCGCGTCCTTTCATCATCGCAGGTCCGCGATGATCGGGCGACCGTATAACTGTTCGACCTGCAGGCTCGAACGGATCCGCGGATCGGCGCACTCGAGGAAGTAGGCGAAGCCCAGCGCAAGTCCGAGCGCAAACAGCGCCACCACCGGCGCGAATAACCAGGCTTGTTTGCTCAGGGTCGACTCTGCGCGAGCCGCGCGGTCGACGACGACGATCGAGCCGAGCGACGCCGCTTCGGCCTGATCGGCGAGCGCGCTGCTCAACCGCGCCGCCAGCGCCTGGTAAGCCGCCTGATCGGCGTCGCGTTCGAGGCGCAGCGAATCGACCGTGACCCCACCGCGGGGAAGATCGTGGAGCCGGGCCTTGGTTTGCGCGATCTCGCTGTCGAGCGCGGCGACCCGCGCACGGTCGCCGTTCACGCTCGCCGACGCTTTGCCGCGGTCGAGCAACCACGCCGCGTACGAGGTACTGTTGGCTTCGGGCGCGCCGGCCGCGCGCGCTTCGGCCTGCGTAAGCTGCGCGCGAACCCCATCGACCCGCGCCTGCAGATCGGGTAGACCAGGATAAGCCTCGGTAAATTCGGCTTTTGCGCTATCGAGCGCGGCGGTGTCTTTCGCCAGTTGTTCGCGCAGCGCGCGCGATACCGGATCGTTGTCGATCAGTTCGCGTTTGACGATCGGCTGCGCCTGAGCAAAATGGTGAGTGATCGATTCGAGTTGCGCCTCGTCCGACACCATCGTCGCGTACGCATTGCCGCGTTCGCCGGTCAACGCGTCGAGTTGCAGGGCGATCGCGTCGACGGCTTTCGCCGAACCGACGAACGCATTGCGCGAAGAGGCCGCCTGCAACTGACGGTCGAGGGCACGAATCCGCGTCCGCTGCTGCGTCAGCGCAGCCGACAGGTACGTGGCCTCCTCGGTGTACCGGCGCGCCGCGATGTCGCGGTAGAACTGCGACAGCTCGTCGGCGAGCGCGTTGACGGTGGCCACCGCCCGCGCTGGAACCGGATCCCGAACGGTGATCGGCATGAGGTTGGATTGGTACTCCGGCGTCTTGACGACCAACGCCGACCGCATCTCCTTGAGCGAACGCGGCAGGTTCAGCTCATCGCGGACCGCCGAGAGCACGGTCGTGCTCGTCAACAGCCCAGGAAGGTCGATGCTCGATGTCTTGTTCTGCGTCTGCGTTTCGGCGGCCGCCGGCACGAGCATCACGCCCGCGGTCGCCTCAAACGAAGGTGGCAGCAACCGCGCGATCGCAATGCCGAGCACGGCGCTCAAGGTCAATACCCAAACGATCGCCATGCGGCGGCGCCAAAAGATCTCCCACAGTGAACCCTCTTGCACGACGAACCTCTCAAACGGCGGAGCGAGCGAAGACCCAGTCGACGGCGCCCGGCTGCGGGCGGCCGACGCCGCGATAGCGCAGACCGGCGGCGGCGACGCGTTGCGCATCGAGCACGTTGCGGCCGTCAACCACCAGACGTTCCCGCAGCGCGCGCGCCATCACGTGCGGCGAGATATCCCGAAAGCCGGGCCACTCGGTGAGAATCAACAAGGCATCGGCATCGAGGGCATCCTCGGCCGACGCCATCAGCCGCGTCTGCGGCGGTAGTGGCGCGACGTGGACCATTGGATCGAACGCGAGCACGATCGCCTCGCGGGCCGCGAGATCGTCGAGGATTCGCAGCGCAAGCGAATCGCGAACGTCATCGGTCCCGGCTTTGAACGCGAGCCCCCACACGCCGATCGTGCGGCCGGCCAGCGAGCCCAGTTCCCGTTCGAGGATGTCGACGATCTTCTTAGGCTGGGACTCGTTGACGCGCAAGGTCGCGGCGAACAGCTCGCGACCGGAACCGGCCGCTTTTGCGACGTGGTCCAGACTCTTGACGTCTTTTTCAAAGCACGGGCCGCCGAAGCCGATTCCGGGATTGAGGAACTCGCTTCCGATGCGGCGGTCGTAGCCGATGCCGCGCAGCACGTCGTCCGAGGTCGCGCCGACCGCCTCGCACAGGTTCGCGACCTAGTTGGCAAAACTGATCTTCAGCGCCAAGAACGCATTGGAGCCGCACTTGATGAGCTCGGCATTCGAGCGCGAGGTCAGCAACACCGGGCACTGCAGCCGCTCGAATAGTTCAACGTAGAGGGCGGCGGCCTCGAACGATGCCGCGCCGACGACGATCCGGTCCGGCGTCAGAAAATCGCGCACCGCGGTCCCCTCCCGCAAAAATTCGGGGACGTAGACGACGTTGGCGCGGCCGACGCAGATCGCCGCGAGCTCGTCGCACGTTCCCGGCGGGACCGTCGACCGCACGACGATGCTTGGATAGCGCCGAAACGCCATGCCCGTCAGCATGCCGAATGCCGTGTGCAGCGCCGACAAGTCGGCCGATCCGTCGTCGCGCGCCGGCGTTCCGACGGCGACGACGATGACGTCGCAGTCTTCGGTCGCCGCGCCGACGTCGTCGAAGAACTCGAGCCGGCCGGCGGCGGCGTGCTTCGCGAGCAACTCTTCGATGCCGGCCTCGCGATAGGGCGCAACCCCGGCCCGCAGCCGCGCGATCCGGTCGCCGACGATGTCGAACCCGTTCACCGCCCAGCCGAGTTCGGCGAGCCCGAGCATCGTCGCCATCCCGACGTAGCCCGTGCCGACGATGCAGATCCGATTCGCCATCAGAATGCGCCCTTCGGGAAGAGAACCGAACCGATGGTTCGGATCAGCAGGGCGCCGTCAAGCAGCGGTGATGCGGCCCGGATGTACGCGATGTCCAGCATCGTCGCTTCGGGCCGGTGGAGCGGGATGGTCGATCGATCGGTCGTCTGCCAAATACACGTTACGCCGGGCGTGATCAGATGCCGCAGGTGTTGCCACGGGACGTAGCCGGCGACGACGAACGGCATCTCCGGCCGCGGGCCGACAAGACTCATCTCGCCGCGCAGAACGTTGACGAGCTGCGGTAACTCGTCGATCGAGAAGCGCCGCAAAATCCGCCCGGCGCGCGTAATGCGCGGCTCGCCGGGACTCGTCGGCGAGAGGCGGTCGACGCAGTCTGCCCGGCGCATCGTGCGCAGTTTGACGATCGCAAACGGCCGCTCGAAGCGGCCGATTCGCCGCTGACGGAAAAACAGCGGACGGCCGTCC
>JBOHTW010000039.1:0-13982 GCA_050733835.1 Vulcanimicrobiaceae bacterium | reverse complement strand
TGACGCTGATCTATGCCGTATACGTGGTGGGCAACCTGGCCGCGCTACTGCTGTTTGGCCGCGTCTCCGATCAGATCGGGCGCCGCCGGGCAGCCGTACCCGCGATGGTGGCGCTCGGCATCAGCGTCGGGTTGTTCTTGCTCGCCGGAAGCATGGGTTGGCTGTATTGGGCTCGAATCCTCAGCGGATTCGGTAACGGCATCGCATCGGGAACCGGCACGGCGTGGTTGGCCGAACTCTACGGTAGCAAGGACCGGACCCACGCGACGCTGATCGCGACCTGCGCCAATTTCGTCGGGGTGGCGATCGGTCCGCTGCTGGCCGGCACCCTCGCCCAATACGCCCCACTGCCGCTGCAACTCCCCTTCATCGCCTATCTGCTACTGCTCGTCGCCGTTACGATCTGCATCGGCCGAACGCGAGAAACCGTCGAACACCCGGTCACGCAGTTCAGTCAGATCTCGATCCGGCCACGCATCGGGGTGCCCGCGTCCATCCGCAATCAGTTCATCGCGCCGGCCTTGACCGCGTTTGGCAGCTTTGCGCTCGGCGGATTCTACTTTGCGCTGCTACCGAGTATCTTGAGCCAAGACCTCGGGCAGAAAAACCTTGCAATCGGTGGTGCGATCGTCTTTGAGCTTTCCATTGTCGCGACCGTAACGATGATCGTGACCCGTAAGCTCAAGAGCCGAATCTCGATGTTAGGCGGCCTCGCGCTGCTCCTACCTGGTCTCGCGTTGCTGGTGTTGGCGCAGTCGCTGCGGTCGATGCCGATCTTGCTCGTCGGGACGGCGCTCGCAGGGGTTGCGATCGCCCTGGGCTACCGAGGAAGCCTCCAAGTGGTCAACGAGATCGCTCCGGCTGACCAGCGTTCAGAAGTGGTTTCGAGCTACTTTGCGGCCTGTTTCATCGGCAATTCGGTACCGGTAATCGGCGTCGGAGTGCTAACGACGCTCGCGAACTCCGTCGTTGCCAGCATCACGTTCGCCTGCACGATCGGCGCCTTTGCAATCGCCGCGTTCATCGCGGGCGTCAACTTCTATGGCCTTCGACCGGTTCCGAGCCGGCAAGAGCGCTCGATCGGTTCGAAGCTGCGCTGACGATCCACAACGCGACCGAAGCGAATCTCGTGTATCCGGCGCTCGCACAAGTCGCCGGTGAGAAAGCCGAATCGGCCGACCTACCGAGCCGAAGCACGCGGAGATGTTGACGAAATCCGTGCGCGAATTCCGAAACGCGCTACATTTCCAGCCCGCCTAGAATCGAGGCCGCGCGGCCGGTTCCAGGAACTTGGGGTTGCCTCTCCGTAGGCTGACCCATCGTGAACGGCAAAACCGGCCCGCGCGGAACGCTCACGGCGCGACTCGCCGATGCCTTGGGCCCCGAGGTCGTCAAGACCGAACTCGAGGACCGCTCGGCGTTTTCGTACGATGCCGCCAACCAAGAGCATCTACCGAGCGCCGTCGTCGTGCCGCGTGATGCGCGCGAGGTAAGCACGCTGGTCCGGATCGCGCGCGACTTCGGCGAGCCGATCGTACCGCGCGGCGCCGGCACGGGCCTGTGCGGCGGCGCGGTTCCGATGCGCGGGGGCGTCGTCATCTCGTTTGCCCGCATGAACCGTATCCTCGCGCTCGACGCGGCAAACCGGCGCGCGCGGGTCCAGCCGGGGCTCGTTAATCTGGCACTCTCGCAAGCGACGCTGCCGCACGGCCTGTTCTTCGGACCCGATCCGTCGAGTCAGAAGATCTCGTCGATCGGCGGCAATACCGCGACCAACGCCGGCGGACCGCACGCGCTGTCGTACGGTTCGATGAATGCCAACGTTCTCGGCATCGAGTTTGTCGATCATGAAGGCGCCGTCCAGAACGTCTCTCTCGACGACGCCGGCTACGATCTGACCGGCGTGCTCGTCGGCAGCGAGGGAACGCTCGGCGTGATCACCGCGATCGACGTTCGCTTGTTGCGCACGCCGCCGGCGATTCGTGTCTGTTTGGCGACGTTCATCGACGTCGAGAGCGCATCGGAGGCGGTCTCGGCGATCGTCGCTGCGGGAATAATTCCGACCGCACTCGAGATCATGGACCGGCTGATCACCCAAGCGGTCGAAGCCCATTTTCATGCCGGCTTTCCGACCGACGCAGCGGCCGTGTTGTTGGTTGAGATCGCCGGCACGCTCGACGACGTCGACGCCTACGAGGCCACGATCGAGCGCATCGCGCGCGCGCACGGCGCCCTCTCCTGGCGAGCCGCGCGTGATGCCCGCGAGCGCGACGCACTCTGGGCCTCGCGCAAGGGAGCCGCCGGCGCGATCGGCCGGCTGGCGCCAAACTACTATATTCAAGACGCGACCGTTCCGCGCACCAAGCTGCCGGCGGCGCTCCACGCGATCGACGCGATCGCCCGGCGTCACGACCTCCAAGTCGGCAACGTCTTCCATGCCGGCGACGGCAACCTGCACCCCTTGCTGCTGTTCGACCGGCGCGATGCGCGCCAGATCGACGCCGTCCACGCCGCCGGAACCGATATCCTGACGGCCTGCATCGAACTCGGCGGCACGATCTCGGGTGAACACGGCATCGGCTTCGAGAAACGCGAAGCGCTGACGTATGTCTTCAGCGCGGACGATCTGGCGACGATGGGGCGCGTGCGCGACGTACTCGATCCTCTGCGGATGTTCAACCCCGACAAAATCTTCCCGAGCGGCGCCGTCTGCGGCGAGGTTCGCGCCGGCATGAATTTGGTTCCCGCCGCGGCGATCGCCGGTGGGGCATGGCTATAGCCGTGCAATGCACGGCGTAACCGGACTCGATCCGCAGCGGTTCGCGCTCGGCACCGCCGCGCCGGCGGCCGCTTACGAGCCGGCCTCGGTCGACGAACTGGCTGCCCTCCTGCGGGCGTGCGACGCGGAGCACGAGGCCGTCGTTTTCTTCGGCGGCGGCACCCTGCAAGGCGTCGGTAGCCTGCCGACGCGATATGACGCGGCGATCAGCCTTGCGCAGTTGCGGGAAGCGATCGCCTACGAACCTCGCGATTTGACGATCGCCGTCCAAGCCGGGATGCGAATCGCCGATCTCGACCGGCTGCTCGCCAGAAATGGTCAGTTCGTGCCGCTCGATGCGCCGCGACCCAAGGACGGAACCGTCGGCGGCGCAATCGCGGCGGGTTGGCTCGGTCCGCGCCGCGCGACCTACGGGCGCCCGCGCGATCTCGTCATGGGAACGACCGTCGTGCTCGGCGACGGAACGATCGCGAACGCCGGCGGCATGGTCGTCAAGAACTCGACCGGTTACGACGTAAGCAAACTCTATGCCGGTTCGCTCGGAACGCTCGGCGCGCTCGTGCGGGTGAACTTCAAGGTGTTGCCGGCGCCGCCCGGCATTCGCATGTTCCGCGCACCGCTGCCGGAACGGACGGCGCATCGAATCGGGACGCACCTCGCAACCCTGACGATCGAGCCGACGGCGGCGCTGGTCGTGCGCGGCTTCGACGCCGAGATCGACGGCCGCAGTGGGCTCGACGGCCGGATCGTCTTGCTGCTCGAAGGCACGAGTGCGACGATCGATCGCGCCACCCGCGATCTGCGCTCGGAGCTCGGCGCAGCCGGCGTTCCCGAAACGACGATTCTCGACGCCGGCGCGCGCGATGCGTTCGGCCGCGTCATCGACGCGTACGTTACGACCCTGCCGGACCGGTCGGTCACCGTGCGCAACGCCGGTTTGCCGACATCTGCGCTCGAACGCTCCGAACAGATCGCCGCGCTGGCCGCCGTCCATCGGCTGCGTGCTGAGACGATTGCCGATCTGCGCACCGGCGACGTGATCGTTCGCTTGAGTTCCGGCGACGCCGGCCGAATCGCCGACGAAGTAGCAACCACCGTGCACGCAATGCGCGAACGCGTCGGGCGCATCGCGGGGCTCGCCGCTGCGCCGACCTTGGCGCGCGCGTTCGATGCGTGGGGCGAACCGCCGGTCGCAATCGATAAGATGCGTGCGATCAAAGCGCGCTTCGACCCGAACGGAATCCTCGCACCCGGCCGCTTCGTCGGCGGCATATAGACAGACAAGGAGACCGATGGACGCCACCACCCTTCGAGCCATTCAGGCACCGATCAAAGACCGGTATCGCGAACTTCCCGGCGCAGCGATGATCGAGTTGCGCGCCGAAGGCAGCATCGATGACCCAGACGGTTTGAGCTGTTCGGTGCAGACGGCGACGGCGATCGCGAAAGCGGGACTGCACCCGGCGACCGGCGGCGATGGGACGCTGCTGTGCTCGGGCAACATGCTGCTCGAGGCGCTGGTCGCGTGCGCCGGCGTGACGTTGCGCGCGGTCGCGACGGCGCTCGAGCTCCCGCTGCGCGGCGGCCGCGTCATCGCCGAAGGCGATCTCGATTTTCGCGGCACACTCGGCGTCGACCGCGAGGCGCCGGTCGGATTCCAAGCGATTCGCCTGCGGTTCGAGCTCGACGGCGACCTAACGGCCGAACAGCTCGCGAACCTGCAAAAGTTGACGGAGCGCTACTGCGTGGTCTATCAAACGCTCTGCGCCGGGCTCAAACCCGCTACTGAGTTCACCCAAGTCTGAAGTTCAAGCGTCGTTCCCGGCCGATACCAACGGCATGGGAAGCTTCGTGAAGGCCGGCGCGCTTGCCGGTGTGCTGGCGGCGCTGGCTCTGAGCAGCGGGTGCGGCGGTTCGGGCGGGGTCGCAACGGCACCCGCGGCGCCGAACCCGTCGGCGCCACCGCGCGTGGCCGGAACGGCCTATCTCGGAACGTGCCGCGCGTTTCCAACCGACAACCCATGGAACGCCGACGTCTCGAATGCGCCGGTCGACCCAAACTCGGCGAGTTATCTGGCCGAGATGAATCCGGGGTCGACGCGGTTTCTGCATCCCGATTTCGGCAGCAATCCCAGCTACGGCATTCCGATCAACGTCGTCGACGTCGCGCCCGCGAACTTCACGCCGATTGCGTTCACGCAATATCCGACCGAGAGCGATCCCGGTCCTTATCCAATTCCGGCAAACCCGCAAATCGAGGCAGGCAGCGACGCACACATGCTGATCGTCGACGATGCAAACTGCAAACTCTACGAGACTTTTTCAACGACGAACTCGGCCGGTGCCTGGAGCGCCGCCAACGGTGCCGTCTTCGATCTTGGGTCGGACGCACTTCGACCCGAGAATTGGACCTCGGCCGATGCCGCCGGATTACCGATTGCCGCCGGCCTCGTCCGCTACGACGAAGTCCAAGCGGGCGAGATCGATCACGCCGTTCGGTTCACGGTGAGCACGACGGCGCACGGCCATATTCATCCGGCGACCCACGATGCCGGTTCGAACGTCGCATCCGCGCCACCGATGGGACTTCGCCTGCGATTGCGGGCAAGTTTCGACCGCACGCCGTTTCACGGTGAGTCGCTAGTCATTTTGACCGCGCTCAAACGTTATGGAATGATCGTCGCCGACAACGGCGGCAACTTCTTCATCACCGGGCAGACCGATCCGCGTTGGGACGACAGCGACCTCGACCAGTTGAAGACGGTCCCCGCGAGCGCTTTCGAGGTCGTTGCCACCGGCCCGACCCTTCCATAGCCGGCTACCGCGCGAGTTTAGGGGTTCGGGCCAGCGCGAACGATAGCGCCGCCGCCAATGGGACGACCCCGATCGTTTCGAGTGCGCCGGCGGCGCCGAACCGCGCGACCCCGATTCCAACGACGGTGACCATCGCCGACCCGATGCCGAACGCGACGCCGTTCATCAACCCGAGCGCCATGCCCAAGTTGCGCGGCAGCATCGCCTGGACGAGCGCGACTCCCGGTGCGTTCTGCACGGCGAGCAAGACGCTCGCACCCAACAGACAGACGTCGCCGCCGATTCCCGGCACGATAAAAAACCCGAAGATGCTGAACGCGCCAAACGCCAGGCTCGCAATCGACGTCAGCCGCGCCCCGAACCGATCCGCCAAATAGCCGCCGAGCAACAACCCGACCGCTGAGACGATCAAGAAGAGCGTCACGAACCGGCCCGCGGCCGCCAGCGAAGCGCCGCGCGAAACGAGTAGATTCGGCAGATACGTCATGAACGAAGCGGTGGCGAGATACCGCAGCGCCGTCGCGCCGACCAGCAAGCCGACGCCGAGCCGGTCGACCGGCCGCGTCAGTCCATCGGCCGGCGCCGACGCCCGATGCGCGCGAACCGCCGACCGATCGAGCCGGCGCATCGTCGCGAACAGCGCCGCGACCGCGATCGCGCCCGGAACCAATAGCACGAGCATCCCCGGACCCGCGAACCGCGCGAGCAAGAATGCGACGATCGCCGGACCGAGCGAAAAGCCGAGCTGTCCGCCGATCTGAAAGATCGAGATGCCGGCGGCTTTGCGCTCGCCGCTGAGCATTGCGGAGTACTTGCCGGCTTCGGGATGCATGATCGCCGAACCGAGCCCGCCGATGACGATCAGCGCTGCCGGCGCAATCAACCCCGGCGCAACGCCGAGGACCGAGACGGCGCACGCCGTTAGCGCGACCGACGCGGGCAAGAACCACCAGCGGCCGTGGCGGTCGGCATAGGCACCGAACGCCGGTTGGACGATCGAACTCGTCAAGTACCAAAGAAAACCGAGCGCGCCCTGGTAGACCGGTGAGATATGATCGCGCGTCACGACGAAGAACACGACGAACGGGACCATTCCCGAGTAAAAGTCGCTGACACCGTGCGCAAACGCGACCAAGCCCAAGCCGCCCAAATGCCAGCCGTGCCGCCCCGTTGCCGGAGCGGGCGCGTAACCCACAACGCTCATGCGCGGATTTTCGTCGATTGCGAACGATTCTCCGGTATCGGGTCGGAGGCTCCAACCCGGCCCGCGCGAAGGTGGACCGCCCGAAACGTCGTTCGTCGATCGTGCGTTACCGCATCGGTTCGACGCAAACCACGTCTTCACTCATCACTCTTTTCGAGGAGGCTCGATGCGACGCTTCACCACCCTGGCGCTGGCAGCCGTGATCGCGCTTATCGGCGCGCCGGCACTGGCCAAAACCCATACGGCGACCGGGACCGCCGCGGCCGGCGTGCCGAGCTGCCCGGCCAGCGACCCGGTCGTCTGGGTCAACACCAGTTCCAACGTCTATCACATGCAAGGCGACAAGTATTTCGGCAAGACCAAAGCCGGAAAGTACCTGTGCCAGTCGGCCGCGAACGCCGCCGGCGCGCATCAATCCAAACATGCCATGACCGGCAAATCGGCCAACTCGTCGACCAATTCAATGAAAAGCAGCACGGGCCGCGGGGCCGTCACCGGCCCGGCTGCCGGCGCAGCCGGCTCGACGGCGACCACCGCCCCCGGCGCGATGAACGGTTCGACGAGCAAGCATCACCGCCACCACAAGGCGGGCGCAACCCCGAATCCAAGCGCCACGGGCGCCCCGGGCGCGATGAGCGGCTCGACGAGCAAGCATCATCGCCATCGCAAGTCGGGCGCCACCCCGGCTCCGTCCGCGACCTAGCCCACCGACGAAGGGCAGCAGACCGCGGGGCGGTTCCGGATGGGGCCGTCCCGCGCTGCATGGTGTCGCTTCGGCGGCGAGAATGAGACCGCATGAACATCTACGAGCGGCGACGGGCCGCGGTCGCCCAGGCGATCGGCAACGGGGTCGCCATCATTTCGGCGGCCCGGCACGCGACGCGCAACGCCGATGCCGAATACGAGTACCGGCAAGACTCGGATTTCTACTATCTGACCGGCTTCACCGAACCCGAGGCGGTGCTGGTGATCGCGCCCGCGCGGGCGCAGCGTGACGTGCTATTCCTGCGGCCGCGCGATCGAGCGCAAGAGATCTGGACCGGGCGGCGGCTCGGCGTCGAGAGCGCACCCGCCGAACTCGGCATTCACGCTGCGTTCGAGATCGACAAGCTTGACGAGCAGCTCCCCGAGCTTTTGGTCGGAAGCCCCGTCCTCTACTATGCCGTCGGGAATGACGAGGCGTTCGATCGCCACGTGCACACGGCGTTGCGCGCGGCGCGGTTTCGCGTCCGCCGTGGCGGGACGGCACCGAGCAGCTTCGTCGAACCGGCGACCGTCATTCACGAGATGCGCGTGCGCAAGCAGCCCGAGGAACTCGAACTCATTCGACGGGCAGCGGCGATCACGCACGTGGGCCACGAGGCGGGCATGCGGGCGACTCGGCCCGGGATGTGGGAGTACGCAGTCGAGGCGACGATCGAGTTCGCATACCGCCGCCAGGGTGCCCAGGATGTGGCTTATTCGTCGATCGTGGCCGGCGGCGACAACGCCTTGATACTTCACTATAATAGTAATCGCGCGCAACTGCGCGATGGCGACTTAGTCCTGGTCGACAGCGGCGCCGAGTTCGACCTGTATGCGTGCGACGTAACCCGAACGTGGCCGGTAAACGCAAAGTTTACGCCCGAACAACGCGCGATTTACGAGATCGTTTTGGCCGCGCAACGGGCCGGAATCGAGCAAGTCCGGCCGGACCGCTCGTTCAACGCCTACCACGAAGCAGCCGTTCGGGTGCTGGCAACCGGCCTGATTGAGCTGGGGTTGCTGCACGGGTCGGTCGACGAAGTGATCTCGACCGAGAAACTCGCCGCATTTTACCCGCACCGCACCGGGCATTGGCTTGGCCTCGACGTCCACGATGCCGGCCGGTACAAGAATGCCGACGAGACGTATCGCAACCTCGAGCCCGGCATGATCGTAACCGTCGAGCCGGGGATCTACGTCCAGCGCGACCTCGACTGCGACGAACGCTTCAAAGGCATCGGCGTGCGGATCGAAGACGACATCGCGTGCACGGCCGGCGAGCCCGAGAACTTGACCGCCGCGATTCCAAAGGAGATCTCCGAGATCGAAGCGCTCGTCGGTAGCGCCGATCTCGTCGCGACGCGATGACCGTCGGCGTTCTCGGCGCCTCCGGATTCGTCGGCCGTCACCTCGCCGCCGCGCTTCGCCGGCGCGGCGACACCGTTATCGCAGCGTCGCTGCGCGATCCGGCGACCGCGGCGTCGAGTTGCGCAAACGCCGATACGGTCGTCAACCTCGCCGGCGAGACGATCGCGCAACGCTGGACGCCGACTGCCAAGGACCGCATTCGCCGCAGCCGCGTCGCAGCGCCGCGGACGTTTCTCGAGGCACTCGCGGCGCGCGGGACGCGGCCGAGCGTCTACATCTCGGCGTCGGCGATCGGGTATTACGGCACGAGTTGGGAAGCCACGTTTACCGAAACGAGTCCAGCCGGCGACGATTTTCTCGCGCAGGTTTGCGTCGATTGGGAGCGCGAAGCGAACCGGGCGGCCAATTTCGGAATGCGCGTCGCGATCGTTCGAACCGGCGTCGTTCTTGGGAGCGATGGTGGCGCACTCGCTCGGTTATTGCCGATCTTTCGCGGCGGCGCCGGCGGCATCGTCGCGAGCGGACGGCAATGGTATTCGTGGGTTCACATCGACGACGTCGTCGGCATCTATCTGGCGGCGATCGACGGCGCCGGCGGCGCCTTGAACGCAACCGCGCCAACGCCGGTTCGCAATGCCGAGTTCACGGCGGCCCTCGCTCGCGCCGTCCATCGACCGGCGATTCTGCCGGTCCCCGCGTTCGCAATTAAGCTCCTGTTGGGTGACGGCGCAATCGTGGTGACTCGGGGCCAGCGCGTGCTGCCCGAGCGCACGCTGGCTCAGGGCTACGCGTTCCAATATGCGGCGATCGAACGCGCGTTTGCGCAGATCGCCAAGCCGGCTTGACCCCGGCACTGCTCACCGCGCGCCTTGTGTTGCGACCCTTGACGGTCGCCGACGCCGATCTGCTCTTTGACGAGATGCGCGACCCCGAACACTTCCGGTACATCCCGCGCGATCCACCGCAGACCCGCGACGAGTTGCGCGCGATGTTTGCGCGCTTCGCCGCGGGCCCGGCGCACGCCGACGAGACATGGGACAATTGGATCGTCGTCCGGCGGGATGACGAAGCGCCGATCGGAAGCGTGCAACTGACGATTCGGCAAGATCGGACCGCGACATTCGGGTACTGGATCCTGCGCTCGCAGTGGCGGCAAGGTTACGCGCGTGAAGCCTGCACGGCGGTCTTAGATCATCTCGCGCGCGGGCGGCGGGCTCTGCGCGCGGTCGCTGAGATCGACGTACGGAACGCGGCGTCGCTCGCGCTGGTCGAAGCGCTTGGGTTCACGCGAGTCGCCGAAACGGCGAACGCCGACTTCTTCAAGGGCTCGCCGAGCGATGAAGCGCGCTACGAACTCGACCTCGCAAACCGGCACACTACAGATTCACGTGCTGATAGACGGAATCGACGCCGTCGCTGAACTGAACGTCGAGCCCGTTGCCACCGCCGGCGACCGCGCCGCTGCCGCCGCGCAGGATGCCGAGCACCGCCCCGCTGCGTGCATCGCGCACGAGCGCCGCGGGATAACGCGTGGCATCCCACGTTAACCGCGCCGACGATCCGGCCATTCGAACGGCTGCGCCCGTCATCGCGCTCGGCCCGACGGCGAGCGAACGGCGACGTTCGAGCGTCGATCCGTCCGGCTGATGGATCAAAAGACGAGCAACCGCGCGCGCCGGATCGAGCGCGACCGCTATTCCAAACAGCCGCTCACCGGGCGCTGCGCCGTCGACGGCGGCCGGCGTGCCGTCGAAGGCACGATCGAAGAGCGTGGCGCCGTTCGCATCGAGCCCGATGAGGTGATACGGTCCCGGGGTCGGGACGGTGGGCGCGGTCGTCAGCCGAAATGCGGTGTCGAGCTCGGCTCGGCCATTCTCGATGCGACCGGTAACGAACAGCGTCGGCTCGGCGGCGGCCGCTCGGCGTGCGACCGCCGCCGAGGTCGTCGTCTGCAACGCTTGAAGCACCTTACGATAATTGAAGTCGCTCGTCCACTTTCCATTGCAATACGACATGAAGTCCGGCTCGCTCGCTGCGTGCACTTGGTGGTTGGCGACGTCGAGACCGATGCCGCCGATCATCGCGTTCGCGTGCGCCGGATCCGCCGGCCAGTTTGGATCGACGTCCGGCGGATTTCCGCACGGCGCATGCATCAACCCGAAGTTGTGGCCTTCTTCATGAGCTGCTTCAGAAACATACACCGGCGCAGCATCGTCCGGCCCGAGCGCCGTCATACCCGGCTGCCATCCGATGCCGACGACGCCGGACTGATAGCCAAGACGAACGACGCCGTAATAGTGCCGGTCGTTGGCGTGGCCGTCGGCTGCCTGGAGCGTACCGACGTCGTTGAGCAGCGTGTCCCAATTCGTCCCATCGGAATGCGGCGCGTACGAGACGGTGAACGGTGCGTGCAGTGCCACGTCGCTTCCGGCGATCGGGTAGGCTCCGAGCACGTCGTGCAGATAGTCGGCGGCGTTCGCCGCGGAAACGTCACCGCTACCGACCGGAGTGACGATCGGCACGAGCGTCACGGCATACGGTTGAACGCTGACGACGTTGAGCGCCAGCGGCTGCGCGTCGGCCGGAAAGCGGTTATTGGACTTATTCGATTCGGGAATCGCATTGGTCGGATCGACGTCGACCAGCAGCGAGTCGCCCGGCGCAATCGTCGCGCCGGGGATGAACGCGTTCCACGATGACGACCACACGGCGTCGTTCTCGGCCGTCGGAACCGACGCGGTCGGCGCGTTGACGAGCTGGGTCGCAATCACCGTGCCACCTCGAAATATCCGGACGCGCACGGTCGGTCGCACGGCGTTCGGTCGGTCGGCGACCACGAAGACGCGCAGGTAGCCGTCGCGGCCGGCGACCAGCGGAATCGAACCGGATGCGGTTTGCTGCCCTTGATCGACGTAGGCATTGGCAACCGTCAGGTCAAGCGCTCCGGTAGTCGCCGGCGGAGCAGGTGCTGCCGGCAGACCCGAGCCGAGCGCCGGCGACGGCGTCGACGCCGCGCCGGGGAGGGCCGGCGCCCCGCCGCCGCCCGAACAAGCGGAGAGCAACGCCGCCAGCACGAGACCGACGGCGCGCTCGAACCGAATCGCGTGATCTCGCTTGCACACCAATCCGGGTATCGGCCGCGACCCCGCGCGGCGCTAGCCGGAAACGCGGATCTACGAGGTCGCGCTGACCGCCGGGCGCTCCGCGTCGGCGTGCTCGAGGTAACGCTCGACCTCAAGTGCGGCCTTACAGCCCATTCCGGCTGCCGTCACCGCCTGCTTGTATCGAATGTCGTAGACGTCGCCGCCGACGAATACGCCGGCGATGCCGGTGCGCACCCCGTCGGACGAGACGATGTAGCCGTGATCGTCGCGGGCAAGTTGATCAGCGAAGATTGCGGTATTGGGGTCGTGGCCGATCGCGATGAACAGCGCGTCCATCTCGAGTTCGCTACGGTCGCCGGTCACCGCGTCGCGCAGGGTGAGTCGCTCGAGATGCTCGTCGCCGTGCACGGCCTCGACCATGCTGTTCCAAATAAACGATATCTTCGGGTGCGCAAGCGCGCGATCGGCCATGATCTTGCTTGCTCGCAAATGATCGCGCCGGTGAATCACGGTGACGTGGGAGCCAAAGCGCGTGAGAAAGATGGCCTCTTCCATCGCCGAGTCGCCCCCGCCGACCACCGCAATGCGCTTGTCGCGGAAGAACGCACCGTCGCACGTCGCGCAGGTCGAGACGCCGCGGCCGCGGAGCTTGATCTCGCCGGGAACGTCCAGCCAGCGAGCATTCGCGCCGGTCGCAACGATGACGCTCTGCGTTTCGTGAACGTCGTCGCCGGCCCAGACGCGCAGCGGACGCGAGCCGAAATCGACCCGCGTCACGTCGGCGTTCTCGATTCGCGCGCCGAAGCGCTCGGCTTGCGCGCGAAACGCCTCCATCAACTCCGGCCCCATGATGCCGTCAGGAAACCCGGGATAGTTCTCGACCTCGGTCGTCAGCATCAGTTGGCCGCCGTATTGATAGCCCGCGAAGACGAGCGGCGCGAGGTTGGCACGCGCCGCGTAAATGGCGGCCGTCAAGCCGGCCGGGCCCGAGCCGATGATGATCAAGCGTTCCATTCCGCCCTGTACGACGAGTTCGGCGGCCGCTCCGGTTGCAGCGGCAGGATTGCCGCGCAGCGCGGCATTACTGTTCGACCCATGGAGTTTTCGCAGTTCGCCCTCGAGGACGATCCAGCCGACATCCTCCGCAAGGCCAAGCGCGGGACCGGCATCGGCGACGCGCGGATCGCGGCTGCGACCGGCATTACGATTGGAAGTTTGGCCGCCTGGACGGAGGGCAGCGGCGTCCCGAGCGACGACGAGGCGCGCGCCATCGCCCGCGTCCTCGGTCTTGACCCCGGTAAATTCGCGGATGCTGCGGGTCGTCGCTGGCATCCCCAAACCAATCTGCCGCCGGACGTCCGCCACCATCCGCACGATCCGCATCCGTCGAACGGCTACATCTTCTTCCTCGACGACGGGCGGACGGCCGCGCTGATCGATCCGGCCGGTTTCCCGAAGACGATCTTAGATGCGATCGCCGGCGGCCCGTACGCGCTCCGCTACATCCTCGTCACCCACAAGCACGCCGATCATTGCGATGCGACCGCCGATATCGCCCGGGCCTGTCCGCAGGCTCAGATCGTCATGCATAAGGCCGACTCGTTTGCGATCGGCAAGCTCGCGCAGCGCGCCCTACCGATCGTCGACGGCGACGAGCTACCGTTCGGCGAAAACGCGCAAATCCGCATGCTGCACACGCCCGGCCACACCGACGGTTCGTCCTGCTTCCTGTTCCGCTCGACGGTCTTCACCGGCGACACGCTGTTCGCCGGCAGCGTCGGCGGAGCATTCGGCGACCGCAGCGGCTACCGCGACATCCTCGACGGCGTGCGGACGAAACTGTTCGCCCTCGACGACGCGACCGTCGTCATGCCCGGCCACGGCCCACCAACGACGATCGCCGACGAAAAAGCGCACAACCCGTTCTTCTAGACACACCTAAAAAGAAGCCGGGCGCACGCCTCAGCGG
>JBOHTW010000038.1:0-3008 GCA_050733835.1 Vulcanimicrobiaceae bacterium | reverse complement strand
GGGCGGGAGCACCCCCGGCGGCGGGCCGCCCGGCGGCAACCCGCCACCGGGATCGGGCGTCGTCAGCACGGATTGGGACACGTTTGCGGGCAACGCCGCGCGAACCGGCGAGAGCCCGAGCGAGTCGACGCTCGACAGCGCGAACGTGCACGGGCTCCAGCAACTCTGGCAGATGAACGTCGGCGGCGGCCTCGCCGGTCAGCCGATCGTCGCGACCGGCGTCTCGATCGGCGGAACGGCCCACGACGTAATCTACATCGGCGCGACCAGCGGCGACTTCACCGCGATCGACGCGGCGACCGGAACGTCATTGTGGCACCATTCACTCGGCACGATTACCTACCCGTTGAACAACAATCCCGGCGCGGCGGTGCCGTTTGGGGTCACGGGCACGCCGACGATCGACCGGTCGACCAACAGCGTCTACGTCGTCGACGGGCAGGACCAGCTCTATCAATTCGATCTGGCAACCGGCGCCGAGGTCCATCCGCACGTTGCGATCGATCCGGCGGGCGAACCGGGAACCGGCGGCGCCGACGTCCCCGCGAACAACGTGGTGTGGAGCGCGCTCGCGCTCAACCCGACCAGTCATCTCCTGTACATCACGACCTCGTCGGAGGCCGACGTGCCGCCGTGGTACGGCCGCATCGTCGCATTCGATGCGCGCAGCCTGCAGCGGCTGCGCGCATTTTATACCGTGAACCCGCCGACGCTCGGTGATGGCGCGGGGATCTGGTCGTACGGCGGCGTCTCGCTCGATGCCGCGGGGAACGTTTGGGCGGCGACCGGCAACTTCGACGTCCAATCGGGCAACCAGACCGAACACGACGGGCTCGGCGAACAAGTGATCGAAGTCTCGAGCGATCTCGGGACGCTCAAGCAGAACAATTATCCGGGGCTCGAACAGTTGCTCGCGCAACTCGGCGAGACGCCGGTCGACGCGGACTTCGGTTCGACGCCCGTGCTATTCACGCCGCCCGGGTGCGACCCGCTGGCGATCGCAATCAACAAGGCCGGCATCTTGGTTGTTTACGACCAAACCAAAGTCGATGCCGGTCCGACCCAACGGATAGCGATGGCGCAATCGAGCGAAAACGGCGACTTCATCGGGTTGGTTGGCTACTCGTCGGCGACCAATTACGTTTACGTGTCGTTGCCGAGCACGTTCAACGACACGATCGACAGCGTGCAGTACCGGCCGGGGTTGGCCGCGTTTCGATTTTCGAATTGTACGCTCGTGCCGCAGCCGGTCTGGGCCAAACAGTTCGGGATCGACAGCAGCAACGATTCCAACGACGACCTTCACAGTTCGCCGACGATCGCCAACGGCGTCGTCTACGTCGGCGACGGCAGGGATAAGAAAGCCTACGCGTTCGACGCCGGGACGGGGACGGCGCTGTGGGGACCGACAGCGATGCCGGGCGCCGTCTACACCGCGCCGGTTGTGCTCAACGGCCGCGTCTACATCTCCACGAGCTACGGCGCGACCCTCACGGCGTTTGGCGTGCCCGGGGTGAGCCCGAATGCGGCCCGGGCGTCAAGCGGCGGATTGCCCAAGGCGCGCCTGACCAAATAGCCAGCGGCGAGACCGGGCTTCGAGCGACCCGCCGCTAACGTGAGATGGCAAGGAAGCGGGTGCCGTGGTCGTGCGCGTTGGTCGAGACGGGTGCCGATTGGCGTGGTTGGGTATCGGCCTCGCGATCGTCGGCTGCGGTGGCGGAGGTGGCGGTTCGAGCCCGGTGCCCCCGCCCGCGAACGCCGGCTTGCCGCCGGCTGCATCGCCGACGCCGAAACCGAGCGTCGCAGTCGGCGGCGTGAACCCGACGCCCTCGCCGAGCGGCAAACCGGGCGCAACACCGAGCCCGGGAACGAGCAGCACGCCGACGGCGCGACCGACCGGCGCGGCGCCGAGCCCGACGCCGACCGCGAGCCCGACGGCGACACCGAAGCCGACGCCCAGCCCGGCGCCGAGTTCGACGCCGGGATTCGTCGACTGGCCGACCTACGGCTTCGACAATCTGCGCGACGGATACAACCCGGACTCGACGGCGATCACGGCGTCGAGCATCGTCAACCTGCACCCGGGTTGGGCGCCGGTCGCCACCGGCGACTTCGATACGCAGACGCAGCCGATCATTGCGACCGGCATCGTCGCGGGCGGCCAGCGCCGTCAAGCCGTGATCTTCGTCGGCGGCGGCAGCGGCACAGTCTACGCCTTCGACGCGTTCACCGGCGGCCGGATTTGGACGCAATCGCTGCCGCAAGGCCAGTACTATTGTGGTAAGAATCCGGGGGTGGTCGGCGGTACGCCGGCGATCTTCGGCGTCGGCGGCACGCCGGTCTACGACCGCAGCCGCGGCGCGCTATACGCCTCCGACGGCGTGCACACCATCCACGCGCTCGCGGCCGGGTCCGGAGCGCTCGGGCTTGCCGGCGACATCGCGCCCGGCGCGAACGACGCGCTCAACCTGCGCGAGTTCTTGCACACGAGCTTGACCCTGCTTAACGGAAAGCTCTACGCCGGGACCGGTTCGACGTGCGATCTGTCTCCGTGGCGCGGCCGGCTCGCCGAGCTCGACGCGGCGAGCATGACGGTGGTCGGCACGTACTATCCCGTCTACGACCCGAATGCTGCGCGCCCGTACAGCGGCGGCGGGGTTTGGGGCTGGGGCGGCGCTTCGACCGACGGGAGTTCGCTCTACATCGGCGCGGGCAACGCCGACGTCAACCCGGGTGGCGACCAGCCCTCGCCGCCGCCGCCGTTTCTGGTCGCCCCGAGCGAGTTTCAAAATAACGGCGAGCACATCGTGCAGCTCTCAACCGATCTGTCGGCGGGGCAAGGCAGCGTCCGGGCCGCAAATTACCCGGGCTTCAGCTTCGGTGGCTTGAATCCCGAGGGGCAATTCCGCGGCGATCTCGATTTCAGCGGTACGCCGGTGCTGTTTGCGCCGCTCGGCTGCCCGCTGATGTCGGCGTCGCAAGGGAAAGCCGGCGAACTCGTCATCTAC
>JBOHTW010000037.1:0-4628 GCA_050733835.1 Vulcanimicrobiaceae bacterium | reverse complement strand
GCACGGAATAGTCGGCGCCGAGCAAGTGGCCGCGCACGTCGTACCACAGTTGTGACGGCTGGCTCGGGCCGGTCGAGTTCCAATAGTGCGGGTTCGCATAGCTGATCGCGCCGGTTTCGTCTTCGTTCGTGTAACGGACGTAGCCGGCGCGCTCGGCCGCGCTCGGGGTCGCGAACGCCTTCGTGAGCTCGGTCCGGATCGTCGCGACAAACTTCGCCTCGGCGGCGTCGGGCTTTGGGACCGCGGCGGCGACGGCGATCGTCGGCGCGGCAAGCGCCGCGGCGAGTGCGAGGAGCGCGATGCGCCGGTGCATCCGGTCGATTTCCCGGTCGCGCGTGCGAAACCTCGACCGGCGCTTCGGTTTTGGGTAGGTCGTATGAAGGCGACAATTTACCACGGGCCGCGCGACGTACGGGTCGAGTCGGTTCCCGATCCTGCGATCAAGCACGAGACCGATGTGATCGTTCGCGTCGTCAACGCCGCGATCTGCGGCTCCGATCTGTGGCCGTATCGCGGCGTGGCTGAGCGGGAAGCCGGACGCATCGGCCACGAGTTCATCGGCGTGGTGGAAGCGGTCGGGCGCGAAACGCGTAGCGTAACGGTCGGCGCCGCCGTCGCGGCGCCGTTCATCTATTCGGACGGCACGTGCGACTACTGCCAGGACGGCCTGTACTCGTCGTGCCGGCACGGCGGCTTTTGGGGCGACGAGGACAACGACGGCGGCCAAGGCGAGTTCGTTCGAGTCCCGTTTGCGGACGGCACCTTGCGGCCGATTCCGGCGGCGGTCGCGCACGACCCCGCCAAGCGCGTGTCGGCGCTGGCATTAACCGACGTGATGTCGACCGGCCACCACGGTTGCGTCAGAGCCGGCGTTCAGGCGGGGCGATCGGTCGCTGTGATCGGCGATGGGGCGGTCGGTCTGTGCGCCGTCATTTCGGCCAAGCGCAGCGGCGCGGCGCGGATCATTGCGATCGGGCATCACGCCGGGAGGTTGGCGTTGGCGCAGCGGTTCGGTGCGACCGATGTGGTCGACTCGAGCGACGCCGACGTCGCCGCGAAGATCGTCGACCTGACCGATGGCGGCGTGAACAGCGTCGTCGAAGCGGTCGGATCGCAAGCGACGCTCGATCTGGGCGTGAACATCGCGCGCGCCGGCGGAACGGTCAGCTTCGTCGGCGTGCCGCATGGCGTCGGGGCGTTTTCGGCCCGGCGGCTCTTTAGCGAGAACATCTCGATCGCCGGCGGACTCGCGCCGACGCGCGCGTACATCGACGAACTGATGACGGACGTTGCTAGCGGCAAGATCGATCCATCGCCGATCTTCGACCTACGCTTACCGCTCGACCGTTCGCCCGAGGGCTATGCTGCGATGGACGACCGATCGGCGATCAAAGTCATCCTCGACGTTTCGAATCTGTAGGCGCCCGCCGAGTTCGGGAATGCCGAGGGCGAAATCTTAGCTGACCCAGCGGACGACGACCGTGGTCGAGGCTTGGGCGATCGACACGGCAGACTCGCCGCAACTTGCGATGGGCTGGTTCACACCGCGGGGAAACGCCTCGATTCGCATGCCGGCGTCGGCTGGGCGGCCGGCATCATCCCATGCGTCGATTGCCGACTGGAGGCGGCGAAGGGCGCCTGAGTGTTCGCCGCAATGACGAATGACGATGTCGCCATCGGCACTCAGCGCGAATACGGCAAGGTCGTGGGTTCGGTAGAGGCCGAGGGTCGCAGCGTAGGCAACCGCCGACATTTCGTTCGGGGCGACATTCGGGAACTGACCGCCGGTCGCCGCAGCGCCGAGAGTATCTAACCGGCAAAACGCTTCATCGTGAAAGTTTAGCCAAAGTGCAAGCCCGCTCCAGACGTCGTCGACCGTGAGTGGACGGGACGGGCGCGCCTCGCCGGCCGGCTCACGCAGCGCGCGGACGAGCCACTCCCGGTCGACCGAAGCGTCGTTCACGACGCGAAGCATCGTGGTCGCTGCGCCGAGCGTAATCGGGTCGGCGGTCACTGACGGCGACCGCCCGCGCAGCATCATGAACGAGCCGCCGATGACCGAGGTGCTTGCCAGCGACTCGGCCGTCCGTTGAAAGGTGACGACGCGCTGGAGCAGCCGGATTGCGAGCGGCATGACGAGCCGCCCTCCGATCCGTAGTTGTGAGATCCAAGCCGGCGGAATGTCGCCGACGCCGATCGTCGCGATAATTGCGTCGAAGGGACTATCGGCGAGATCGCCGTCCGTTCCATCGGCGCAGATCGTCCGCACCTGATGAAATCCGGCGGCGGCGAGATGCCGGCGTGCGCCGTCGGCGAGATCGGCGTCGAGATCGATCGTTGCGACGAAACCGGCTGGTCCAACCAGGTCAGCGAGCAATGCGGCGTTGTAACCGCTGCCGGCCCCAATCTCCAAGACACGATCGCCGGCGCGCAGAGCGAGCCGTTCGAGCATTTCGGCCATCATCGCCGGTTGAGACGACGAACTGATGGGAACGCCGTCGCCGAACTTAATCGGAATCGATCGGTCCGCATAAGCGTCGGAGACGGGGACGCCCGGGATGAACACATGGCGCGGAACGCGGCGAAATGCCGCCTCGACGTTGGCACTTCGAATCGCTCCACGCTCGCACAGCGTCGCTACGAGTTGCGCGTGCAGCTTCGCCACATGCATCGCATTTACGGGTTCGCGTTTTCGGTGGGAGCGGGGCCGCGCGTTCGGTAGCGGAAGTCGCAGAAGGCGGCGCCTTCCATGATCGTTTGGGTGCGTTCCAGTTCGATCTCGGGGTTGAAGCCTTCGATCAGGCGGAAGTCGCGGTTGCACGAGAGCAGGGCGCCGAGTTCGGGAATGCCGAGGGCGTGGTACATCTCGGCGTAACGGCAGCGGGTGACGTTGTAACCGTAGCTTGACGGCGTCGATTCGACGATGTCGATCTCGAGCGCGCCGTCTTTGGTCCAGGCACCCTTGTTCGCCTCAAAGTCGGCAAGCGAGTTGCCGCCTGCGGCGGCGGCTAGCTCGGCGCCCTGCCGTTGTGCGATCTCGACGATCGTCGCGCGCAGAAGTTCGCGGACGCGCGGCTGGCCGAACTCGCGCTCGAACGCGGCGATCAACGGCGCGAGGATGCGCGCTTCGATCTCGCGGCGGCGCAACACGCCGATCTCGTTTAGCCGGTCGGGCGGCATCGTTGGCTCGTTCATGTTGCAGCACTACGCGCCGCGGCTGCGATTCCCCCGGTCGACGCAACTTCGCGCGGTGGATGCGAGTCGTCAGTTGAGATGGCGTCGGTCGTTCGCGCGTGAGACTGCTGCGATTTTTAGGCGTTGCGACGGCCGGTGGGACCGCCTTTCTCGACATGTACGCGACCCAGCCGATCCTGCCGCTGCTGCGCACCGACTACCACGCATCGGAGGCGGCGGTCGGCGCGACGATCTCCATCTTGACGTTGGCGTGCGCGCTGGCGGCGCCGTTCGTCGGGCCGTTCGCCGACCGGATCGGGCGCAAACGGGTCATCGTCGGGTCGATCTTCGCACTGGCGCTCGTGACCTTGGCGGCGGCGGGCGCGCAAACTCTGGACGAACTGTTGGCGTGGCGGTTTGCTCAAGGATTGCTGATGCCGGGCGTCTTCGCGGTAACGGTTGCCTACGTCGCCGAGGAGTTTCCAACCGCGGTTGCGGGGCTGGCGATCGCGGCGTACGTCGCCGGCAACGTGCTCGGCGGATTTCTCGGCCGCTTCGTGACGGCGCTGGTCGCCGGCCGCAGCGATTGGCACCAGGGTTTCATTGCGCTGGCCGCGCTCAACCTCGTCGGCGGCGCGATCGTGTTGGCGACATTGCCGCGCGCGCGGAGGTTCGTGCCGAGCACGTCGACGGCGGCGTCGTTTGCGGCAATGGCACGCTTCGCGCGCACGCCGATCTTGCTGTGCATCTACGGCGTCGGCGCGAGCGTCTTGTTCAGCCTGATCGCGGTCTTTACGTTCATCACGTTCCGGCTCGCCGAGCCGCCGTTCTCGCTCGGCACGACCGATCTCGGGGACCTGTTCTTTGTGTATCTCGCCGGCATTCCGGCGACCTTGGTCGCGGGCCGAATGGTCGACCGCTTCGGGCACCGCGTGACCGCGCTGGCTGCGGTTGCGATGTGCGCCGCCGGCGTCGCGATCACGCTGTCGACGTCGTTGTGGCTCGTGGTGGCGGGGTTGGTGCTCCTCGCGACCGGGACGTTCTGGGCGCAGACCGCATCGCAGGGGCTGATCGGCAAAGTCGTCGAGTCCCAGCGGTCGAGCGCGGTTGCGTTGTATTTGACTGTCTATTACATTCTCGGCGGCCTCGGCGCGATCGTGCCGGCGGCCTTCTGGGAGAGCGGCGGCTGGCCGGCGACGGTTGCGCTCGTGATCGCCGTGCAACTGCTCGCGGGCGCACTGGCGTGGTTTGGGTGGCGCGGGCAAATGATGCTTGCACGTAAGGATTCGCGCGCGCCGAATCTGGGTACGTAGGAAGCATATGCTGGGCCAGCTTCAATTTGCGCTGCTCGCGGTCGCACCGCTTACCTTCATCGTCGTCGGCGCTGGAATTGGATTGGTCGTCGACTTCGTCGTGCTCGGACGGCTGCGCCGCGGGCTCGATCTGCACCATCG
>JBOHTW010000036.1:0-18159 GCA_050733835.1 Vulcanimicrobiaceae bacterium | reverse complement strand
CTCTACACGCCCGAGCGCCGTGAGCTCAGCGTCGCGGAGGTCGCAACATCGCTTGGGCTCGGAAAGTCGTCGGCGCACCGCCTCCTCTCAACCTTGCGCACGTGCGGATATCTCCGGCAAGATCGCGCCACCGGGCGCTACGCACTCGGCGCCAAGGTGCTCTATCTCGCCGAGGTCTACGCGGCCGATCACGACGTTCCGCGGACCGCGCGGCCGCACATGAAACGGCTGCTGAGCGAGGTGAACGAGACCGTTGCGCTCTACGTTCGGGAGGGCGACTCGCGCTATTGCATCGAGCGACTGGAATCGTCGCACGACATTCGGATCGTCGTGCGCGTCGGCCAACGCATGCCGCTGGGGCGCGGTGCCGCCGGCCGGCTGCTGGTGATGAGCGACACCGATGCGCACGCGGCCGGGGTCGTGACGACCCGCGGCGAGCGCGTGCCGAACGCTTGCGGCATCGCCGCACCGATCTTCGATTCGGCGCGGCGGATGGTCGCGGCACTCGACGTCTCCGGTCCAATCGATCGGTTCTCCGATGCAAAGGTGCGTCGATATGAAAAGCGGCTCGTCGAGGTCGCCGGCGCGATCTCGGCGGCGTTGGGTTATCGCTGACGGCCGCGCGAGTGCGCAGGGATAGTCGGCCAACCGATGCGAAACCGGCGGATGGTGATCCGGCCCCCGACCCGGGCGGTGCTGTTCGATCTCGACGACACGCTGCATGACGACACACAGACCTATCGCCGCGCGGCGCGCCGGGTCGTCGACGATCTGTCGCGCGAAGGGGCCGTCGACGCCGAAGCGCTGTTCCTCGCCTACGTTGCGCAGGCCGAGCGCTTCTGGAAGAGCCTGACCGCCGAATTGCTGACCGAGAGTATGGTTGCGACCCGCGAGCGCCTGTGGTCGGCCGCCCTCGCCGCGGTCGGAACGCCGGATGCGGTGCTCGCGCGGCGCTGCGCGGAAGCGTACAACCGCTACCGCAACGAGTTCCTTCAACTGTGGCCGGGCGTCGGCGATCTGTTGGACACGTTGCGCGCGCGCGGCAGCCGGCTTGGGCTGATCACCAACGGCATGTCGGAGACGCACCGTGAAAAAATTGCCTTGCTCGGGTTGGCCGACCGGTTCGACATCGTGCTGATGGCCGATGAAGCCGGAATGGTGAAGCCCGACCCGCGGCTGTTCCAGCTCGCTTGCGCACGGCTCGGCATCGAGCCGCGCGACGCGACGATGATCGGCGACCGCTACTTTCGCGACATCACCGGCGCGCACGACGCCGGACTGTTCACGATCTGGCTCGATATCCACGGCGAGCACGTGGCGCACGACCCGCCGCCGCACGATCTGCGCGTCGGCGATATCGCCGAGGTCGTCACACTGTTGCTCGATGCGTCGGCCTTCCCCAGGTAGCCGAGGCTCCGGGCCGAAGCGCAGCGCATGGAAGTCGAGGGCGTGTTTAAGCGCTCGTGGCGCTTGCTGACCGGTAACGCGATCATCATTTTGCCGGGACTGCTCGTTGCGATCGGTTCGGGAATCCTCACGTGGCTGATCGTCCCGCCGCGCGGGCTCGGCGACACCGGACCGTTCGTTGCTCCGAATTTGCTGGCCGACGCGCTGCTGTTCGCGATTTCGCTATCGGCGACGTTTCTGTCGATCACGTATACGACCGGAATGGCGAATGCCGCGTGGGAGCGCGGCCGCGCGACGTTTGCCGACGGCGCGACGGCGTTCCGCCGCGAAGGCGGCCACGTCTTGGTGGCGCTACTCATCATGATCGTGCTCGGCTTCGCCGCCACGGCGCTGGCGCCGTTCACCTTGTTGCTCTCGCTGCTCGGCTACACCTATTTTGGAATATACACGATGGCCTCGGCCGTCGTCGGCGAGCGAACGGGCTTCGAAGCGATCGCCGAATCGGCTCGAACCGCCTACCACCGTCCGACTTCGACGATCCTGATGGTCTTTGGCCTCGTGGTCGTGGTGGTCCTCATGGGCGTCCTCGCGGCGGTCCTGCACGGCGTGCCGTTGGTTGGTCCGTTGGTCGCGCAGATCGTCGTCCAGGCGGTCATCGCTTTTTTGACTTTGGTGGTCGTCGGGGAATACCGGATCGCAACGGCCGCCGCGCCGACCCGGTCAGATACAGCGTGAGCCTCGATTCCATCGTCATCAAGGGCGCCCGCGAGCATAACCTCAAGAACGTCGACCTGACCCTCCCCCGTAACAAGCTGATCGTGATCACCGGGCTCTCGGGCTCGGGGAAGTCGTCACTGGCGTTCGACACGATCTACGCGGAGGGGCAGCGCCGCTACGTCGAGTCGCTCTCGTCGTATGCCCGCCAGTTTCTCGGCCAGATGGAGAAGCCCGATGTCGACTACATCGAGGGACTCTCGCCCGCGATCTCGATCGATCAGAAGTCGACATCGCGCAACCCGCGGTCGACGGTCGGTACGGTCACCGAGATCTACGACTACTTGCGGCTGATGTTCGCGCGGATCGGGACGCCGCACTGCTACAACTGCGGCCGCGAAGTCAGCGCGCAATCGGCCGAGCAGATCGTCGATCAGATTCTCGAGTTGCCCGACGGTACGCGGGTGCAAGTCTTGGCGCCCGTCGTCCGCGGCCGCAAGGGCGAATACGCCAAACTCTTCGAGGAGATCGGCAAAGAGGGCTTCGCGCGGGTGCGCGTCGACGGCGAGGTCCGCGAACTGCGCGAAAAGATCGATCTCGACAAGAAGCGCAAGCATATGATCGAGGTTCTGGTCGATCGGTTGGTCGTCAAACCCGAGATTCGTAAGCGATTGACCGACTCGGTTGAAACGACCCTGCGGCTCTCGTCGGGGATCGTGACGGTCCTTGCCGAGCCGGCCGGCGCGCCGCTGCGCGAACTGACGTTCAGCGAGAAGCTCGCATGCGTCGAGTGCGGGCTGTCGTTCGAAGAGCTCGCGCCGCGCTTGTTTTCATTTAACTCGCCGTACGGCGCGTGTCCCGACTGCACGGGTCTCGGCGTCAAGATCGAGATCGATCCGTGGAAGGTCATCCCCGACCGCAGCAAGTCGATCGAAGGTGGGGCGATCGTTCCGTGGAGCAAGTCGCTGGGCAGCGGCCGCTTCCCGTCGATGAATCCGTATTATCTGCAGCAAGTCGAGAAGCTGCTGCGCTCGCGGCGCGTCAAGCTCTCGACCCCGATCGAGAAGATGCCGCCAGATCTGGTCGAGACGATCCTCTACGGGTCGGACCGCAAACAGCGGTTCACCTATGAGTCGCGCAACGGGAACTCGTGGGACTACGAAACGCAGTTCGAAGGCGTGATCAAAAATTTGCAGCGCCGGCACGGCGAGACGTCGAGCGACCTGGTCAAAGAAGACATCGAAAAATTCATGTCGGAGACGGTCTGTCAGACGTGTAAGGGCGCGCGGCTCAAGCCCGAGGCGCTGGCGGTGACCGTCGGCGGAATCAATATTCACGCGTTCACCACGCGGTCGGTCGAACGGGCCGAGGCGTTCGTTCGCGAATTCAAACCGACGCCGCGCGAGGAACTGATCGCGCACCAGATCCTCAAAGAGATTCGGGCGCGGCTGGGGTTCTTGACCAACGTCGGCCTCGGCTACTTGAGCCTCGCGCGGTCGGCGACGACGCTATCGGGCGGCGAGTCTCAGCGGATCCGGCTGGCGACGCAGATCGGCAGTTCGCTCGTCGGCGTCCTGTATATTTTGGACGAGCCGTCGATCGGCTTGCACCAACGCGATAACGACCGGCTGCTGGCGACCCTCAAGACCCTGCGCGACCTTGGAAACACCTTGATCGTCATCGAGCATGACGAAGACACGATGCGTGAAGCCGACGTGATCGTAGATATCGGACCGGGCGCCGGCGCCGAGGGCGGCGAGATCCTCAGCGTCGGGACGATCGACGCGATCGAGCGCAATCCGAAGTCGTTGACCGGCGCGTATCTTTCGGGCCGGCAGTTCATTGCGATCCCGTCGACCCGGCGGTTACCGCGCGGCGTGCTCGCGGTGAAGAAGGCCAAGGCCAACAACCTCGACGGCATCGACGTCGACATCCCGATCGGCGTCTTCACATGCGTCACCGGCGTCAGCGGCAGCGGCAAGTCGACGCTCGTCAACGAGGTCGTCGTCAAAGCGCTCAACCAGTACCTGCACGGTCAGCAGCCGGGCGGCACCTACGGTCGCGTCGTCGGCGCGCAGCAGCTCGACAAACTTGTCGTCATCGATCAGTCGCCGATCGGCCGCACGCCGCGGAGCAATCCGGCGACCTATACCGGCGCATTCGATTTGGTCCGCGAACTGTATTCGCTGACGCCGGAGGCCAAGCTGCGCGGCTATGGGCCGGGACGGTTCTCGTTCAACGTCAAGGGCGGGCGCTGCGAAGCGTGCCAGGGCGACGGCATCATCAAGATCGAGATGCACTTTCTGCCCGACGTCTACGTTCCGTGCGAGGTCTGCAAAGGGAAACGCTACAACGCGCAGACGCTCGAAGTGAAGTACAAGGGCAAATCGATCGCCGACGTCCTCGATATGCGCGTCGACGAAGCCAGCGAGTTTTTCAGCGCGATTCCGCGGATTCACAACCGGCTTAAGACGATCGCCGAGGTCGGCCTCGGCTACATCAAGATGGGGCAGCCGGCGACCCAGCTTTCGGGCGGCGAGGCGCAACGCGTCAAACTCGCGACCGAACTCTCGAAGCGGGCGACCGGCCGGACCTTCTACGTGCTCGACGAGCCGACGACCGGGCTGCACTTCGCCGACATCCACAAACTGCTCGACGTGCTCCAGCGGTTGGTCGAGCTGGGCAACACCGTGTTGACGATCGAGCACAACCTCGACGTCGTGAAGACCGCCGACTACTTGATCGACCTCGGCCCCGAAGGCGGCGACCGCGGCGGCACGATCGTTGCGACCGGCACGCCCGAGGAGGTCGCGCGCGCCGAGGGTTCATTCACCGGCGAGCACTTGCGCGCGGTTCTCGCCGACGAGCGCGCCCAGGGCCGCGTGCGCGCCGACCGCGGTCACGTGGAAGCACTCGAACGCGAGAACCTCGCCGCGCTCCACGACCTGGTCGAAAACGGTCGCGTCCCGGTCGAAGCGTAACCGCTCGCTTCAGCCTAGCGGTCACCTTCGAGGAGCTCCGCGACGTCGCGGAGGTCGTGCGGCCGGCCGGTTGCGCGTTTGTTGGCGATGTAGTCTTCTCGACCGATCACATTGATCGGGACGCCGGCGTAGGTTGAGGGAACGCGGCGCTGCCAGGCCGGAGCAAACTCCACGCCTGAGATGCTGTTCAAGATATCGACGCGCAGCGGTTCTACGCCAACTTGAAAGACGCAATCGGGGTCGGCGAGGTCGGTCGCCGATACGCCGTCGAGCGGTGCGCCAAATTTGGCGAGCGCCGCGTAGGCGCGCCGCGGATTTTCTCCAACGGGATCGATCCAGAGATCGAGATCTTTGGTGTATCGTGGATGGCCGTAGTGCGCCAGCGCGAATCCGCCGACGACGAGAAATCTAACGCCCGCGTCGTTGAAGAGCGACAACAGTTCTTTGAAGTCGTCGCTGTGCCTCAGGGACTCCATGCATGTTCATCCAGACGAGACTCAACTCCCAAAGCTCGGCAAACTTTTCCGGCGGCGTTTGAGTGCGGCGATTCTCGGCGTCGATTCGGTCCGCCTCGGGCTTGCTGAGCTTTCGGACGGTTACCGAGCGCCTCGGAGCGCGGGATTGCTCGTTTTCGGTCACCATTCGGAGATTCCGTCTCGACGATCGTGAGTCCCCGGCCGGTCCGAGCACTCATTCCGGCGTTTCTCGCGGGCGTACGAAGCCGTGGTAGACGGCCCAGATCAGGACGAACTGGAGGGGCAGGCGGGCCCAGAGCGCCCAGGCCGGCGCGAGCGCCGCGAATCGGCCGGCGGCGAGCGCCATGTGAATGTTGGCCGGAAAAACGGCGAACAGGAGCGCGATCAAGCCCCAGCCGGAGAGCCGCCGGGTCGCAGGAACCAGCGCGCCGATTCCGCCGAGGATCTCAAACGCTCCGCTGATTAGCACGAGTTCGCGATGGGCCGGTAGCGCCGCCGGAACGATCGCTTCGTACATACGCGGCTTAGCAAAGTGCGTCATGCCGGCAGCGACGAACACGCCGGCGAGCCCAACCTGCAACGCGCGCCGCCGGAAGTCCGCCACTAGACGCGTTCGATCAGTAGCGCAATGCCTTGGCCGACGCCGATGCACATCGTGCAGAGGGCATAGTGCGCCTTGCGGTGCGCCAACTCGTAACTCGCCGTCGTCACCAACCGCGCGCCGCTCATGCCGAGCGGATGACCGAGCGCGATCGCGCCGCCGTTAGGGTTCACGTGCGGCGCATCGTCGGCCAATCCGAGCATTCGCAACACCGCCAGCGATTGCGATGCGAACGCTTCATTGAGTTCGATCAGGTCGATCTGCTCGATCGAGAGATGGTGTCGCGCGAGCAAGCGCTGCGATGCCGGTGCGGGTCCGATCCCCATCACGCGCGGTGGCACGCCGGCGGTTGCCATGCCGAGGATGCGCGCGCGCGGCGTCAGGCCATGGGCGGTGACGGCGGCTTCGCTCGCGACGACCAGCGCGCAGGCGCCGTCGTTGATTCCCGACGCGTTGCCCGCGGTGACCGAGCCGCCGGCCCGAAACGGCGCCGGCAGTTTCGCGAGCGACTCGAGCGTCGTGTCAGCACGAACGTGTTCGTCGCGGTCGACGACCTTCGGATCGCCGCGCCGCTGCGGGATCGTCACCGGGACGATCTCTTCGGCCAGCCGGCCCGAGGTTTGCGCGGCGGCGGCGCGCTGTTGGCTGCGTAGCGCAAACGCGTCCTGATCGGCGCGCGCGATATGATAGTCGGCAGCGACGTTCTCGGCGGTCTCGGGCATCGAGTCGATGCCGTAGCGCTCCTTGAGCACCGGGTTGACGAACCGCCAGCCGATCGTCGTGTCGAAGACGTCGGCGCGGCGCGAGAACGGCGTCTCGGACTTCCCCATGACAAACGGCGCGCGTGTCATGCTTTCGACGCCGCCCGCGACGATGAGATCCGCCTCACCGCACCGGATTGCGCGCGCGGCCTGGCCGACGGCGTCCATGCCCGAACCGCACAGCCGATTGATCGTTGCACCCGGGATTGACTCCGGCAGCCCGGCGAGCAACAGCGCCATCCGTGCGACGTTGCGGTTGTCCTCGCCGGCTTGGTTGGCGCAACCGTAGAAAACGTCGTCGATCCGCGCCGGGTCGAGCTCGGGATTGCGCTCGAGCAACGCCCGCATCGGAATTGCCGCGAGGTCGTCGGTTCGCACGGCGCTGAGAATGCCGCCATACCGCCCGATCGGGGTCCGGATGGCGTCGCAGATGAAGGCTTCCGGCATGCGTGGGCTCTTCGGTCGAGGTCCGTCGGAGTCCGCGCGGGGCGCGCCGAAGGAGCGCCGATGACAACCGAGCGGAGGGCCCAGGCGCCCGCGCGCCGCGCGGCCGAGCTGCGCGCGCTTCTCGACGAGGCCAACTACCGGTATCACGCCCTCGACGACGCGCGTCTCAGCGATGCCGAGTACGACGCGCGGTTGCGCGAACTGTTCGAGCTCGAAGAAGCGCATCCCGAACTGGTCACGCCCGACTCGCCGACGCAACGCGTCGGGTCCGCGCCGTCGTCGGCGTTTCCGTCATATCGCCATGTCGTCCCAATGCTCAGCCTCGCAAACGCGTTCGACGAGGACGGGTTGCGCGCGTTCGATGCGCGCGTCCAAAAGCTCGCCGGCGCCGCCCCCGCCTACGTCTGCGAGTTGAAGATCGATGGGTTGGCGATCTCGCTCCGCTACGAGGGCGGCGCGTTCGTCTCGGCCGGCACGCGCGGCGACGGCAATGTCGGTGAAGAGGTTACGCCCAACGTGCGGACCGTGCGCGCGATCCCGCTGACGTTACGCGGCGCGCCGCCGGCGGCGATCGACGTCCGCGGTGAGATTTATATCGCCAAAGGCGATTTCGCGACCATCAACGCCAAGCGCGAGGCGGCCGGGCTGCCGCTGTTCGCCAACCCGCGGAACACCGCGGCCGGCGGCTTGCGGCAACTCGACCCGAAGGCGACCGCCGAGCGGCGGCTCTCGTTCTTCGCCTACGCCATCGGCGAGTTCGACGGCGCCCCGGCACCGGCGTCGCAGCAAGCGCTGCTCGCGGCCTTGCGCGCGTTCAGGTTCCCGGTGAATGCCAACGCAACCTGGTGCGCGACGATCGACGCCGTCATCGATTTCTGCCGGCGCTGGGAGACCGAGCGCGAGCGGCTCGACTACGAGATCGACGGCGTCGTGATCAAAGTCGACGATCTCGCGCTCCAGGCGAAGCTCGGCTATGCCGGCAAGGACCCGCGCTGGGCGACCGCCTTCAAGTTCCGCGCCCAGGAAGCGCGCACGTTACTGCTCGATATCGGAATCAACGTCAGCCGGTCGGGCAAGCTCAACCCATACGCGATCCTTGCGCCGGTGCATATCGGCGGCGTGACGGTCGAGCGCGCGACGTTGCACAATCAGGCCGACATCCTGCGCAAGGACATTCGGATCGGCGACACGGTCGTCGTGCGCCGGGCCGGCGACGTCATTCCGTACGTCGCCGGTCCGGTGCCGGAGCTGCGCCCACCGGACGCGCGCGTCTTCGAGATGCCCGACCGCTGCCCGGTCTGCGATTCGCTGGTCGAGCAGCCGGCCGGCGACGCGTTCGCGTATTGCACCAACGTCGCGTGCCCGGCGCAACTCCGCGAGCGCATTCGGCACTTCGCGTCGCGCGGTGCGATGGACATCGAAGGGGTCGGCGACGTGCTCGCGAGCGCACTGGTCGACGGCCGGCTCGTCCGCGACGTCGCCGACCTGTACGACCTCGATGCCGGCAAGCTATTGGCCCTCCCGCGCATGGGTGAAAAGAGCGCGGCCAACGTCGTCGCGGCGATCGCCGGTTCGAAAACCCGCGGCCTCGCGCGGCTGCTGGCGGCACTGAACATTCGCTATGTCGGCGGCCAAAATGCGGCGTTGCTTGCGCCCGAGTTCGGGTCGATCGACGCGCTTGCGGCGGCCGAAAAGGAGGAGCTCGCGGCGGTCGACGGGGTCGGCGAGCAGATCGCCGAAAGCGTCTGGTTCTTTCTCCGGCAGCCGCAAAATCTGGCGGTCATCGAGCGGTTGCGCGCGCACGGCGTCGAGATGACGGCACCGCGCCGTGCGCCGAGGCCCGTCGGCGCGCTGGCGGGCAAGACGCTGGTGCTGACGGGAACGCTGCCGTCGCTGACGCGCGACCAGGCCGCCGAGCTGATCGTCGGCGCCGGCGGCAAAGTCAGTAGCGCGGTCAGTAAGAAGACCGACTACGTCGTAGCCGGCGACGCCGCCGGAACAAAGTTGGAAAAGGCGCACAAACTCGGCGTGACGGTGATCGATGAGGCGGAGTTGCAGCGAATCGTCACGGCGGCGCCGTCGTAGCCGCCGCCAGTTCCTCGATGACGTCGCCGGCGACAACGCCGACCGCGCGGCGCTCACCGGCGAGCCGGCCGGCGACGCCGTGCCAATACGCGCCGACGCGCGCTGCATCGACCGGTGCAAGGCCTTGCGCGAGCAACGTCGCGATGATGCCCGACAGGACGTCGCCGGTACCGGCGGTCGCCAGCGCCGCGGTTCCCGTCGGGTTGACGTGCATCGTCGTGCCGTCGTCGATCAAAGTCACCGGACCCTTGAGCAACGTGACGATGCCGGTGCGGTCGACGAACCGGCGAAGGCGTTCGATGCGCGTCCCCGGCGCGATCGTACCTTCGCCCGAGAGTCGCGCGAACTCGCGCTCGTGCGGCGTCACCACGCAGCGCAGTCCACGCAGCAGTTCGAGATGCTTGGCCAAATGGAACAGGGCGCTGGCGTCGATCACGACCGGCAGCGCGAGTTGTTCGAGCACGCCGCGCACGATCTGACCGGTCGCATCGGAAAGCCCAAGTCCCGGACCGACCGCAACCGAGGACGCGTGATTCGTCAGATCGAGCAACGCGGCGATCGCGCCGGCGACGTCGCGCTCATCGACCGGAACGACGACTTGTTCGATGAGGTGCATGCGGAGCGCCGCTGCGGCATCGCTTGGCGTTGCAACCGTGACGTAACCGGCGCCGGCTCGGGCAGCCGCGCGGGCGCAGAGGACCGCTGCGCCGGGAAATTGCGCTGAACCCGCGATAACGAGCGGTGCGCCGGCACCGCGCTTGTCCATCGCGGCGCCGCGGCTTGGCCGGAGCTGCGCGAACTCGTCGCCGAACAAGACCGCGTAGCGCGGCCCGGCGGCGCGTTCGACTTCGTCGCGCATGCCGATCGAGTCGACGACGAGCCGGCCGACGGCCGCGCGTGCCGGTTCGAGCAGCAGGCCCAACTTCGGCGCGCCGAGGCAAACCGTCAACGTCGCCTGGACGGCGCAGGCGGCGACGGTTCCGGTCGTCGGGTCGACGCCGGTCGGGACGTCGATCGCGAGCAACCGCGCGCCGGCGCGGCGCCGTGCGTTCAACGCCGCGATTGCCGCTTCGTATTCAGCCGCGGGCCGCGATTGCCCGCCGACGCCGAGCAGGCCGTCGAGCACGACGTCGGCGCCCGCGAGCGCGGTGTCGGCCGATGCCGCGTCTTCGGGTAACGCGCGCAGCTCGACGCCCGCGGCCTTGGCGCGGGCCTCGGCGTCGCGACGGGCATCGCTCGGTTCACGGGCGGCGCGTGCGTAGACCAGCCGGACGATCGACGCGTCGAGTTCGGCAAGCGCGGCAAACGCATCGCCGCCGTTGTTGCCGCTGCCGGCAAACGCGACGACGCGCCGCGGGGCCGTCCCGATCGCTCCGGCCAGTGCGCGGCCGGCCGCGCGCATCAGCGCGACGTCGCCCAGGCGTGCGCAGGCGGCCACATCGGCGGCCCGCATCTGCTCGGCGGTTAGCGCGCGCATCGGTTAGCCGTCGCTTTCGAGGACGACGACCGCGGCCGCCGTCGTCGCGGTGTGCGTGATCGTTAGATGAATGCGTGCAATGGCGCGGTATCGCGGCAGCTCGAGCGCCGAGCCGAAGAAGAGCAGGCGCGGCTTGCCGCTCGGTTCGTGTCCCACGCCGACCAGCCGCCACGGGATCGCGACGCCGAATGCCTTGCGGGCCGCTTCCTTGGCGGCGAAAAATCCGGCGAGCCGCTCGGCGCGATTGCGCTTGCGCAGGGCATAGGCCATCTCTTCGTCGGTGTAGACCTTGCGCGCGAACCAAGCAAGTCGCTCCGGTGGGAATTCATAGCGTGCAACTTCGGCCAGGTCGATCCCGATTCCAACGATCATGGTCGTTCCTTCGCGCTGCGCCCCGGCGAATCTGCACGAGGTTTCGGTCGAGGCCGAGGCCAAGTATCGTGTAATTCCTCGCACGCTTGCGAATGGGTGCTCGTCGTGAGCCAAGTCAGCATCGTTCCGATCAACTCGATCGACCCCACATTCCTCGCGCGCTTGGCGCTCTGTCTCGAGGAACGCTTCCTGTATGCCTGCACGGTCGAGCGGGTTCTGCGGTTGCCGCGGACGGTGCTCAACAGCGACCGCAACCAGCTATTTTTGAACACGCTGGTCATGCGCGTCGTCGGCGCGCTGCCGCCGGCCGACGGCTTGGCCCTCGCCATCACCGACTTCGATTTGTACAAGACCTCACATCAGTTCGTGTTCGGCGACGCAAGCGAGGAGCACCGCGTCGCGGCCGTCTCGCTTCATCGCTTGCGGACCGAGTTCTACGGCGAGCGGCGCGACGAGAATATGCTCTTCCAGCGAACGCTCAAGGAGTCCGTGCACAATCTCGGCCACGCGCTCGGTCTCAAGCATTGCTTCAACGCACGCTGCGCGATGTATTTCTCGAATTCGATCTTCGACACCGATAACAAGCTCGCGCACTTCTGCGAAGGCTGCGAGCGCAAGGCCCGCGCGAACCGCTGACCGTCGGCGATCCGGCCCCTCGCTAAAGCCGTCGGCGGGCTAGGCCGAAGCTAAAGATAGCCATGGTTACCGAGATGTCCTCGCGATCCGGCGGGATTAAGCTCGCTCGGGATGCCGCCCAAACCCTCGTTACGCGCTTTGGATTACAGCACGCGCGCGTCTGGCTTTCGGAGCGCGACCAGGTTGGCGAGGCGACCTTGATCGCCAGCGCGAGCGCGGCCGGGGAGCCTGAGTTCGCGGGCTTCACGCCGTGGGCAGCGGCCGCCGTCCTGGCCAGCGAGAGCCCGAAGTTCGAGGTCCTCGGTGCCCCGATGGGCGGCGCGTTGCTCGGTTTCCCGTTTCGGACCGGCGAGGTCAGCACGGGTTATGTCGAGGCGTATGCCGCCCAGCCCGGGACGTTCGCGCGGGCGGCCGAGATCGAACGCTACGTCGCCGAATTTGCCGCCGTTCTCGCATCGGTCTTCGCGACGGCCGCGCTCGAGAGCGCCGCGCGCGGAACGATCCTCGTCGTCGACGACGATCCGGCGACCCGGATGCTCGCGCGCCGCATCCTCGCCATTGCGGGTTTCGGGGTGCTCGAAGCGGCCGATGGCGACGCGGCGCTGGCGGCTGCCCGGCGCGACCGCCCCGATCTCATCTTGATGGACTGGTCGATGCCGGTGATGGACGGGGCGGCGACAACCGCCCAGTTGAAGGCCGACCCGAATGTCAAGGCGATTCCGGTCGTCATGCTGACGACCGATTCCGAGTCGGGTTACCGGGTTGCGGCGCTCGAGGCCGGCGCCCAAGACTTTATCACCAAACCGTTTGAGGCGGGCGAACTCGTCACCCGGATCGAGCAATTTCTGCGCTGGCGAAAACTGCTCGCCGCGGCGCAGAGTGGGCCGGCGCAAGCGTCCCCGCGCCGGCCGCGCGTGTCGGCTAACTTAAATCACGCGGCCCGTGAATCGACCAAGGGCAACCAGATCGAAGCGCTCGAGCTTTTCGTTGCCGAAGCCGAGGCGTGCGAACGGTCGATGCGGTACGCCGACGCGGCGCGCGCCTATCGCGCCGCGTCCGTCGTAGCGCTTGATATCCGCAAGGACGACCTTTCGAATAAGTTTCTGCGACTGACCGGGAAGATGTATCTTTGTTGGGCCGAGACCACGACCGACTCGCGCGCCGTCGAGCTGGGTTACGTCCAGGCTGCCAAGTGTTTCCTCGCCGCGGGCAATATGAAGCTCGTCGAAAAGTCGATCGAAATGGCGACGTCGTTCGAGTTGGCCAGCGCCGATTCGCCGCCGCGCGCAGCCGAACTCTACGTCGGCAACTAACCGAACCTAAGAAGTCGAGAGCGGACGCAGGACGCGCGCATCGCCGACGGCGATGTGGCGTTCTCGGTGGCCGTCGCTGACGACTAGGCTGCCGTCGTCGGCGATCCGGCGCGCGATCGCATCGAACGGTTGGTCCGCGCCGTCGATCGCAATTCGATACCGAGTGCCGGCGAGCGCCGCGCGGCGTTCCCATGCGCGCGCGATCGCGGGTGGGTCGCGCAATTCGTCGAGCCGCCGATCGTAGGCGCGCAAGATCGCCGCGAGAACTGCCGGGCGATCGACGTTCGAATGATCCGACAAAAACGCCGGCGGCGGTGAAATCGCCGCGAGGCTCGCCGCGCCGGCGGGCCGCAGGACGTTGATCCCGACGCCGCAGGCGACCCACGCGTGCGCCCCCATGATGCGTGAACTGCAGAGAATACCGCAGCATTTTCGGCCACCGAGCAAGAGATCGTTGGGCCACTGCAGTTCCACCCGCGGGCCGCCGGCCGCTGCGATGCCGTCGGCCACCGCGAGCGCGCACCACAAGGTCACGCCCCACAGCGCCTCGCCGGCGATGCGGTCCGGTAGGATCGTCGTGAAGAGCAACGCGCTGCCCGCCGGTGCAATCCAGGCCCGCTCGCGCCGGCCGCGACCCGCGGTCTGATGTTCGGCGATCAGCACGCGGCCCGCGTGCTGCGGCAGGCCGAGCAACGGCACCGCATCGTCGTTAGTGCTCGACGTCTCGGCCGTGTAGACGATCGGCCCAAACCGCGAGCCGGTGAGACCGCCGCGAACGCGATCGAGATCAAGCACCGCGCAGCGTCGCCACAGGCCTCATCTTGGGTTGCCGCGTAGTCAGGCCGGCATCATGGCTATCGAACAGACGCTCATACTTTGCAAAGGCGACGCCGTCGCCCGGGGTCTCGTCGGTGAGATCATCGCGCGCTTTGAACGGCGCGGCTACACGATCGCGGCGATGAAACTGCTGACGGTCGACGACGCGCGTGCCAAGCGCCATTATGTCGAACACGAAGGCAAGCCGTTTTTCAACGGGCTCGTCGCCTATATCACGAGCGCTCCGATCGTCGCGCTCATCGTGCAGGGTTCCGACGCGGTCGAGGGTTGTCGCGCGTCGATTGGCGCGACCAACCCGATCAAGGCGGTGCCGGGCTCCATCCGCGGCGACTACGGACAGACGATCGGCCGCAACCTGGTTCATGGAAGCGACTCGGCCGAGAGCGCGAAGCGCGAGATCGCACTCTGGTTCGAGCCGCGCGAAATATTTTCGCGCACAGCCGAACTCGATCGTTGGCTCGTCGAGAGCTAGGCGGCCGAGGATCGGGTTACTGCTGCGGTTTTTGGCCGCCGCCGAACATTCCGCCAAGGCCGGGGATGAGCGAGGCGAGCGCGCTTGGGTTGCGGGTCATGTACGCGGTCGCGGCCGCCTGCAATATCTGCGGGTTGCTCTTGGCGTAGTTGACGATCGAGGAAATCGCGTCGGGTGATCCGCTGGCGACGGCTTCGGCACTCGTGCCGGCAGCCTGCGCCGCATCCGCGCCGGTGCCGTTGAACGAGGCGTGATTGGTGAACGCGTCGAGCAGATGCTGGCCGAGTTGCGCGCGCGTATCGGGGTCGGCGTTGTCGGCCATCGTATTGACGTGCCCGGCGAGCTGATCGCCGCCCATCTTCGAAACCTGATCCGTCACGTTCTTGAGCATATCGCCTTGATTGCCGCCGCCCGTCAAATTGCCGGCAAGGTTCTTCAAAAAGTCCATGCGAGTCGCCCTCCTCTTGGGTGGGCTCCAGTTCCACGAATAGCACCCGGGGCCTTGCATCCACGCAGAGGTCGGCCGGTCACGAACGCGAAGAGCGGCGCGTGATCGAATCGCTGCGCGGCGCCGGCCGTCCCGTCATTGAAAGCGTGCACGCGCGCGAGGTGTTGGACTCGCGGGGAAACCCGACGGTCGCGGTGGCGGTCGCGACCAGCTTCGGTGCCGTCGAAGAAGCGATGGTTCCGTCCGGGGCGTCGACCGGTGCCCACGAAGCGATCGAACTCCGCGACGGCGACGGCTCGCGCTATAACGGCAAGGGCGTGCAGCGCGCGGTGCAGACCGTCAACGAGATCATCGGACCGACGCTCGAGGGGCTCGATGCGACCGCCCAGCGCGAGATCGATGAAAAGATGCTCGAACTCGACGGGACCAAGAACAAAGGAAACCTCGGCGCGAACGCGATCCTTGGAGTCTCGCTCGCGGTTGCGCGGGTTGCCGCGACCAGCATCGGCCTGCCGCTCTACCGGTACCTCGGTGGACCGGTCGCCGGCACGCTCCCGGTGCCGCAGATGAACGTGATCAACGGCGGAAAACACGCGGCGGGCGCCCTGCAATTCCAAGAGTGCATGATCGTTCCGCTCGGCGCGCCGACGTTTTCGGAGGCGATCCGCTACGGCGCCGAGACGTTCGCCGCGCTCGGTAAGCTGCTGCACGAACGCCGGCTGCCGACGCTCGTCGGCGACGAGGGCGGCTACGCGCCGCCGCTCGCCAAGCTCGACGATGCGCTGGACCTGCTGATCGAAGCGATCACGCGGGCGGGCTACGAGCCGGGATCCCAGATCGCGCTTGCGCTCGACCCCGCCGCCAGCGAGTTCTATCGCGACGGCCGGTATTTTCCCGGCGCGGCGGACCACCCAGTCAACGCGGCGCAGATGGTCGAGCTGTACGCCGATATCTGCGCGCGCTATCCGATCGTCTCGATCGAAGACGGGCTGGCCGAAGACGATTGGGACGGCTGGCGCGTGCTGACCGGGCAGCTCGGCGCCAAAGTCCAGCTGGTCGGCGACGACATCTTCGTCACCAACCCCGAGCGGCTCGCCCGCGGCATCACAAGCGGCGTCGCCAACGCGATTCTCGTCAAGGTCAATCAGATTGGAACGCTGACCGAGACGCTCGACACGGTCGAGCTTGCGCACCGCGCCGGTTATCGCTGCGTCATCTCGCACCGGTCCGGCGAGACCGGCGACACAACGATCGCCGACCTTGCGGTCGCAACCGGTGCGGGGCAGATCAAGACCGGTTCGCTGTCGCGCAGCGATCGCGTCGAAAAGTACAACCGGCTGATGGGAATCGAGGAGCAGCTCGGCAGCGCCGCGCGCTACCCCGGCGCAAGCGCGTTCGCCCGGCGCTGAAGACCGCTATTGCGGGTCGAGCGTGTGCGTCGTTCCGGGCCGGATTTGGAACCGAAGGTGCGTTCTTTGGTTCATACAGCCATCATAGCCGCACTGTCAACCGAGGATGGAGCGGTCTATTGCACCACGGCTTGCGAGCCGGCCGTCGCATCGTCTTCGGGTCGTTCGGAGATGATCGGGAAGATCACCGCGACCAGCAGCAGGATGGCGATCGGTTGAAGCACGCTTGCAAACGAACCGGTGAGGTCCTTGAGCGTCGAGGCAAACCACGGGCCGACCAAGCCGGCCGCGCCCCACGCCGTGATGTGGATGCCGTAATTCGTGCCGAACCACTTTAGTCCAAAGTAGTCGGCGTTGTACGACGGCATCGTTCCGAAACCGCCGCCGTAGCAGAACAGCAGCACCCCGACCAGCAGCGCGATGCGCCCGATGTCGTGCGAGCCCTGCAGCAGCATCAGCGCCAGCACCTGGATCCCGAAGATTGCGATAAACGTCGGTTTGCGGCCGATGCGGTCCGAGACCGATCCGCAGACGAACCGGCCGATACCGTTGAGCGATGCGAGGCCGACGAAGATGCCGGCAACTTGCGCCGCGGGTAGTTTGGTCAACTCGGCAACGATCGGCACGGCATTCGACAGCACCGTGATGCCGGCGATCACGTTCAAGAACAGCATGATCCACAGAACGTAAAACTGCTGGTTGCCGAGCATCTCGCGGGTTGCGTACGACCGCATCGCGGCCGCATCTTTTGCTTGGTCGGAATTGGCCGGCGGATTGGCGAGCAACAGCGCAAAGATCGCGCCGAACACCGCGAAGCCGAGGCCCGAAAAGATAAGCAGATTCATCAAGTCGGCGACGCTATGCGCACCGAGCGGCGGCGTTCCGGCCACCAGCGTACCCTGAGCCTTCTGCGCTAGATAGGTCGACGCCGATTTCGACATCTCGGTGACCTGCGGGAAGAGCCGAATGACGTAGCCGTACGCCGTGGCGCCGAAGCCGAAGCCCATGACGGCCAAGCCGCCGAACATTCCGCGTTGTTTTGGGAACCAGCGAATCAGGCACCCAAGGGCGGCAATGTAGGCCATGCCGCATCCGAGTCCGCCGACGACGCCGTACGAGAGATACATGCCGAGGGTCCCGAGAATCGGCGTCGTGATTCCGGCCAGGGCATTGCCGACGCCCCAGAGCACGACGCCCGCCAAGGCCGGGCCGCGCGGTCCGCTGCGATCGGCCCAATAGCCGCCGATGACCGCGCCGATTCCAAGAAAGAAGTTTGCCAAGGCGAACGCCCAGGAAGCCTGACCGACCGTCCAGCCGAACGCGGCGATCAGCGGCTGGGAGATAAGGCTGAAGGCGTACACGGCGCCGGGCCCGAGCATAACGAGCACGCTCACGGCGGCGACCATCCAACGCTTGGAATTGTTCATAGGGTCGAGTCCTCGACGAAAAATGCCGGCGCCAATTGACGGGGCGATACTCTCCATATCGGAGTAAGCGGGCAAGACGTTTAGCCGGCCGGCCGCCGCCGACCGGGCGGGTACGCCGTCCGGCCGGCGCGAACCAGGTCGAGCCTGGGCCTGTAGCTCAGCGGTAGAGCGGCCGGCTCATAACTGGTTGCGCGCTGGTTCGAATCCAGCCGGGCCCACACGGCGCCATAGTCTATCGGTTAGGACGCGGCCCTTTCAAGGCCGAGAGACGGGTTCGATTCCCGTTGGCGCTACCA
>JBOHTW010000035.1:0-7061 GCA_050733835.1 Vulcanimicrobiaceae bacterium | reverse complement strand
CCTTCGATCGACGGCGGCGAGGTCGAGAGATAGACGCGGCCGCTGAGCGCGAGCTTGAACATCAGCGCCGCGACGATCACGGCGAGCAGCGTCCAGACCCAGCGCACCGTTGCTACGGCACCGAGGGCACGCCGGCGCCCAAGCGGTCCGCGCCGAAGACCGGCACGCCACGGGCAAGCGTTGCGATCACTTCGTGCGATTCGTCCCAGATTGCAATATCCGCGCGCTTGCCCGGCGCGATCGTTCCAAGTTCATCCGATAATCCGAGCAACCGCGCCGGCGCGCTGGTCGCACAGACGATCGCACGCTCGAACGGCACGCGCGCGTACTCGATCAAGTTGCGCACGGCGCGGTCGCAGTGGAGCGCGCTGCCGGCGATCGTGCCGTCCTCGTTGCGCACGACGCCGCCGTCGACGCGGTACCCGCTGCCGGTCGGCGGCATGTAGTCGGTCGCGAGGACCAAGCGCTCGGCGAGCGTGCGGTACAGAATGTCGACCATGATCGGCGCGATGTGGTAGCCGTCGCAGATCGCTTGAACGCTCGTGCGTTCCTCTTGCACGAACGCCGCCAGCAGCGAAGGATCGCGATGATCGAGTGCCGGCATCCCGTTGAACGCGTGGGTCAGCGAGCGAAACCCCAAACCGATCGCCAGCATGCCGTCGCGGTAGTGGGCGGCGGTGTGGCCGGCCGAGCAGACGATGCCGCGTTCGAATAAGAAGCGCGCCGTCTCGCCGGCGCCGTCGATCTCGGGCGCCATCGTCACCATCACGAGCGCGCCGTGGCACGCATCGAGCATCTCGTTCGCGCGGGCAACGCCGGCCGGCAACAACCAATCGTGCCGGTGAACGCGGCGATACTTCGGGTTGAGGAAGGGGCCTTCGAAATGAATCCCGAGACACCGGGCGCCCGTCGGCGTTGCTTGCTCGATCAGTTCGTGGGCGGCCTCGGCGACCTCGCCGGCCGCGTGGAGCATCGATTCCCACGGCGCGGTCATGATCGTCGCGACGAAACCGGTTGCACCGTGGACGGCATAGTCGCGCGCGGCGACCTCGACGGCGGCGCCTTGATCGCGATTGAACAAGTGTTCGCCGGCGCCGTTGGTGTGGACGTCGATCATTCCGGGAGCGATCGTTGCACCGGTAGGCGGCCGCAAATCGCTCGGTCCCCGCTCGTCCAGGATCGCTGCGATTCGTCCGTGCTCGATGAGCAGCCGACCGTCCCGGGCTGCGCCGTCGCCGAGTGCGAGGCGTGCCGGACCGAGGATGAACGATGGGTTCACTATCGGGGCCTTCGGGACGGGCGGGGAACGGACCTCGACCGGGCGGTCAGCTCTCGACGCGTCCGAAGAAGCGGTCGAGCGCGCGCCGCAGATTGACCCGCGCGCTCGCCGGCGCCGGGGCTAATCGGGCAGCCGGCTGCGGCTCGCGCCGCCGCAGTTCGCGCTCGGTCAGCCGCTGCATGTGTGCCTCGGCGTGAGCGCTCAAGGTTTCGCGCAACGCGCCGAGTTCGTTCCAGCTCGACGGCGTGCGGCCGGCAACCGCGGCCTCGAAGTAGTCGAGTGCCGAGATCGTGAAGATGCGCGCCGTCGCGATGCCGCGCTCGCGTAGATAGCGGTCGGCCAGCTCGACGACTTGGCGCCGTTCGCTTGGATTTTCGTGATCGGCGATCGAGTGCGCGAACAGCATCGGCTTGCCGAACTCGCCGACCCGGCCGTAGATCGCCAACTCGCGGTCGGAGAGCTGGCGCGAGAACAGCGCGACGATCTCGCTGGCGTTCTGCGCGGCCGCAAGCGCAATCTCTTCGGCGCGCGGATGACCGGAATCGAACGCGGGCGCGTGCACGACGACCAACTCGTGCGGATAGCTCCACGGAACCTCGATCAGCACCGGCGTACGGGCGGCCTGCGCCATCGCGTCGTCGGCCGGGATCTCGAACCACGCACCGGCGTCATCGAGTCCAAAGGCGTGAGCGGCCGGCCCGTAGCGAACGTGAATTGGGAAGCGCGTCTCGACGCTGCCGTCGTCCTGGAGTACGCGCAGACCCGCGAGCGCGTTGATCAGGCTGGTCTTACCGCGCCGCAGCGCGCCGAGCACGACGACCCGGTAGCGCTGCGGCCGCAGCCCGCGATCGTAGATCTGCGGGTCGAACGGGACTTCGGGTTCGGCCGCCGCAAGCGACGCCGCCGCAACGACCGCGGCCAACTTGTCATCCGGTGCGAGCGCGGCCGCCGCGGCGGCGAATTCGGCGAGTTGGTCGAGGGCGTCGGCCAGGTCGCGTTTGGCCTGGTCACGGTTTTCGGCAGCGCATGCCAGCGCGCGATCGATCGGTGCGATGAGCTCCTCGCGGGCGCGCGCGCGCTCGCGTTCGATCGCCGCCGCGAGATCGTGGTAAATATCGGTGACGCGCTGCGCGGTGACGGCGACGAACCGGGTGAGATCGGTCGTGAGTTGCGGAAAGAACCGTTCGCGCAGGTCGGCGCCGAGTTCGCGCTTCATGTACGTGCCGTGCTGGCCGGCGGCAAACGCGCCGGCGATTGCGTGGACGAAGGCGGTCGTCGGGCCGCCGATCGCGTCGAGCACGATCGTCGAGCGGATGCCGGCGGCGAGGTCACGCGACCACGCTCCGCTGCCGTCGGCGCCGCCGAGCCGCGCGGCGGCAAGTTCGACGAGCCGGATCGCCGGATGATCGTGGGCGGCTCGCTCGAGTGCGCGCGCAGTGTCGGCGGCGAGTTGCGCGCCGAAGCGGTCGAGCACCGGGTTCGCGGTTGCATCGACCAGCACGTGCAGGCGATTGCGGTCGCGGATCCGGTCGATGTCGGCGACGTCGAGGGTCGCGGCGAGCGCGCGGACGAGCGTGGTCCCGAGGTCATCGCCGCGCGCTTCGATCCAGGCGCGGCGTTCGCCGGCCGCGCGCTCGATCGCGTCGCGCTCGCGCGCGAGCCGTCGATCGCGTTCTTCCAACCGTGTGCCGGCCGCCGCGCGCTCGGCGTGCAGCTGGGCGTCGTCGAGAGCCAGCAACTCGCGCTCGCATGCGAGCGAACGGCGCGCCTCGTCGAGCCAGCCGGCGAGCCGTTCGCGAACCGTCGCGAGCCGGCCGGCACGGACACGCTCGGCGAGCGATCGATCGAGCGACGCAAGTAGTGCCGGAAAGCCGCTGCGTTCACGCAGTTCGGGCTTGTGTTCGAGGACACCGAGCGCGTATTCGCGGGCCGAGACCGCGGCGATCTCGGCGCCGGGCGCGAACCGCGCGGCGTTGCCGGCGATCCGTTCGCGCGCGTTTTCCCAGGCCGGCTTTCCGTTGGCCTCGATCATCCGCCACAGGTCGATCTTGGTTTGCACGATGAAGACGGTTCGCACGTGCGCGCCGACCAAGGTCAAAAAGGCGGCGTCGCCGTCGCTAAACGGTTGCTGGGTGTCGATCAAATAGAGCACGGCGTCGGCCCGCGGTAGAAACCCGAGGGTCGCGCGGCGGTGCGCCGGGTTGAGCGATGCGAGTCCCGGCGTGTCGGCGACGACGAAGCCGCGCCTCAGAAACGGCGAACGGACGCCGACCTCAACGGAGGTCGGCGCCGAGTCGTCGTCGGCGGTTGCATCGTGCATCGCGCCGGGTTCATCGTGGCCGACGGCGACGAATCGCGCGAGCCGGTCGATCGGGATGCGCTCGGTTCGGCCCGACGGGTAGCGCGCGATGGCGCTCGGTTCGGCGGCGTACGACAACTCGGTGATCGTCGCGGTCGACGGATTGATGTCGACCGCCAACAACCCGCGTATGCCGCCGGCGTCGAGTTGTACCGCGCCGAGCAGGGCGTTGAGCAGGTACGATTTCCCGCTCGAGAACTCGCCGACGACGGCGAGGCTGTACGGGCGCTCCAACCCGGCGCGCAACTGCGCCAGCGCCGCGCGGGCATCGGCGCGCTGCGCCCACGAGTCGAACGCGCTGGTCGCGAACGCGCGATCACACGCGGCGAGCAACTCAACGAGCGACGGGTCATCCACGCGACCGGAGTCTCGCACGCGAGGCTGGACTACGCTCGGATCAGCGCGAGCGCCTCATCACGGTGACGCTCCATCAACGGCTTGGTGTCGCCCTCGACATTGAGGCGCAGAAGCGGCTCCGTGTTCGACGGGCGCACGTTTAACCACCAGCCGGGATACTCGATCGTGAGGCCGTCGAGTCGGTCAATCGTCGCGTCGGCGTATTTCGTCTCTAGTTCGCGGAGTTTGCCGGGGATATCGTGGACGCGGCTGTTGAGTTCACCGGACCGCGACCGACGATCGATCGGCGCGACGACCGCGCTGACCGGTTTGCCGGCATCGCTGAAGACTTCGAGGCACTGCAGCAGCGCGATCATCCCGGAGTCGGCAAACCAGTTGTCGCGAAAGTAGAAATGCCCCGAATGTTCGCCGCCGAAGACGATGTTCTCGTCGCGCATGATCTTTTTGATCAACGAGTGGCCGACGGGCGAGCGAACCGGGATCCCACCGGCGCGTTCGATCGCTTCGGGGACGCTGCGGCTGCAGATCAGGTTGTAGAGAATCTTCGCGCCGGGGTTGCGCTTGAGCGTATTGAGCCCGACGAGCGCGGTAACCATGTCGCCGCCGACCAAGCCGCCGGTTTCGTCGACGAGGAACATCCGATCGGCGTCGCCGTCGAATGCGACCCCGAGGTCGCAGCCGTGCTCGCGCACCGCGCGCTGCACGTCGACCATGTTCTCGGGTTCGATCGGGCTCGCCGGGTGGTTCGGAAACGTTCCGTCAAGATCGAAGTAGAGCGGCACGACCTCGCACGGCAACCGTTTGAAGACCTCGGGAACGGTCTTCCCCGCCATCCCATTGCCGGCGTCGATCGCGATCTTGAACGGCCGGATCGTCGCCGGGTTGATGAACGACAGGCAGTGGCCGGCGAACGCGGCGAGCACGTCGCGTTTTACGATGGTCCCGATGCGAGCGGGAGACGCGAATTCGCCGCGAACGGCGCGGTCGCGGATCGCTCCGAGCCCCGTCTCCAACGCGATCGCCTGCGCCTGCGAGCGCGTCATCTTCAACCCGTTGTAGGCGGCGGGATTGTGCGAGGCCGTGATCATGACGCCGCCGTCGAAGCCGAACTTACCGACCGCGAAGTAGAGTGCATCGGTCGAGACCAGGCCGATGTCGGTCACGTCGGCGCCGCCGGCGGTCGCACCGCGCGCAAACGCGGCGAACAGCGATTCGCCCGAGGGTCGCATATCCCGGCCGATCGCGATCGACCGCGCGCCGAGTTCATCGACGAAACCGCGACCGATTCGTTCGGCGAACGCATCGCTCAGTTCATTGGGATAGATTCCGCGGACGTCGTAGCTCTTGAAGATGTGCTGGGCGATCGTTTCGGTCATGGCAGCGGCGATTCGGAGGCCAGGGTGAGGGTTCCGGCTACCGGCGCGCGCAGAAACCGGCCGATCTCGCACGCGACGTCGGCCGGCTGCTCTTCATGCGGTAGCAGCGCCGCGTGCGCAACCGTGCGCAACTCGCCGTGGCGGGCGAGCCGCGCGTACTCGCCGGCGCGGCCGACCGGGTTGGTCGCCGGCGCGCGATCGCCCCACAGCACGAGCAGCGGCGCATCGACGAACGGCAGGTCGCGCGCGACGTCGCAGACGAGCGCGCCGCCCAGCAGATGCGCGGCGACGAAGCGCGCGCCGGGTTGATGCATGACGGCCGAATAGTGGCGTAACACGTCGTCGGTGACCGCGGCCGGGTCGGCGTATGCCTGCGTTCGAAGATAGCGGCGCAGCGCCGGCCGGCTGGCGAGGCCGTTGTAGATCGACTCGCCGACGACCGGCGTCCGCACGAGCGAAGCAAACGCCGATCGCGGATTGCCGGGGGCGTCGGCGGCGCCGCCCAGGCCCATCGGGCAGATTGCGATCAGCCGTGCGACCCGCGAGTTTGCGCGGGCGGCCGCGCGAATCGCGAACGCGGCTCCGAGGGAACTGGCGACCAGCGCCGCCGGTTCGTCGCCGAACACCGTCAGCGCGTCGACGATCTGCTCGACGAACACGTCGGTCGAGTACGCGATATCGGGCATCTCGGTGAGGCCGCAACCGAGCAGATCGAACGCGACGACGCGAAACTCGCCGGCGAGCAACCCGAAGAGCTTGCGGAACTCATACGACGAGCCGCCCGGCGAAAGCCCGTGAACCAGCAGGACGAGCGGTCCGGAACCGGCCTCGGTCGCGAACACGTCGTAACCGCGCCAGCGCCACGGCCGGCGGACGCCGCCGAGGTGATCGTGGGGCAACCCGCTGCGCTCGCGAAGGCCGCGGTTGACGACCGCCGCGGCGCCGGTCAGGCCGGCAATCGCACCGAGCGGGCGCAGGGCCCGTCGCAACCGATCGACCGCGCGGCTCATCCCCGGCCCGTTCCACACATGGCCCAGGTCTCCATCGTATTGTTACCCCCGAAGACCTAGCTGGCACCGCATGGGGAGCGAGCAGGCGTGGCAAACGAACGAGTAGTCGATTGCACGGAAGGAATGCCCCGAAAACTTGCACGGACGGATAGGATCTTCGATGGACGAGCGCATGCCGGACGCGGCCGACGGATTGATGGTTTTCAGCCCGTCCTCTCGCGCTATACTCTACGTCAATGCTCCAGCAGTAGAGCTCCTCGGCATGGGCGAGGACGAGCTGTTGGTTCACGATGCCGACGAGATTCTGCCGGAACTGGCCGACATCACGCCGCGTAGCTTCACCGCGCAACGGCCCGGCGGCCGGGTGCTCGCCGTGCGGTTGGAGCCGCTGCGCACCGGGCCGTTCATGCGAACCAATGCAATGGCCGCAATCCTCGCGCCGGAGCGTTCGGCGACCGCGGCATCCGCCGAGCCGGCGGTGAACGGCTCCGAAGTCGCGCGGTTGCAGTCGCTTTGGACGCTCGCGATGAGCGCCGACAACCAGGACGACGAATATGCGGCGACGGTGGTCTGCGAGGGCGCGCGCGCGCTCGGCCTTCAGTGGGGGATGATCGAACACGCCGGCGACGACGGGCCGGTCGTCGACGTCGCCGGCGCGGCCGACGGCGACGGAGTGCCGC
>JBOHTW010000034.1:0-6760 GCA_050733835.1 Vulcanimicrobiaceae bacterium | reverse complement strand
GCCCGGACTGCCTCGAGGCGCACGAGCTCTTCGGGCGAGGCCAGCGCCCGGCGCAGAAACGCCGCGCTGACCGTCGTCGGGTATGCCCGAGCCATAACCCAGGCGATGTGCCAGCGGCTCCGGCGGTCTTTCTCGGTGGCGAAGCTCCGTTCGAGCGCGGCTGCAATCGCCGGCGCGAACGGCGACTTCCCGAACACGTCGAGACTTGCCGCCGCGTGGCCGCGAACGGCCGGCTCGGCGTCGTGCTGCACGACCGCGAGCAAGTCGTCGGCGACGGCTTTGCTCGCAAGCTGCGGCCGGAACGTCACGATCCGGCCGATCGCGTCGACGGCGGCGTACCGGACGGCGCCATCGTCGGCGCCGCGAGCCAGTTGGCGAATTCGCGTCAGCTCTCGTGTGTCGTCAAGCAGGCCGAGGCCATAGACGACCATCGCCTGGACGGCCGGGTCGCGTGCCCCGAGGTGCGCTTCAAGGGGTGCTACCCCGGCCGAATTGCCGACTCGCCCAATCGCCAGGGCCGCCCGGGCGGCGATGGCCGGTTCGCGGTCGAGCAGTGCCGGTAGGTCGGCGAGCGTTCGGTGGCGTTCGGCGATCGCGATCGCGCGCCGGGTCTCCTCGGGGCTAGCGGCCCCGAGCAGCGCAAGCCAAACTGCGGCGAGGATAAAAATCTTTCGCAAAAGGTGAATCAACTTTACCGACTGCGAGTACGTTACAGTATGTCAGGCACGCACCTCCTCGCCCTCCTGGGCTGGACAAGGCGTGCGGGGCATTACACAGCGCGGAGGATGCAGACGACCATGGCGACAGATACGAAGAAGAAGTCCGGCGGTATGTCGGTGCGCGAAGCAGGCCAAAAAGGCGGCGAAACCGTCAAGCGAAAGTACGGGCCGGAGTTCTACGAGAAGATCGGTCGCAAGGGTGGCGAAGCGACCAAGCTCGCCCACGGTCACGCGTTTTACGAAGAGATCGGGAAAAAGGGCGGCAAGAAAGGTGGCGAGGCGACGCGCGACCGCTATGGCTCGGGCTTCTACGAAGAGATCGGTCAGAAGGGCGGCCAAAAGGTCAAAGCCCTGATCGAAGCCGGCAAGCGAGCGGCGGCGGCAGCGCCCGCCGGGGAGAAGCGCGCGTCCTAGGAGCAACCGCCGCGGCGCTCGCCCTGTCGGTCGGTTTTTGGCTGACTCCGCAAGTCGCCGACGCACTTTCGCCGCCGGCGCCCGCGGCCCAAACCGCGGTGCCGGCCAGCGCGTCGGTCCTGCCGGCCGGTTCGGTCGTCCAATTGGTGCTCGATTCGCCTATCAGTTCGGTCGAGACCGGCGGCGGCGCAATCGTGCGCTTTCACCTGCGCGACCCGATCGTTCTAAACGGTCGCGAGATTGTGCCGGTCGGCGCCGTTGGGAGGCTCGACGTGATCGCGGTTCGCAAAGCGTCGGCGAGTCAAGCAGGATCGGTTCGAATTTATCTCGAGCCGCTGATCTTGCCGATGATCGGCGTGCTGCCGCTGCAGGCCGTCAACCCGACCATCAGGCCGATCGGGCGCACGGGCCAGAACGTGGCGCTCGCCGTCGGCGCGGCCATCGAAGCGCGCACGAGCGCGACGATCGATGCGGCCGATCCGCAACACGTGCGGATTCTCGAGCCGGTCCCCTACGTGCTCGGCACCGACCCCGTGCACACGGAGTTCACGCCAATCCCGTTTTTCACGATCCCGCCGATCGCCGTTCCGTCGCCGCAACCGACGCCGACTGCGAAGCAAAGCCCGCCGGCTACTCGCTCGACCAGTAATCCTTAAGGGCTTTGCCGCGCGACGGGTGGCGGAGCTTTCGCAGCGCCTTCGCTTCGATCTGCCGGATCCGTTCGCGGGTGACGCCGAACTCTTGACCGACCTCCTCGAGCGTGCGCTGGTGCCCGTCTTCGAGGCCGAAGCGCAAGACTAAGACCTTGCGCTCGCGATCGGTCAAGTTCTTAAGGACGTCGGTCATCTTCTCTTTGAGCATGCTGACCGACGCGGCCTCGGCCGGTGCGACCGCCTCTTGGTCTTCGATGAAATCGCCGAGATGCGAGTCTTCTTCCTCGCCGATCGGCGTCTCCAGCGAGATCGGCTCTTGGCTGATCTTGATGACCTCGCGGACCTTTTCGGGCGTCAGACCCATCTCTTGGGCAATCTCTTCGACCGTCGGATCGCGGCCGAGTTCTTGCAGCAGCTGGCGCGAGATCTTGATCAGGCGGTTGATCGTCTCGACCATGTGGACCGGGATTCGGATCGTCCGCGCCTGATCGGCGAGCGCTCGCGTGATCGCCTGGCGGATCCACCAGGTCGCATAGGTTGAGAACTTGTAGCCCTTGCGGTAGTCGAACTTCTCGACCGCGCGAATCAAGCCGAGATTTCCCTCTTGGATGAGATCCAAAAAGAGCATGCCGCGGCCGACGTACTTTTTGGCGATTGAGACGACGAGCCGTAGGTTGGCTTCGGTCAGCTTGCGCTTGGCCTCGAAGCCCTGCTCGACGGTCTCGCTGCGCGCCGAGCCGTTCTTGGCGCTCTCGAGTTCGCCCGCTTCGATCGCCATCGCCAGCTGCTTCTCTTCGTCCATCGAAAGTAGCGGGACCCGGCCGATCTCTTTGAGGTACATGCGAACCGGGTCATCGAGCGACAGCCCAGCCGGCATCGCGTCATCGTCGGTTTCGGCGGCCTTCTCTTCCTTTTGCTCGTCGACCGTCTCGATGCCCAAGGCGGCGATCTCTTCGAAGAGTTCGTCGATCCGCTCGGGCGTGACTTCGTCGGCGTTTTCGAAGACCGCGTTGATCTCTTCATAGGTAAGCGAGCCGGCCTTCTTGCCGCGCTCGATCAGCTTTTTTATCGCTTCGTCGAGCGAGATCGGCGGCGAGTCCGCCGCGCGCTCTTTGGCGCTCCCGTTGCGGGACGAGGTCGTTTTTTTACGTGCCATGTGGTTTTGGACTCACCTCCTTCCGGTCGGCGGATGCCTGGGTTCCCAGGCGCTTTCGTCTTGCTTGTTCGAGCCGTTCGACGAGTCGCCGGTACTCGTCCCGTTCGGCCTGATCGATCGGCTCGCCCGCGTCGATGCGAGCGTCGAGGGCTTTCTTCCTCTGCAGGTCGTCAGTTTCGACGAACCGAGCAGCGATGCGATCCAGGTGCGCGCGGCGCTCGGTGCTGCCGGCGAACCGAACCGCGGTCGAGCGCTCCGAGCCGGCCAATCGCACGAGCAGTTCCATCGTCGAGGGTTCGTCGGCGAACAGTGCCAGCACGTCGGACGGTTCGCGCAGGTTTGCGCGATGGGCGGCCAACCGTTCGTAGACTGCGCGCAAACGCTCGTTGCGAAACCGTCGCGCCGGTATGCGGTCGGCGTACTCGGCGACGAGCGCAGGCTCTTCGAGTAAGGTGCTTACCACGTCGCGCTCGACCCCCGGCGGCTCGGCCGCCGGCGCGAGATACCGCGATCCAATTCGCTCGGCACCCGCACCGCGAGGCGCAAAGTTGGTTCGGTCGGCGAAAAACCGGCTGTTGCGCAACGATTCGACCCCAACGCCCAGCCGTCCGGCCATGTAGACGCGCCACTTGTCCGCGTCGATCGACGGAAGCGTCTGCAAGAACTGCTCGGCACGGCGTGCGACATCGGTTTCGCGGACGAATCCCAAGCGAATCCGATCGACTTCGCGATCGACCTTGTACTGGACCCAGATAAACGATGCGTCGAGAAGGTTTTGGAACTCCTTGCTGCCATGTGTGCGGATGAATGAATCGGGGTCGTCGCCCGGGGGCAACGCAACGATGCGCGCACTACACCCTGCCGCCTGTAACACGTCGATCGACTTCGCCGTTGCGCTCGACCCGGCCGAGTCGGCATCGAAGCAGACGTAGACGTTCTCGGTGTACTTGCGTAACTCGGCCGCTTGGTCGGGGGTGAATGCGGTTCCAAGCGCCGCGACGGCGTTCGAAAACCCCGCCTGGTGGAGCGCGATGCAGTCGAGGTAGCCTTCGACCACGATCAACGCCTCGGTGCCGGCCGCCGCCCGCCGCGCGACGTTGAGCGCGAACAGGCCGCGCCCCTTGGTGTAGACGGGCGTCGTGCTGGTATTGAGGTATTTTGGCTCCGCACCGTCGAGCGATCGGCCACCGAACGCGACGACTTCGCCGGTCGTCGCATAGGTTGGGATCATCAGCCGGCCGCGATAAAAATCGTAGTAGCCGCGCTGCCCCAACTTGACCAGCCCGGCTTTGGCCGCCAATTCGAGCTCGATGCCCTCGCGTTGCAACTCGGCGACCAGCCCGTCCCAGCGTGCCGGTGCGAACCCCAAATGAAACCGCTCGATGGTCGCCGGCTCAACGCCCCGTTCGGCGCAGTAGCGGCGCGCCGGCTCGCCGTCCGCGCCCGCCAGCGATCGAGCGAAAAAGTCGGCGGCGATTTGGTTGGCCGCAAAGATCGATTCTTTCTCCGAGCGGACGCGCGCCGCCGCCGGCGTCTCCGGCTCGACTTCGATGCCGGCTCGCTTGGCGAGCGCGCGCACGGCGTCGGGAAACGCGACGTTCTCGATCTTTTGAAAGAACGTGATCGAACTGCCGCCAACGCCGCAACCGAAGCATTTGAAGAAACCACGGTCCGGGTGGACGTGGAACGACGGCGTCTTTTCACCATGAAATGGGCACAGCCCGACGAGATCGTTGCCGCGTTTGCGGAGCGGAACGTAGCTTCCGATCAACGCTCCGATATCGGTCCGCGCGACGATCTCGCGAATGGTCGCCTCGTCGATTCGCACGCCGGTTGGATTCGCCGCCAGCGGTATCTTTCTCTGTCCGCCGAACCCGGGCGGCCATGGAGATTCGGGAGCTCGCAGCCGGCGACACCGCGCTCGCGTTCGAACCGATGGCGGAGTTGCGTGCAGGTCACCCGGTCGTCGAGTCGCTCGAGACCTTCGTGCGCTGGGTCAACGAACGGCAACGCCCCGAAGGCTACCGGCTGGTCGCGACGTTCGTGCCGCCGCTACCCGCGGCGATCGGGGTCGCCGGTTTTCGCCGCTTGCACACGCTCGCTTGGGGCGACGTGCTCTATATCGACGATTTGGGAACGCTCGAAACGTTCCGCGGCCACGGTCACGCGAACGCGCTGCTACGTTGGATCGCCGCCGAGGGCGAACGCTTAGGTTGCGAACAGTTGCACCTCGACTCGGGGCACCATCGCCACGCCGCCCACCGCGTCTACCTCGCGCACCGCTTCAGGATCAGCTCGCATCATTTCAGCCGCGTGCTCGACGCCAGCACGCGCAATCCATGAAGCGCATCTTCGATCCGATCCATCGGTTCATCGAGCTCGACGCCGCCGAGATCGCGCTGCTCGATGCACCGCCGTTGCAGCGATTGCGGCGGCTGCGCCAACTCGGCCTCGCCTACTTGGCGTTCCCGTCGGCCGAGCACTCGCGATTCAGCCATGTGCTGGGAGCGCTCGCGGTCGGCGACCGGGTGCTGGCGGCGCTGCGCGCCCAGGATGACGGCTACTTCGCCGACGATCGCGATTACCGAACTCAGCGAGCCCTCGTCCGAGCGAGCCTGCTGTTGCACGACGTCGGCCACGGCCCGTTCAGCCACTCGTGCGAAAGCGTGCTCGGCATTCATCACGAGGCGCGCACGCAGGCGATCCTGGCGCTGCCGGAGATCCGCGCCGGACTCGCTCGCCTCGACGTCGATCCGGCTGAAGTCATCGCGCTCGTCACCGGCGAACAAACGACGAAGTATCCGGTGCTCAAGGAGATCGTCAGCGGTCCGAACCTCGATGCCGACCGGATGGACTATCTGCTGCGCGACACCTACTTCACCGGCGTCGCCAGCGGCCGCTACGACTCCGAACAGTTGATCGCGTCGCTGCGCGTACTCGAACGCAACGGCCAGCCGGCACTCGGCGTCGACGGCCGCGCGGTCGTCGCGCTCGAGTCGTTCGTCGTGGCGCGCTACATGATGTTCGCGACCGTCTACTTTCACCACACGACGCGGATGTTCGAACACATCTTGCACCAGGCGCTGCATGCGTTGTGGCCCAATCCGCGGCGGCTCGACGCGATCGGCGAGTTTCTCGCGTGGGATGACTTTCGCGTGGTCGATGCGCTCCGCGACCTCGACGCGCCGGCCGCCCGCGCGCTGCGCGAGCGTCGCCGCCTGTACGGTTTGGTCGCCGAGTTCAACGCCGAACGCGACCTATCGGTCTACGAAGCGTGCCGCGTTGCACTGGAACGCCGCTTCGGCGGCGCGGTCTGGGCCGACGCGCAGGAGCAGCTGCTCCACCGGCTCCCGCTCGGCGTCGAAGCCGACGGTCCGACCGTACTCGTTCGAACCCCGGCCGGCGCGATCGACGCGCGCGCCGCGTCGGACCTGATCGCGAAGCTCTCGGGAAAGGCGTACTGGCGCAAACTCTACGTCGAGAAGGCGTCGGCCAACGTGGGCGAGGCCCGCGAAATCTGCAACGCGATCGTCGCCCAAGCGCGATCGGCGCGCGGGTAAGCGCGGGGCCGCGGCGCTGGTTGCAGCACAACCCGTCGGCGAACGCGAATATCCAGCGCAGGTCGAGAGACGACCTGGAAGGCGCGCACAATGCGACCGAAACTCTACCGAATCGTCACGTTGCTAGCTGTGGCCGTCGTGGGTTTTGGGCTGACGGCGAGTACCGGTGTGCCGGTTCGCGAGTTCAGGATCCCGGCGGCGGCGCGCGCCGCTGGCCCGACGTCGATTGCGTTGGGCGCCGACGGCGCGCTGTGGTTC
>JBOHTW010000033.1:0-14673 GCA_050733835.1 Vulcanimicrobiaceae bacterium | reverse complement strand
GGCGTGGCCCGCCGATCCAGTGAGCAAAGCGGAATCACGCTCAGCGACGAATTACGCTGGTAATGACTAAATCCTTCGCTGAACGTGCTGCCATACGACGGAAGACGATGACCGCCTATCTCACTCGCTCCAAGGAGCAGGCCGCATCGTTTGAACGACACTGGGAGAAGCGACTGCAACCACACGAGCGCGTCGAGGCCCTCTGGCAACTCGTTTGCGAACTGGCGATGGTTCGAGGAAGCGATGTATCTGAACTCCGACTTGATCGATCTGTTGCGCGCCTTGAACACGGAAGGCGCTAGATACCTCATCGTGGGCGGCTACGCGTTGGCCGCCCACGGACGAGTCCGTGCAACCAAGGACATCGACATCTTCATTGGGACGGACTCCGGCAACACCGGCCGAGTGTGGCGCGCCCTGGCGGCCTTCGGTGCCCCGCTCGACGAGTTCCGCGTTGAAGATCTGACGAAGCCCGACACGTTTTTCATCATGGGGCGCCCGTTGAATCAGATCGACATCATTACGACGATCGACGGCGTCTCGTTCGATCGCGCGTGGACGAATCGGTTCGAATCCCGTTTGGCCGACGTTCCCCTGTCCTTTATCGGGCGCGCTGACCTCATCACGAACAAAGAGGCGGCGGGCCACCCGCAAGACCGGGTCGACGTCGCCTATCTTCGCGAAGCTGAGGACGGCTAGGGAGCCGAGGCACGGGCGGACCGGCAGCGAAGAATCAGCGCATCGAGAGAGGACGGTTTGCGCAATGCCCGAGGTGGCCGGCTGGCAGGGCCGATTTTACGAGGACTTCAATGTCGGCGACATCTACCGCCATCCGCTCGGGCGGACGGTGACCGAGACCGACAACATTTGGTTCACCCTGTTGACGATGAATACCAATCCGATTCATTTCGACAGCCACATCTCGGCCTCCACGCCGTTCGGCAAGCCGCTGGTCGATAGCACATTGACGCTGGCGATCGTAACCGGAATGTCGGTCACCGATATCAGTCAAAATGCGTTGGCAAATCTGGGATGGACGGATATCGTGCTGCCGAACCCGTTGTTCAACGGCGACACGCTGTATGCGCAGAGCGAGATTTTGTCGAAACGCGAGAGCTCGACGCGACCGTATGCCGGGATCGTCGAAGCGAAGTCGACCGGCTATAAGCAAGACGGAACGATCGTCATCGAATTCAAGCGCACGATGATGGTGTATAAGCGCGGCCATGGACCGCAGGCAATCATTCCACGACCCGTACGGCCATGAGGCCGCTCGAGGACGTCCGCATCGTTGCGGTCGAGCAATATGGCGCGGGACCGTTCGGGTCGCTGCATTTGGCCGAGCTAGGAGCCGACGTCATCAAGGTCGAGGACCCGCGCGCCGGTGGCGATGTCGGGCGGTACGTGCCGCCCTATCAACGCGGCGAGGACAGCCTGTTTTTCGAGACCTTCAACCGCAATAAGCGCAGCATCTCGCTGGACTTGACCGCGGCTTCCGGGCGCGCGGTGCTTCACGATCTCGTGCGCCACTGCGACGCGGTCTATTCAAATCTGCGTGGCGACTTGCCGGCGAAACTCGGGTTACGGTATGCGGACCTCAAGACGGTCAATCCGCGCGTCGTCTGCTGCTCGCTCAGCGGCTTCGGCATGACAGGACCGCTGGCGAAGGAGCCGGCGTACGACTACATTTTGCAAGGGATGTGCGGTTGGATGAGTCTGACGGGCGAGCCCGGCGGCCCCCCCGCGAAGTCGGGATTTTCCGTGGTTGACTTCGGCGGTGGATACGTCGCTGCGCTGTCGCTGGTTGCCGGAATTCATGCGGCGCGCCGGGATGGACACGGGATGGACTGCGACATCAGCTTGTTCGACGTCGCGCTGGCGATGCAGACCTACGTTGCGACCTGGAACTTGAGCGCGGGCTTTGAGCCGCAGCGAACGGCGCACTCGGCACATCCGTCGGTCGTGCCGTTTCAGATCTTTCCAACAGCCGATGGGTGGATCGTCGTGGTCGCAGCTAAAGAGAAGTTCTTTGTGCGCCTGTGCGAGGCGCTCGAACGGCCCGAGCTCGCAAACGACGAGCGATTTCGCGGATTCGATGCCCGGCGGCGGAATCGCACGGAGTTGGTCGCGATTCTCGAACCGCTGTTTGCGGTGCAGGCGACGGCGCCGATGGTCGCGCGCCTGCGCGCGGTCGGCGTCCCGTGCGGGCCGGTCAACTCGGTGGCCGAGGCGCTGGCGGAGCCGCAAACGGCGGCGCGCGAGATGATCGTTGCCTACGAGCACCCCGAGTTCGGCACGGTCCGCAGCGTGGCGAGTCCGGTTCGTGTCGGTGCCTCGGCGGCGACGCATCGGCGCGCACCGCGGCGGGGCGAAGATCGCGATGCGATTTTGCGCGACCTGCTGAACTACTCGCCTGAGCGCGTTGCTACAGCGGCCGCGGCCGGCGCGTTCGGCGTCGCCGTGACGGCCCATGCGGGCGGTGCGGAAGGGATCGAGCAATGAGCGTTACAGGATTGCGGCCGGGGGTCGGGCTCGAATTGACGGCGGACCAGGAGAGTCTGCGGTCGGCGGTCCGAGCATTTTGCGCGGGCTTCGGGAACGATTATTGGCGCGAACTCGATCGCCAGCGCGCGTATCCGGAAAAGTTCGTTGCCGCTCTCACCGCGCAAGGGTATCTCGCAGCACTGATCCCGGAAGCCTACGACGGCGCCGGTCTTGGCATTGCCGACGCATCGATCATCCTCGAAGAGATCAATCGCAGCGGCGGCCACTCGGGAGCAGCCCACGCGCAGATGTACATCATGGGAACGCTGCTGCGCTATGGAAGCGAAGCGCAGAAGCAGCGCTGGCTACCGCCGATCGCGCGCGGTGAGTTGCGGTTACAGGCGTTCGGCGTCAGCGAGCCCAGCGTCGGCAGCGACACGACGAAAATTCAGACCACGGCCGTCCGTCAGGGCGGCCGGTATGTCGTCAACGGGCAGAAAGTTTGGATATCGCGGGCCGAGCATTCGGATTTGATGCTGCTGCTTGCGCGAACGTCGCCGCCATCGGACGATCCCAAACGCAAGACGTTCGGCCTGTCGACCCTGCTGGTCGACATGCGCGCGGCGTTGGCGGCCGGGACGCTTGAGATTCGGCCGATTCGCACTATGATGAACCACGCGACGACCGAACTGTTCTTCCACGATCTCGAAGTCCCGACCGAAAATCTGGTCGGTGAAGAGGGGCAAGGGTTTCGCCAGATCCTCGACGGCATGAACGCCGAGCGAATCTTGATTGCGGCCGAATGCATTGGCGATGGGCGTTTCTTCATCGAACGCGCGGTCAAGTACGCCGGCGAGCGCGTCGTGTTCGGGCGCGAGATCGGGCGCAATCAGGGCGTGCAGTTTCCGCTTGCGCGGGCGCACGCGGCGCTCGATGCGGCCGATCTGATGCGGCGGCAGGCAGCGGTGCTGTTCGACGCCGGCGCTTCATGCGGGCCGCAGGCAAACATGGCGAAGCTGTTGGCGTCGGAGGCGTCGTGGCAGGCGGCCAACGCCGCAATCGACGCGCACGGCGGCTTCGGCTTCGCCGAGGAGTACGACATCGAGCGCAAGTTCCGCGAGACGCGCCTGTATATCACGGCGCCGATCAACAATAACTTGGTGCTGGCGTATATCGGGCAACACGTTCTCGGGATGCCGCGCTCGTACTAGCGTACGGATGATGCAGTCCGCGAAACGGAGATGGCGAGAAGGCGGCTCGTGCCGTCTTCCCGCCATCGGTTTCGAGGGAGAGGTTCCGGGACTCGTGCAGTGACGAGTTCCTGAACTGGATCGGGTGCATCCTTGCGGGACTCGCATATGCGTCGAACGGCGGCGTCCGTGCCCCGTTCACTGATCCTATCGGTGCTCAACGGCTTCGGTCCCGGCAGATATGTCATCGTGCGGTCAGGGGCTGGTAAAGCTTGCGTGAATCCGGCAGCGTCAACCAACGTCCGGCAAGGGCAGCGAACGCCGCGGCACTGGGGTTGACTGGACGAGCGACGTCGCCGTCTGTCCATGGGCGAGGAACACGTCCAAAATGCTGTCCAGCGCTTCGACACTCTCCAAATGAACGCGCATGATGAAGCAATCCTCACCGGTGATCCGGTGGCATTCGACGACCCGCGGCATGCTCTGCGCCAACTCGACGATCTTCGGCAGCCGCCCGGGCATTGGTCGAACCCGAATGAAAGCCTCGACCGGGTAGCCTAAGAGCTTCGAGTCCAGATCCAACCGGAAGCCGCGGATGACTCCGGTTTCCTCCAGCCGCTGCATGCGCTCCCGCACGGCCGGCCCGGACATGCCGACCGCCCGCGCAAGCTCGGCCGTCGTCATCCGCGGCGTCGCTGCCAACGCTTTGAGGATGTCGACGTTCACTGCATCGAGTAGGGTGTGATTTGGAAAGTTTGACATCGTCTTTACTTTATACCAGAAAGTCGAATTGGCGCTACGCCTCTGAACCCGCATGGTAGGCGCGGGCAAATTACGGCATCCTTTGCATATGCAGAGCCGGGCCATCGCGAGTCGGGAACGCCTGCTGACCGACCGAGTGCCGCCGCACGCCTATTTCGTCGTCAGCGCGGTTTTCCATTATCTCGGACCGGCGTTCGCGGTGATGTTGTTCGCAGCGATTGCGCCACTCGGGGTCGCGTGGTTGCGGATCGCGAGCGCCGCCGTCGTGTTCGCCGTTTGGCGCCGGCCGTGGCGCTATCTTCGCACCTTGACGGTGGCCGAGCGCTGGACCGTCGTCGGTCTTGGAGCAACGTTGGCCGCGATGAACTCGTTCTTCTATCTCGCGATCGACCGGCTGCCGCTGAGCACGGTCGGCGCGATCGAGTTTCTTGGCCCGATCGCGCTGGCGGCGCTCGGCGCGCGGACGAAGCGCAACGTTTTCGCGCTCGCGACCGCGGTCGCGGGCGTCGTCATCCTAACCGACGTCCGGCTCGCCGTGGTCCCGCTTGGCTACCTCTTTGCGTTTGCGAATTGCGGCTTGTTCGCGCTGTATATCGTGCTTGGGCACCGCATCTCCGGGACCGGCGGGATCGATCGGCTCGGCATCTCGATGCTGATCGCAATGGTCGTCGCCTTCCCGGTCGGCATTGGTGAAGCGGTGCCGGCGTTTCTCGATCCGCGTTTGCTCGCGGCAGGCATCGGCGTCGGCATCTCGTCGTCGGTCATTCCGTACGTGACGGATCAATTGGCGATGGCACGCCTGCCGCGGGCGACGTTCGCGCTCTTGTTGTCGATACTGCCGGCGATGGCGACGCTAATCGGTTTCTTCGTCCTGCGTCAGATCCCGACGACCGCGGAACTGCTGGGCATCGGCCTGGTCATTGTCGGCATCGCGATTCATCGCATAACCGATGCCGTGTGATCGAGCCGCCCATCAAGAGACAATCCGGTGCGCAGGTCGAACGTGGGGTCGATGATGCCCACTGCGCTGTCAGTTGCCGCATTCTTGGCAGCCGGACTCGCCGAGATCGGCGGCGGCTACCTGGTTTGGCTTTGGATTCGAGACGGGCGCCCGATCTGGGTCGGCGTGCTCGGCGCGCTCGTGCTGGTCATGTATGGGATCATCCCAACGATACAGCCCGCATCATTTGGACGCGTTTATGCGGCGTACGGAGGCGTCTTCATCGTGCTCTCGGTCCTTTGGGGGTGGCGCGTCGACGGCGTTCGCCCTGACCGGCCCGAGATTGTCGGCGCTGCGATCTGCGTCCTCGGCGCCGCGACCATCATGTACTGGCCGCGCTCTTAGGCCGTCCTGCGAGGAGAACCCGTGAAGAATCGAAACGAATCTACCGGCGAGGTGCCGATCGCGTGCTCTTTGACCGCGGTCGAAGCGCGCGAACGCGTGGAACGCTGGACTCGGCTCGCGCACGATGCGAAGACCGCTAGCGCAACGCGCGGCGACTCGGTCGAGGCGACGTTCCGTAACGACTCCACAGTCCGTCACGAATTAGTCGAGCTGGTGGCTGCCGAACGGCAGTGCTGCGCGTTCTTGACATTTGACTTACGCGAAACGGACGCGGGTTTAGTCTTGACGATCTCGGCCCCGCGAGCTGAGGCTAAGGCCGACCTCGAACTGCTGGCTTCGAGCCTCGGTATCGCGTAGCTTTTGCCGCCGCCGTTTGAGGCTCGCAGAGTAATCAATCCTTCGGATTTTCGATTAGATTGACCGATTTCACGATAGCATCCGTTGGCGTCTGCCGGTACGTCGGCCCCACGGTCGCCGGCGCGCTTGCCGACTACTTCGGACCGGCCACCGTATCCGTTTTCGCGGCGGCCACCTACGCCGTCAGCGCCGCCGCCGCCGCGATGGACGCACTCGTCGGTCGTCCGCGCTCGGCGGTTCACAGCGTCGCGCCAGAAGCAGCGCCGGCAGTTTGCGGGCAGACCAGCCGCAAGTAGTTCTCGCCCAAGATGCCGCGCATCTCGTCGCGACTGAAGCCCTTCGCTTCGATCGCAGCAACGAGGTCGCCGACCTGTTCAGGTTGGAGAAAGCTCCACGGGGGCTCCGGGTATCCGCGCGGCCACTGCGTTTTGTTCGCGTGATAGAAGCCGTAGTCGCTGCCGTCCAGAAACATGAAATCAAGTCCCAGCCCGACCCTGCCGGCGCCCGCCAAGTTCGCGATGTGGGCAAGGTGCGTGGCCACCGCCAGCGGCAGTGCGTCGCCTTCGGCGCCGAGGAACATCCCGACCCCATTGACGCCGATATAGCCGCCGCGCGCGGCACAGGCTTTGATTTGGGCGTCCGTGATATTGCGCTCGTGATCGAACACTGCACGTGCATTCGAGTGCGAGAAGATCGGCGGATGGGAGAGATCGGTTTCGATGGCGTCGTAGGTCGTCCGCTCGCCGCAATGGCTCAGGTCGACCACCATGCCGACGGCATCCATTCGCGCGATCAGCCGTCGACCAAGCGCGGTGATGCCGGCGTTGCGGCTCTCATGACAGCCGTCGGCAAACACGTTGGCTTCGTTATAGGCAAGGATCGAGCGACGCACACCGGCGCCAAGGAACGCGTCGACGAGATCGAGATCGGGCACGAACGGCGTCGCGGACTGAAAGTGAAACGACACCGAGAGGCAGCCGTCGTCCTTTGCTTGGCGTATCTCGGCGGCGCTATGCGCGACCCGTATCCAGGTTCGATGCGCAGCCAGTTCGCGCAGCACGAAACCGAGCCGTATCATCGCTTCAACCGGCCCTTCCTTTCCAGCGCCCACCGTCAGCGAGAGGTGATCGACGCCACCCGTCTGCCAGAACCGGCGCAGTATCGTGCCGAGGTTCGAGCCAGGTGGAAGGAAGTTCTTGGCCCATGGCAACAGGCCGTCGCAAACGATCGCGTTTGCTAACCACGGTCGTTGCGCCCGCCAGCCTGCCGAATGAGCAACCGACATTCAGATCTCTCCTTGTTGGCGCGAAGCCTCCGATTAGGTTCTGTGACCCAACTTGAGCGCCTACTGCAGCCGTGCTACGGACCGGAGAGGCGGCGGCGATAGCCTTTGACGACGAATCCCGGTACGGGGATGAAATCACGCTCGGCAGCGCGCTCAAAGCCCAGGCGGGCGTAGAGCCGGACGGCTGCGACCATGACGTCCATCGTATGCAGGCCCAAGGCAATCGCGCCGGCGGCCCGCGCCCGGCGTTCGCACTCGTTCATCAATGCAAGCGCGACCCCACATCCACGAGCGTACGGCGCCACGGCCAATAAGCGGACTTCCGGATCGTGTAACTCCTGTGCGGCCGCACCGTAGGCGTCGCCGGACGCCGGCGGGTAAAGTAACACGCTGCCGACGATCGCACGATCCTGCTCGGCGAGAATTCGCTCGACCGACGGATCGACGGCATCGAGCGTGCGAAGCAGTTGTTCGCGATACCGCACCCAAAACTCGGGCTCCATGAGCGTCGCGAACTCTTCGTACGCGTCCAGCGTAAGTGCCCGCACGAGATCGCGTTCCTCGTCGCGAACGTTCCTGATGAAAAGCTCGCCCGGCGCGTCCTTCACGCGCACTCTTTCTCGAGTATCGGCGCGGCCGGTGTCGGAATCGCGAGTGAGACGCCGAGCGCCGCGAGCGCGTATGCGCCACCGACGGTGACGAACGCCATGAAGAGCCCAAAGCGCGTCGCGAGCGCACCCATCACGAGGATCGGTCCCCCGATCACGAGGTACGTGATCGCGTAAAAACGGGCCGTGATGCGGGCTCGCTCGGGCGGCGTGCCGAGCCGGTTAACCATCGTCTGCGCCGCGAAAAATGACGCGCCTTGCGCGATCCCTGCGACCACCGCTGCGACCGCAAAGAGCGCTAGGGACCGGGTTGGCACGGCGACGAGGATTCCCGCAATCGCCACGACGGTCAGGACCATCCCGAGCCGCAGGGTCACCCGTTCGTTCCATCCACGCGCAACCAACATTGTCATTGGCGAAATGGCGAACACGACGAGCGCAAGCAATCCATCGATGGCCGGATTGCGCATGCCGAGGAGTGCCGCGAGATACGACGGAACCAGCGAGACGAACAGGCTCGCGAGCCACCAACCGATCCCTGAACCGAGCGCCGCCACCGCGAAGTCGCGTCGGGCTGCGACGTTTAGCCGAACCGGCACGGTCCGGCTCACCGTGCGGTTTGGGACCGTCTCCGGCACGAGCACAAGCAGTGCGGCGCACGCTGCGATCGCCAACACGATGTCGATGGCATAGGCGCCGGTGTATGTCGCGATCTTCAGTGCCGCGAGCGTCCCCGAGAGCGCCGGAGCGACGCCGCAGGCGACCGACAGGGCCAAGGTGGCAACCAGCGCGGCGGAGCGACGGTCACCATCGGCGCGCAATTCGACGAGTAGCGGTACGCCCGCGGCGCTAACGAGACCAATCGCGACCGCCGCGGCCAGCCGCCCCGCGATCAGCCACCCAATCCCGTCGGCGACTGCGAACAAGAGAGCTCCGATCGCCGAGACGGCAACGCCGAGCGCAAGCGTCGCGCGGCGCCCCAGGCGATCGGGAACCCGCGAACATGCGACCAGCGTGACGATGAGGGCAAGCGGATAAACGGCAAAGACGGCCGTCATCGCCAAAGTCGAAAAGCCGAAGCGCTGGCGGTACAAATCATAGAGCGGCGCCGGCAGGTTCGACCCGAGCATCGCCGCGGCCATCACGAGACCGACCACCCAAGCGGCGCGCGTCATCCTCTCGCACCTAACATGTGTGCATCACGCGGGTACATCTCAAGTGCGAAGTGCTCGGCGAGCGCCGCGTGCCCTGCCGGGGTGATGCGGAGTGCGCGGCTCGCTTGCGTGCGTTGTATCCAACCCGCATCGAGCAGGCGGTCGCGAATGGCCGCGCCGAGGGCGCCCGCGAGATGCGCGCGACGCTCGGTCCAATCGACGCACTGGCGGGCAAAATGGCGGCGGCTCGACTGCGCGGCGGCGACGTCTACGCCGAACGCCGCAAAGAAGCGCGCGCCGGCGCGGGTCACGCGGTATTCCCGCGAACCATCCGGCACGATCGCCCGGCGAGCGACGAGCGCTTCGGTAACGCCGACCCCTAAGCGGCCAGCAAGATGGTCATAGCACGAGCGCGCGATGCGCATGTCCGCCGCAATCGCATTTTGTGCCAACGCCACGATCGTCGGCGGCTTGGCGATCGCGGCGAGCGCCTCAATCGCGTGGCCGACGTCGGCGCCGCCGACGCGGAACAGGCGTTGTCGTCCGGAGCGTTCGACCAGCAGTAACCCGCCGGCGACCAACTTCCCAAGATGCGCGCTTGCCGCAGTGGGCGAGAGACCCGCCCGGCGCGCGAGCTCGCTTGCCGGCAGTTGACGGCCGTCGAGGAGGGCGAGCAGGATTGCCGCGCGACCGGGATCGCCGATCAAGGCGGCGACCTCGGCGACGTTCGGGTCGGGTGAGTGGCGGGCGAAACGAGCCTTCGTCATCGTCCCGCTAGTATACGACGCCTACGGTCCATTTTCGCGTGAAGCGTTCGCGAATTTTCAGCGGACGCTCCGGCCCCGCCATTTGACCAGTTTGTTTCGCCCGAGTGATATGGTAGCGTTGCCGGTAAATGTTGACCGAACAACCACGATCCGACCGGGGGCAGATCGCGCCCGTCGAGACCCGTGAAGAATTGCTCTATCTGTTGACGCGGGCGTCCGAGTTGGAGCACGACTTGGCGTGCGTCTATCTGTATGCCGGCTATTCGCTCAAGACCGACCTGCAAGAAGGCGGCATGACCGCCGACGAACTCGAGTTCGTTCGGACGTGGAAACGTAAACTCGCCGGCGTCGCCGTCGAAGAGATGCTTCACCTCGCACAGGTCTCCAACCTCATTACTGCCGTCGGCGGCGCGGCGCACTTTACGCGCACGAATTTTCCGATGGGTGCTGCGACGTTTCCATTCGGCATCGAACTCTCGCTGGAACCGTTTTCCGCGGCGCTGATCGACCGGCTCGTCTGCTACGAAATGCCCGAAGACGGCGTGTTGGCGCCAGAACGAGTCGCCGAGTATCAGGCGATTCGCGCGCGCGTCGCCGGCGATTTCAACCAAACCGAATCGATTCGAGTCCAAAATGCCAGCGAGCCGTTCGACATCGACTTCCGGACCGTCGGCGAGTTCTATCACAAGGTCGAGACGGCGTTTCACCACATTCCGGCGGACCGGCTGTTCGTCGGTCCGCCGCAGGCCCAGGCGAATCCGAAGTATCTGGACCTTCCAAAGGAGCTCATCGAGGTCACCGACGTCGCTTCGGCGTGCCGCGCCATCGAAATGATCATTGAACAAGGCGAGTCCCCGACCAAGGAGCATCCGGATGCGCACTTCGCGGTATTCGACTCCGTCCGATCCGAATATCGGACCCTGACCGAGAAAGCGCAGCGCGAAGCCCGAATCTTCGATCCGGTTCGACCGATGATCGACAACCCGACGACGCGCGGATCCGCCGATGCGCCGGGTGCCAATCGCATCACCGATCCGGTCGCCCGCGAACTCGCCGGCGCGTTCAACAGTTGCTACGACCTCATGCTCATGATGCTTGCGCGCTTTTTTTCGCACGGGGACGAGACCGAAGATGAGATGCGGCTGCTGGCGCGGGGAACGCTTCGCATCATGGCATCGGTCCTAAGACCTCTCGGTGAAGCCATCGCGAAGACGCCGGCCGGACCCGAATATCCCGGGAAGATGGCCGGGCCGGGTTTCGGATACGATCGCGGCGTGCACTTGCTCCCCCACAAAGCTGCGGCTTGGATTGTGTTTCTTGAACGGCTCTACGATCTGGCGACGCGCCTCACTCACTGCTCGGACCAGGCGACCTTGCCGTCAGAGGTAGCGGAGGCCGCGGCTGCGCTGGAATCGATCGCCGAGCATCTAACCCCGTTCATCCCGTCCGCGTTCGCGAGGACGATTCGAGCGAGCGCCGACGAACGGAACGGTCGCACGACGATCCGGCCCGAGCCGAACGGGCCGTTCATCGTACGCAACTTGCAAAAGCTGACGAACTCGCAGGGGGAAACGCTGAAGGTTCGACCGATCGTTGCCCTGTGCCGCTGCGGCGGTTCGGCGATTAAACCCTATTGCGACGGGACGCACGCGCGGAACGGTTTCTCGAGCGCGAAATCGGCGGATCGCACGCCGGACCGGCTGGACACGTATGCGAGTGCGGCGATTACGGTACTCGATAACCGCGGGACGTGCTGCCATTTCGGCAATTGTACGGACCATCTGCCGGAGGTCTTCCACTCCGCCGGAGAGCCGTTCGTCACGGTGGTCGGCGACCCAGCAACAATCGAAGCGACCGTCCGGCAATGTCCGTCGGGCGCACTCGGCTTCATCCGGGACGGCGTGGTCTATGAAGGCGAACAGCGGGAGGTTGAGATTTTTGTCGCCGGCAACGCCAGCTACTATGTCCGGGGCGGCGTCGAGTTAGAGGGCGAGCTGATGAACCGGGGCGCTTCCCGCGAACACTATGCGCTGTGCCGCTGCGGGCACTCCAAGAATAAACCATTCTGCGACGGGACGCATTGGTACGCCGGCTTCAAGGACGCCGACAACTAAGCCGACGGTGTTCGGGCTTCCCGCCGGAGCCCTGGCCGACCGAAGGAGTCGAACGCAGCCTCGTGCAACTCCAGCGCACGACCTTGAGGGAACGGGCGTACCGGAGCATTCAGCGCGCGATCGTATCGGCGGAACTAGCGCCCGGGAGCCAGATACTCGACCACGAGATTGCCGCGCGCATTGGCGTCAGCCGAACGCCGGTGCGCGAAGCCCTTCGACGCCTCGAAAACGAGGGGCTCTTGGAAACCCGTGCAGGGTCCTCGACCCGGGTGGCCCCGCTTCAAGAGAGCGAGCCTTTTCAATCGTCGCGGCGCTTCATTCGCTCGCCGCTCGGTCCGGCGTCGCCCGGCTGGGTCCGAAAGACATCGCGGCGATGCGCCGCGCGAACCGGTTGTTCGCAAGCGCGCTGCACGCCGGCGACCCGTTCGCAGCGATGGAGGCCGACGACGCGTTGCACGGTGTGCTCGTTGAGGCTTCCCAAAACCGTGAGATCGGTCGAGCCCTTGCCGTACTCATGCCCAAGATTCGGCGGCTTGAGTACGCGCAATTTGGGCGACTCGCGCGTCGCGAGTCCGTGCGCGAACACGAGCGCATCATCGCGGCCTGCGCCTTGGGCGAAAGAACCCGTGCGAAGGCGATCGACCTGCGTCACTCATTCCCCACCGTGCAGTTCTGCTTCGACTAAGTCAGCCCGTCGTAGGCGCGGGCGAGTTCGCGAACGCCTCGTCGGATCTCCGGGAGATCGACCGCGGCAAATCCGAGTTGCACGCCGCGCGATGGAAGGCCGGCGCGTGCTGCAAGGGCCGCAGAAGTGGTACACGGTGTCCGGCTTAAATGGACCTTCTTTGCCGGACCAATCTCCGCTAGGATCGGGGTGAGGTAACCGGCATGAGAGGATCGTCGACGGCGGGCATCGTTCCCGCGTACATCGGAATTTGCGTGATCTGGGGAACGACGTGGCTGGCGATCAAGGTTGGCTTGCAGTTTGCACCACCGATAACCAGCGTTGGTGCTCGGTTCGCGCTGGCGGGGTTGGCGCTGCTTGCGGTCGCCGTGCTGCGCGGCGAAACGCGCCCGCTGCGCGCGCTGCCGTGGAAACTGGTCGCGATCATGGCGAGCTGTCTGTTTGGCCTGAATTACGTCCTGACGTACGTCGCCGAGCAGGGTCTCGCGTCGGGCCTGACGGCAATCCTGTTCGGCACGATGCCGTTCTTCACGTTCTTCTTCCGCCGGTTGCTGCTCGCGGAACGCGCCACCGGCAACGTCTGGATCGGCACCGTGCTCGCCTTCTGCGGCGTCGGCGTGATCTCGCTCGTGGCTGGGACACGCGGCGCCCTACCGTACGCGCTCGCGATCGTCGGCGCGGCCGTACTCGCAGCGTTCGCGAACGTCTACGCGAAGCGGCATTCCGACGTAGCGCCGCTCACGGTGCTGCCGCCGGCAATGCTACTCGCTGGCAGCGTCGTCGGCACGGTGGGCATCGCTTGGGAACGGCCCGACATCCACGCGTTCCTCGCACCGGCATCGCTCGGCGCGGTGCTTTATCTCGCGCTCGTCGGCAGCGCGCTCGCGTTTTTCTTGAACTCGTGGCTGCTGCAGCGCATCGACGTCTCAATCCTCAATCTCGTGGCGTTGATCATCCCGGTCATCGCGGTGTTCGTCGGCGTCATGTTCGGCAGCGAGACGGTGCGGCCAAGCGAACTCGCCGGCGCGACGCTGGTACTCGCGGGGATGTGGTACGCGCTCGGCCGGCGCGCGCCGGCGAATCTTGTCCCCGTACCTGCGCCATGCTCTTCGACGCCTCGAAAGGACTGCACTCAGTGACAACCGATCATCTAAGCATCTTCGCGCTGCGCTCGCAGGACCGCGAACGTTGGGAACAGTTGTGGCATGGGTATCTGGCGTTTTACGGTACCTCACTTCCGCAGGACGTGTACGATGCCACGTGGCGCAAAATACTCGCTCCCGACGGTGCGATCCGAGGTTTCGCGGCGGGATCGCTCGACGGGCCTGAGGGCGTCCTCGGAATCGTCCATTACTTCTTCCATCAGAGCGCCTGGACGACGGGCGACGTCTGTTATCTTCAGGACCTTTTCGTCGATTCAAACGCCCGCGGCCGCGGCTTCGGACGGCGCTTGATCGAAGCCGTTGCGGCGGAGGCGAGTCGGCGTGGGTGCTTCAGGCTCTATTGGCACACGAAAGAGTCGAACGGCACCGCGCGAGCGCTTTACGACGCTGTTGCAAAATTCAACGGCTTCATTCGCTATGAGTATCCACTCGTTTCTGTTGAGGAGAAACCATGAAAAGCGCCCTGGTCGATTTCCAAGAGTTTATGAAGCGCCGCAAAGAAGCGTCGCGAGCCTTTGTGAACGGTGATGCAGGCCCGCTCGACCACATTGCGACGCACGTTTCTCCCGCAACCATTTTCGGGCCGAGAGGGAATTGTGTTGAAGGAGCGGGCTGCTCAGGATGGCGTTGCTTATTGGGCCGGCATCCAGCGGGCGAGCGTTCGAATGCGCGGGAAGGCGGAAGCCGTACCGATGAGCTTGCGGGTAACAGAAGCGTTCCGCCACGAAGAAGGCGCGTGGAAACTGGTCCACCGTCACG
>JBOHTW010000032.1:0-2186 GCA_050733835.1 Vulcanimicrobiaceae bacterium | reverse complement strand
GCCGAAGGCGGTTACATCGACCGCTAAACGCTGCGGTCTTTGCGAAAAGGTCGGAAATCTCACGAAGACGCTTTGCTGCGGCAAACTCATCTGTAATGATGAGGCGATCTACAAGATGTTCTCCTATGCACGGAACAGTTGCGACCGGAACCATCGTCGTTACACCCTTTGCGGCTATCACCGCACGGAGGAGCACCGCGGTGATTGGAAGGCGTGCGGCGAGTGTAAGGAGGCGTTCGAAACGGAAATATACGTGTGGTACGGTACCAATGCGTACAACTTTGAGAAACTCGTGAATCCACCATCGTTCGAGCCAACCCTCTGTGACTCGTGTCGGTCGAGGATCAATCTTGGCGAGGACGGTTACACGCTCAAGCCGACCGGCGAGTATCTTTGCGAATCTTGCTTTGATGTACCGGCTTAGTGGTCCCCTTCGAAGTCCGTCCTGTTGGTGGCACCTTCACGCATCCAGTCGCCCGCCATGGCACCGTTGTGACACGGACTCGTCGAAATGCGCGGGTTCTAGGCGGGACTCATCGGGACGGGGAAAGCGGAAAGCCCTGACAGCACAACACTTTTGGGCACTCGCAGTCACCCGTCGGGATCGTCGGAATCAGATTCGATTCTCGTTGGCGCTACCAAAAACTCCTTATCCTGTACGGGTTTTTCGCGCATTTTGCGGTCGTAGGTGCCTCAGATCTAACGGCCGTCTAACGGACTTCGGCGGGGCCTTTAGGCGACGATCCTCGCAAAGGCTTCCGCGGCCTCGGCATCGCGGTCGCGGTAGACCGCGATGTAGCGGTCGTAGGTGATGCCGATATCACTATGGCCCAAGCGCTTTGAGATCGCCTCGATCGGCACGCCCCCTTTGGCAAGGAGCGAGGCGTGGGTATCGCGGAGATCATGGAAGCGAATGCGCCGCACCCCGGAGCGCTTCATGAAGTTCCGGAACGCGGAGCTGAAGAGCCACGGCGGGATCGCCGTACCGTCCGGTTTGGCGAAGATCAGATCCTCGTCGTGATAGGCCGGACCCATCGCGATCTTCTCCGCGGTCTGCACCGCGTGATGCGATTGCAAGATCGCGAGCATTTGCGCCGAGACGCAGATCGTTCGTACCTTGTCGCTCTTCGGTCGTTTGTAGGTCAGTCCGCCCGTTTGGTCGAGTTCAGCGACCGGCTGATCGTAACGATCCGTTGGCGGAAGTCGATGTCTTGCCAGCGCATCGCCATGATCTCGCCTAAGCGGGCTCCTGTGTATAGCGCAAACGCCACGGCGGGATAGAACGTGCTATGCGCCGTGAGATAGTGCCGCGAGGTGCACCGATTGGTCGGATGTTTCGCCTCTCGTAGCAGTTGCTGCACTTCGGATTTCGTGAGCACCTGGAAGCGGCACCGATGATTCGGGTTTGAGAGCTTTCGGCAGGTTATCCGCTTCGAGGGATGCGGCTGGACTGCGAAAGATGACTTCCCACTTCACGGCGCGCCGGACAACGTTGCGCAGCAGTTCCGCTGCGTAACGAAACCGTGCGAGCACTGACCGGGCGCTTCGACCATCGAGCGTAGGCCGCGAGCAAATCGACGGCTTTGATTCCAGCGACTTTCTTCGCGCCCACCGCCGGCCGCAAGTATATCTGCAGCAAACTTTCGTAGCGCTGCAGCGTCGTTGCGGCGGCGCGATCACGCTTGGACGCGTTTGGACGCTTTTTGGACGCTCGATGGACGATGCTGCGAGCATATTACTCGATCGATGCTCCCGGAGGTCGCATTTATGCGTTCTCGCCGGCTCCTTCAGCCGTTCATTACAGCTCTCGTCGTCTGTGCAGCGGCATCTGCATTACAAGCCTGCGGTGGAGGCAATTCTTCGACGTTGCCGGGGAGCCCCGGGCCCGGTCATACTCCGAGCGTCACCTCGAGCGGAAGCCCGCCCCCGGCCAGCGTCGCGGCGATCACGCCCGGGCCCGGCGTTCCGACGCCGCCTTCGGCAAGCGGCGTAATGCAGTCGCTGCCGGCGCCGACGTCGGTTCCCCAACCGAGCGTAACGTCGATCCCGCTGACCGCCGGCAACGACGATCTCGCAAATGGCGTAACCCCGGCGTTTGCCCAAGCGATTGCGTCGCAATTGCCGACACCTTCGCCCGCAATCGTGGTAACCGGAACGATTTCCGGCTTTACGAGCAACGGCGTAAC
>JBOHTW010000031.1:0-2251 GCA_050733835.1 Vulcanimicrobiaceae bacterium | reverse complement strand
GGAACGTCTGCGTGACGTCGAACTCCATCCCCTTGAGACGCCAATCCATTTCTTCGATCGTCCATGTCGCGGGGTTGACGTACACTTGCCCGTATTGCAGCGAGGAATCGGGATCGCGCGAGGCTAGGTGCAGCGCGAGGTCGGTGTGTCCCCCGGCAGCCCGCGGTGGGCCGGAGGTAATCACGAATCGCTGGGGCCATTTACCGATATTCATCATATAGTCGTAGGCTGCCGGAAATTTCTGTAAAATGCGCGGAACGCGTGAAAATCGCACAACGAAACGCCCGCCGCTCTCGAAATAAGCGGTTCCACCAAGGGTCGCTCCGAGAAAGGGAAAGGAACTTTCGCGAAACCGCATAGAGATGGCCGACTCGCAAGAACTAAGACCACGATTGCGGTGAATGACATTCGCCCAAACGCGGGATGTCGTGAGCGCCGGTGAACCGTGCCACTCGGGCGCCGCCAAGGCGCCGCATGCGGCGGCACCGATGAGGGCGAGCGATCCTAAGGCGCTCACCGTCAGCCAACATTTACGCGAGAAGGGCCCGTGGGTCGCCGCTTGCTGACTGCTCATATGCTGTTTTTCCCCATTTAAGCCTACGGCTAACGCCGAAGCCGGCCCAGCGCGCAAAACAGCCGGAGCGGGGTGGATCGAGGGCCGCCGCGAGGTTCGCCGACGGTCGCTGACCAATCAAAAAACCCCGTGGTTACGGGGTTTCCGCTGGAGCCGACGAGCAGGCTCGAACTGCTGACCTGCTGATTACGAATCAGCTGCTCTACCAACTGAGCTACGTCGGCTTGAGGACTTCTCGGATTTCGCTTGGTTGCCGCACCGCTCCCGCATTTCGTACTTTCTGATACCGTCTTCGCGCCCCTTTGCCGCGAGGTCAATCAAGCCCCAGCTCCGCCCGAGTAACCGATCGCGCGGGCGCCGGATCGCGCCTATGATTCGCGCCGGTGGTTGTGGAAGATCACATGACGTCACCGGAGGATCGTTCGTGAACGAGACCCGCGCCTTTTCTCTCGTCCCCTTGCGACCTGACGCGCCGGGAACCCAACCCGCGCGCTTGCACTCCGACTATCGGAGTTCGATCAACCGTGCCCCGCTCCAACCACTCGTCCCGATTCCGCAGACGCTTTCGGAACTCACTGGGCCGACGGGGAACTGGGAACGCTTGATGGGGCAAGCCCTCGCTGACCTCACCGCCGTCCATACGGATGAACCGCTTGGCGAACGCATCGTGGTCTCGGGCCGAGTGGTGGATGAAGACGAGCGGCCCATACCCGAGACGATGATCGAGATCTGGCAAGCTAACGCGGCCGGGCGCTACCGGCATGCGGACGATCGCCATTCCGCGCCGCTGGATCCAAACTTCACGGGCGCCGGACGTGTCGTGACCGACGCCGCAGGACGCTATCATTTCGTGACGATCAAACCCGGGGCGTATCCGTGGAGCAACCACCACAACGCGTGGCGTCCAGCTCACATTCACTATTCACTCTTCGGTCCGGAGATCGGCACGCGGCTCGTGACGCAGATGTACTTTCCGGGCGATCCGCTCATCGAATTCGATCCGATCGCTAACTCGGTCCCCCGCGCTGCGCGGGAACGCATGATTTCACATTTCGATCTCGACACCACTATCCCCGAGCGCGCACTCGGCTATCGTTTCGACTTCGTGTTGCGAGGCCGCGCTGACGCGTTCGGAAGGGAAGACTAAGTGGCGGGACCGATGGCGGCAACGCCCTCTCAGACGGTCGGACCGTTCTTTTCGATCGGTCTGCCCTACCCCGACGGTGCGATGCTCGCCACCGACGCGACGCGAGGCGAACGGATCTCAGTACGCGGTCGCGTTCTCGCCGGCGGCGGAGCTGCGGTCCCCGACGCGCTCATCGAAGTCTGGCAAGCGAATGCCGCCGGCCGCTATGCCCATGCTGCCGACGCGCGCGCGGAGGTCCCGCTCGATCCCGCGTTCCTCGGTTTCGGACGCACCCCGACGGACGCCGAGGGACGTTTCGCGTTCGCGACGATCCGCCCCGGACGCGTGCCCGGGCCAAGCGGCAGCGGCCAAGCGCCGCATCTCACGGTGCTCGTATTCGCGCGAGGTCTGCTCCGGTCGCTGTGGACTCGGAGGAGAATATGCGCACTGCGTTCGCAGCATTGATCGCGGCACTCGCCGTCAACGCACTCTGGTTCACGCAACCGGTCGCCGCCAAAACGACCGCGGCGACTGCCGGCGCGGCCGTAACC
>JBOHTW010000030.1:0-7139 GCA_050733835.1 Vulcanimicrobiaceae bacterium | reverse complement strand
CCGGGCATGAGTGATGAGGCGGCGCGCCCGAGCCACGCGCGCACCGAAAACGCCAGCGGCATCGGCATTGCGGCGGTCTACGAGCCAGCCGACGCGGCGGCGGCGACCGCGCACAACCCGCGGGGTGAGCCCGGCACCTATCCGTTCATTCGGGGAATCCACCCCGACGGCTACCGCGGGCGCCTTTGGACGATGCGTCAATACGCCGGCTTTGCGACCGCGGCCGAGTCGAACGCCCGCTATCGCTACCTGCTCGCTCGCGGCACGAACGGGCTTTCCGTCGCCTTCGACCTGCCGACCCAGCTCGGCCACGACTCCGACGCCGTCCCGGCGCGCGGGGAGGTCGGCAAGGTCGGGGTCGCAATCGATCACGTGCGCGACATGGAGGTCCTGCTCGACGATATCCCGCTCGATCGGGTGACGGTCTCGATGACGATCAACGCGCCCGCCTCGATTCTGCTTGCGATGCTGCTGGCGGTCGCTCGCCGGCGCGGCATCCCGTTCGACAAACTCGGCGGCACGATCCAGAACGACGTGCTCAAAGAGTACGTCGCGCGCGGCACCTACATCTATCCGCCCCGGCCGTCGATGCGACTGGTGACCGACGTCATGGAGTACTGCGCGACCGCCGTGCCGCAGTGGAACACGATCTCGATCTCGGGTTACCATATCCGCGAAGCCGGCTCGACCGCGGTTGAAGAGATCGCATTCACGCTGGCCAACGGCAAGGCATACCTCGCCGCCGCGCGCGCCGCCGGACTCGACCCGGCGGTCGTGGCCAAGCGGCTGTCGTTCTTTTGGAACGCCCACAACGACTTCTTCGAGGAGATCGCCAAGTATCGCGCGGCCCGCGGCATCTGGGCGGCGATCGTGCGCGATCAGTTCGGCGTCGCCGATCCGCGCGCGCAGATGTTGCGGTTCCATACGCAGACCGGTGGGTCGACGTTGACCGCGCAGGAGCCGGAGAACAACGTCGTGCGGGTGACGATTCAAGCGCTGGCGGCCGTCCTCGGTGGAACGCAGTCGCTGCACACCAATGGGAAGGACGAAGCGCTCGCGCTGCCGACCGCCGACTCGGCGAAGCTGGCGCTGCGAACCCAGCAGATCATCGCCTACGAGACCGGCGCGAGCGACGTCGTCGATCCGCTGGCGGGTTCGTACTACGTCGAAAGCCTGACGACCGCGATCGGCGCGAGCGCCCGCGCGCTGATCGCGGAGATCGACGAACGCGGCGGAAGCGTCGAGGCGATCGCCAGCGGCTGGATGGGGGCGCGAATCGCCGACTCGGCGTATCGCGCGCAACAGGCGATCGAACGCGGCCAAAGCGTCATCGTCGGCGTCAACCGGTTCGTTGAACCGGCGCAGAACGGGGTCGCGATGGAGCTGCAGCGGATCGACCCGCAGATCGAACGCGAGCAGGTCGCGCGACTTGAACGCTACCGGCAAGACCGGGATGCGGCGCTCGTCGAGCGCCGGCTCGCCGACGTGCGCGCCGCTGCGAGCGGTTCGACGAATCTGATGCCGCCGTTCATTGAAGCGGTCGACGCCGGCGCAACCCTCGGCGAGATCTGCAACGTCTTACGCACCGTCTTCGGCGTCTACGTCGCCAGCGAAGTTCCAGCATGAGCGAGCACGATGCGAGCCTGTCGGGATTTCCGATCGACCACGTGGCGGTGGTCGTGCGCGATCTCGACGCGACGATCGCGCTGTATACGCGGATTCTTGGGTTTCGCCAGGTCTACCGTGAGACGGTCGCCGACCAGGGGATCGAGGCGGTCGGGCTGCAGGCTGGTGACTCGGTCATTGAGTTGCTGCGGCCGCTCGATCCGGAGTCGCCGATTGCGCGATTTCGCGGCGACGCCGAGACCAAACTTCATCACGTCGCTTATCGCGTGCCTGAGATCGAGGCGGAACTCGCGCGCCTGCGCGCCGCCGGCGTCCGGTTACTCGACGACCGGCCGCGGCGCGGCGCGCACGGCAACACGATCGCGTTCCTCCATCCCAAAAGCACCGGCGGCGTCTTGATCGAACTCTGCCAACCTAGCCGATGAGCGAGTTCGACCCGAGCCGATCCGTAGCGCACGCTGCGCTCGTGGAGTTGACGCGCGCAAGCGTCAGCCTGCGTGGCCGCCGCGTCCTGCACGATGTCACGTGGACCGTGCGCGGCGGCGAGCGCTGGATCGTCACCGGGGCGAACGGCTCGGGCAAGAGCACCCTGCTGCGATTGGTTCGCGGCGACGTCTGGCCGGACGACGACGCTACCCGAAGCTACCCGTTCTCAGGCGCCGGCGTTCTCGGCGCGCGGGAAGCGTTCGCGTATATTTCGCCGGAGCGCCAAGAGCGCCATCAGCGGCTCGAACTCGGGTTGACGGTCCGCGCCGTCGTTGCTAGCGGATTGTTCGACGCGGACTACCTGGCCCGCCAACTGACCCGTGACGACGAACGGTTCGTCGACGAGTTGCTCGACCGGTTTGGTCTCGCGCCGCAGGCCGACCGTCCGGTTCGAACCCGTTCGCACGGGACGACTCGCCGCGTGCTGATCGCCCGCGCGCTCGCGCGCCGGCCGCGCGCACTGCTGCTCGACGAGTGCACGAGCGGTCTCGATTCCCAAGCGCGGCGCGAACTGCTCGAAGCGCTCGAGAACGTCGGTCCCAAAACGGCGATCGTCCACGCGAGCCATCGCGCCGCGCACCTGTCGGCGAACGCGATGCGGCTCCATCTCAGCGGCGGCCGAGTCGTCGAACCGCGGGTCGCCAACCGCACCTGGGCGTTACCCGTTGCGCCGCCCGCGCGCGCGAGCAGCACGAGGCCGGCGCTGCTGCGACTCGACCGGGCCGACGTCGTCCTCGACGGCGCGCCCGTGCTTCACGATCTGCGCTGGGAGCTTCGCGCCGGCGAGCACTGGCGGATCACCGGACCGAACGGTTCGGGTAAGAGCACCTTGGCACGGGTGATCGCGGGCACGGTGGCGGTCGCCCACGGTGGAACGATTGAACGCAACGGGATCAAGCCGCCGTTTCTCGTCGCCGACCTCAAAGCGCGAATCGTCTTACTTTCGGATGAAGCGCAGACCGCCTACGACTGGAACGCCACGGTCGCCGACGTCGTCGCGTCGGGATTCTTTGCTAGCATCGGGCTGTTCGCGGCGCTCGACGCTCGGCAGCGCGCGCGAGTCGGCAAACTCCTCGAACGCTTCGAACTCGGCGGACTCGCCGGTCGCCATCTCCTCGAACTCTCGTTCGGCGAACGCCGCCGCGCCCTGCTGGCCCGCGCGTGCGTTCGCGATCCCGAGATATTCATCGCCGACGAAGCCGCTGAGGGGCTCGACCCCGGGGCCCGGCACGCGTTTTTCGAGTTACTCGACGCCTATGCGGCGCAGGGCACGACGCTCGTCGTGATCTCGCACGACGACGAACGGCCGCGCGCTGTAACGAACGAGTTGGTGCTCGAAGCCGGCCGGATCGCGTACAGCGGGCCGCTAGCCGTCTCAGCGTAAGCGTACGTCGAGCTGCGTCTCGAACGTCCGCTCCCACGGCAGCGTGATCGTCAGCCCCGCATCTTCCCAGTCGGGAAAGATCTCCCGCAGCAGATCGAGCGCCTGCGGCCAAAGTAACTCGCGATTCTGCTGATCGCCCTGCGCGAGCGCACCGTTGACGAGGTAGGTCGTATCGACGTGCTCGGCGCGCAGATCCGCGTTGATCACCGGCCGGACGAACTGGTGGAACGCGAAGTCGTCGGCGTACCGGTCGAGGAGAAACTGCGCGAGCGCGCGTTCGTTCAAGCGGCCGGCGCGCCGGCCGGCGCCGGCGGCAACCGCCGTCGCCAGCGACGTTCCGACCGTGTTCGCCGTCGTATTCCACGACGCATAGCCGTCGACGCGGCCGGCGACGTGCCGTGCGATCAGGTCGAGCGTGAGTTGTTGCTGCTGCTGACTCGGCGTCGGACCGTACAGAAACGAGAGGTCGGCGATCGTGACCGGTTTGCCGGCATCGACGTCGGCCACGATTTGGTCGACGAAGCTCGCTTCCTCGGGTTCGCCGGTCGGCGCCACCCGGACGTAGAGCGTCAGATCGGCGTCACCGTCGACCCGCTCGCCGCCGCAGGCGTGAATCAATCGCGAGACCGTCACGTCGATTGGAACGTACTCGATGCGGTCCTGCATCGCGCCGCCGTCGGGCCGCGAGTAGACCACGCGGATCCGCGGCGTCCAATGGACGGTGCGTGCCATGACCTCGGAGACCAGCACCATGCCCAGTTCGTCGGCCCCCGGTTCGATCGACGTTTGGTCTTCGACGCCAAACCGTTCGCGCGCCGTCATCAACGCTTGCAGGTCCTTAATGTGCAAGCCGACCGGACCGGCGTCGTCTTGGCCGAGGATGACGTGGGCGAAATCGCCCTCGGCAGCGAGCTGCAGAATGAACAGATCGACGTCGCGATTGCGCGCGCGCGCGCCGAGATATTCGTCGAGGATCTTCGGTGTGATCAGCGCGCGCAGATGCGCCGCCCGCGCGCGCTCTTGCGCGGTCGCCGGCGGATCGGGCAGGTTTGCGTAGGCCGCGATCTCGTTGACCGTTTGCCCGGTCGCATAGTAATCCTCGGCCGGACCGATCTTCGCGATTCCGGTTGGCGCCAACCGCATCACCGTACCGAAGACGCTCATGAAGCGGTTCGGCCGGGCGGCTGCGAGCGCGCCGAGCCGCCGCAGGCGCGCATAGCCGTCGTAGACCGGCAGGCCCGGCAAGCGCGATGCAACCAGGCCGCCGTAGACGATCATGTCGCTCGATGCAACCACCGCCGCTACATTGTCGGTCGCCGACGAATCGAGCCAATCGAGAATCGCGTCCGGTTTACCCGGATCGAGATAATGGCCGATCGTCGACCGCGGCGGCGTCAGCACCGGCTGACCCGCTATCTGCCCGAGCAAAATCGGAAGCTGATACGTCACCGGCCGGTCGTCGATCGGCACGAACGCGATCGGCCGTGGGGCGGGACCCGTCGGCGCCGCGCGGACGGTCGCGCCGAGCGCGAACACCGCGGCCGCTGCGCCGGCGACGACCGCGCGCGACAGAGGAGCCGCTCGTTCGCGCGCAGACGTCCAACCCATGCTGACCTTTCGCGCGATGGCCGACCGCGATCGTAGCGCTGCGCTCCATTTGCTCACCGAGTTCTTCGCCGCTAACCCCTTCTATCGCGAAAATCAAACCGCGTATGGGCTCGCCGGCGCGCAGGCGCTGGCAACTGCCCTGCGCCTGTTCGTCGAGCGACCCCAGTTCGGCTTTGTCTGGATGGCCTTCGACGGCGAACTCGCCGTCGGCTGCTCGATCGTCAGCTACGCGATCTCGACCGCCGTCGGCGGCGTCGTGGCCAAAGTCGAAGACGTGATCGTCGCGCCGGAGCGCCGCCGAACGGGCGTCGGGAGCGCGCTCGTTCGCGCACTCGCCGACGAACTGCACCGCAGCCGGATCGCCCGCATCGACACCTACGTGCACGAGCGCGACGTCGCCGCGGCCCTCTTCTATAAAAAGCTCGGCTTCGTTCGGCTGCACGAAGAGCGGCTGGCGCTGGTGCTTACGGAAGCGTAGGCCCGTCGACAACGCGCCGCAACGAGCCACCGGCACGATCGAGCGCCGCGCGTGCGGCGGCCGCGTCGAGATCGCGGCGTGCCATCGCAATCGCCACCTTGACGCTCCCGCCGGCGCGAGCCAGCAGATCGATTGCGCGAGCGTCGTCGATGCCGGTGAACCGCGCAACCAGTCGCACCGCTCGCGCGCGTAGTTTCGCGTTGGTCGCGATCAGGTCGACCATCGCGTTCTCGTAGACGCGACCGAGCCGGACCATCGTCGCCGTCGACAGGACCCCGAGCGCGATCTTCTGCGCGGTCCCGGCGGCCATCCGCGTCGAGCCGGCGATCGCTTCGGCGCCGGTCGCCAACCCGATCACGATCTCGACCGCGCCGGCCAGCGGCGCCAGCCGATCGCTCATGATGCCGATCGTCGTGCAGCCGCGTTCGCGCGCGGTCGCCAGCGCCGCGACGACATACGGTGCGCGTCCACTTGCCGAGATGCCGATCACGGCGTCGCCGGGTGCGAACTCGGTGCGCGCGAGCGCTGCGCCGGCCGCCGCATCGTCTTCGGCCCCTTCGACGGCGCGTTGTAGGGCCGCCGAACCGCCCGCGATGTGCGCACGAACCAGCGCCGGGTCCGTCCCGAACGTCGGCGGCAATTCGGCGGCATCGAGCGCGCCGAGCCGCCCACTGGTTCCCGCGCCGACATAGTGTAAACGGCCGCCGCCGGCCAATGCCGCTACGATGCGGTCGACCGCCTGCGCCAGGGCCGGCGCGGCCGCTTCGACGGCGGTGAATGCCACCCGTTGATGCGCGGTTAATCGAGCGACGAGCTGCGGCACCGGCAGGCGATCGAGGTCGAGGGTCGTCGGATCGACCGCCTCCGTCGCCGCATCGTGCTCGCTCATGTCGTTGCTACGAGGGTTGCGGCGAGCCGAAGCGCGCCGAGTGCCGGATCGACGTCGTGGCGCACGATCTGCGCGCCGGGGAGATCGCCCGCAATTCGTGTCTCGAGGAGAAACGTCAACAGCGAGTTCGTCCGCAGCAAGCCGCCGGCGAGCACGACGGCCGGCGAACGATCGATCAGGTCCACCTGCTGGGCTGCGGACTTCACAAGATCGGCGAGGTGGAGCGACGCGGCCTGCACGATCTTGGTCGACGCTCGATTTCCCTTGCCGGCGAACGCGACGATCGGCGTTGCCAGCGCCGCGATCCGCGCGACGTCGAGCGGTGCGTCGTAGATCGCCGCGAGCAGGCCGTCGCGGTCGGCGGCGTGCAAACCGCGCTTGACGAGTTCGCTCGTCTCGTCGGCGCGCGCCCGGCCGTCGAGCGTCCGCGCGAGTAGTTTGCAAGCGGCCAAGCCGATCGCGAACGCCGAACCTTCGTCACCCAGCAGATAGCCGGCGCCGCCGACGCGCGCGCGGCGCTCGTCGTGCTCGCCGTACGCAACCGCGCCCGTTCCGGCGATCAGCGCGATTCCGGGCCCGGCGGCGACGCCGGCGCGCAGTGCGATTCGCGTGTCGTCCTCGACCACGACCGCCGCCGCCGGGAACGCCGCTTGCAGTGCCGCCCGAAT
>JBOHTW010000029.1:0-7657 GCA_050733835.1 Vulcanimicrobiaceae bacterium | reverse complement strand
GCTCTTGCCCGCGCACGAGACGGCGCACGCGCAAGCGCTCGTGCGTTGGCCCGTGGGCGAGGTCGAACGGATCGTCGCGGGTGAGAGCGCCGGGGTCGTCCTCGACGGCGACCGCTTCGTCGGGCGCGGCGACGTGCTCGCCGACGCGGCCGCGCCGCCCCTGGTCGGGCGCGACCTCGCACTCGAACTCTTCTGGCTCGATGCCGTGCCGCCGCGCGCGGGCGAACGCCTGCGGATCAAACGCGGCGCGCAAGATACCGGCGCCGTCGTCGGTAGCGAGCCGCTGCTCTACGATATCGAGCGCGCGCGCGACGATCCGGGCGCGCCCGCGCAGCACAATCTCGTCCGGCTTTCGGTGCACACCGCGACGCCGCTGGTCTTCGACCGGCGCGCCGACGACCCGGCCGGTGCCCGCACCGTGGTGTTGCGCGGCGAGCGGGTCGTCGCGATCGGCTTCGTCGTCGATGCGGTCGCCGCCGAACGCGGCGATGGCACGGTCCGGCTCGCCGAACGCGAGCGGCGCAACGGCCATCGGGCCGCGGTCGTTTGGCTTACCGGACTCTCCGGCGCCGGCAAATCGACCCTCGCGCGGGCGGCCGAACGGCGGCTCTTCGAGCGCGGCTACGCCGTCTGCGTGCTCGACGGCGACACCGTGCGCGGAACCGTCAACGCCGACCTCGGCTTCTCGGAGAACGATCGCCGCGAGAGCGTGCGGCGCGCCGGTGCGGTCGCGGGGCTGCTGGCCGACGCAGGGCAGATCGTGATCGTCGCCCTGATCTCGCCGTTCGCTCGCGACCGCGACGCATTGCGCGCCGAGCTGCGTCATCCGTTTCACGAAGTCTACGTCAACGCGCCGCTCGCAATCTGCGAAACGCGCGACCCCAAGGGCCTCTACCTCCGCGCTCGTAGCGGCGCCCTCCGCGAGTTCACCGGCATCGACTCGCCCTACGAAGCACCGCAAGCGCCCGCCCTCGAACTGCGCACCGACGGCCTCGGCATCGACGAATGCGCCGGCCGGCTGGCGTCGTTCATCGCCGACGCGGTGTAGCGCGCAGTCCGGCTCACCGTGATTTTTGGCGTCGACTCCAGCAGCGCATCGATCACCTTGAGGAACGGATTGCCTCGTCCGTTTTGGGTTGCGCGCTGCGAACGCTTGTTCGGAAGAGGCTTCGCCTAGCTCGCGGTGAGGTTCAATCGTGGCCAGCGGCGGGGCTTCACTTCAGTTGAAGCCGCCGTGGATACGGGGTAGAATGACCGTATGGCAAGACCCTACAAGCTCTACCGCTGCCCCGATGGTCACGAACGCCGGTCGTACGTCCCCTTCGGCATCGACGTGACGGACGGGCCGCCGATGCAGAGCATAGTGTGGTGCGTCGAGAAGATGGATGACGGGTCGATGTGCAAGGAGCGTGCCGTCTTCGTGGAGACGAGGTACGGGGAACAAATGAACCACGCAGCCATATTCTATGCGAACGATGTTGAGGTTGCACGCGGCACCCTGGTCAAACGGAACGATAGCATATTCACGTTCAAGGCCGCACCATTCGCTGAGTTTTCTGCGAGCAGCACGGCGCGCCTCACGGTTGCGGTTCACCGGCACGGCACCACGCCTCTTGTCCTGGACGATTGCCACGTCATGGGATCAGGCGCTGATAACCTTGTCTTGATCGCCGACCAGATTATTGGCGACGATTCGGGCTCAGTCGATATCGTTTCACTGTTGTAACCTGCCGGGACATCATAGGTAAGCTCTGGGCATCTTCTTCCGAATCGCCGGGCTCGACCACAAAGTCTACGACAGCGACGAAGTACCGTTCTGCACCGTTGGATCAGGGTACGACGACGTGAGCGGCCTCGGCGTGCCGAAGGGCATGGCGTCCGCCAACGCGATTCGCCCGAACCGCGTGCCGACGATCCGCTCGCGGCCGCGGAGACGCCCGCCCTTCCTGTTGCTGCGTCGGCGGTGCCGCGAACGCTCGACCTGACGCCGCGCGTGCCCGGACTTCGGGCCTTGGAACCCGCCCGGCGAGCGACGTGACGAGAATCCAGCTCATCCCGCAGCCAACGCCGCGGCTCGTGGCCAACGCGAAACAGGTTTATCGCCGCGCCCTAATCGGGCGGAACGGTCTCGGTGTCTTCCAGACGCGCATCGATAACGTAGAGCAGCATCTATTGCTCCCTACGTTGCGGGCGTCGTGCTCGACAACGTCGTCACGATTGCCGCCCGCCGAAGGCCGCGACCGCGATCGACGAGCGTCTCGGCGCCGCGGCCAAGGCCTTCACGTAGCCCCCCGTTGTTTCAGCGCACGGCTACGAAGTGGCAATCGCTGGGTGCCGATCGAGCGAGAAAGGCTTGCACCGTAAGCGTTTCTCTGGTAGCCCCAACGGGATTCGAATCGGTATCCGCTCGGGCGGCCGCGAGGATCGCCGAAGCATTTTACTTCGCGACGAGCGCTCGGCCCATTGCGGGCGAGCCGAGCACGGTCAATTCACAAGAATCGCCTTGAATCGCTAATCACGTGGATCTTTGGACGAGACCCTCGCGACCGAGGAAGTCGGCGACGATCCATGCCGCTCCGGCGATGGCGAAGGTCTCGAGGCCCTCGCCCCAATTCGAGTGAGTCCTCGGATCCGCTATCAACGCGGGGATCCATATCGCAACTCCGAAAATCACGAGCATCAACGTCAGGAGCCGCGAGGCGAGCAGCGATTTGTAGCCCGAAAGGATCGAAACTCCGGCGAGCCCAAATGCTATCGTCGTCGCGACGCCCCAGAACATCCCGCTCAACGGGATCCATTTCGGAACCAAGCTTATCGTCCTGCCGAAAAATTCCACTTGTTCCACCGCGAACGAAACGGCGCACAGGCCGAAGAGGGTCACCGGTGCCTTGTAGACGGTCTTAGCATAAGACGCTGGGGACGCCAAACCGTACGCGAGCAGCGCACCCGCAACGAGAGCCAGCCCGTAGAAGACGTTTCCCCAGCTTGCATATATCCCCGGCTGGGCAAGGATCTCCGGCACCAAGGTGAGCGCAAAGAGGAGGTACACGATGCCCAAGGTGATCGCGCCCAGCCTCTCGGTCTTCCAAAACTGCACGGCGACTCCGCCGACCATCTGCGCGACCGACGTCACAAAGATGAAGGCCGTCTCGCCCGGCAACTGCCAATTCGATGTCAGCTGATCGCGAAGTGCGAGACTAGCGACACCTAAGAGCACCGACGCAGCGCCAAAGACGTACCGGCCCATTCCATGCAGAACAGCCACAATAACCTTCTTCGGTCCAACCGATGTGGGTGCCCTCTCGCCTCGCTATCCTTCGGGCAAGCCGATAGCTGATCGCGCGTCCGGGCACAGACGGGCTAGTGCGATGGGCTACTGCGCGGGACGGCGATCCAAATCGAATTGGTCACGAACGGATTGATTGCGTCGCAGTGGCAGAATCGCATAAGCTCCCGAACCTCAGGCGGAAACGTTAGGACCCGCAAAGCCGGGTCGGGACGGCAAGCAAGCGAAAAACCCCGTAAGATAAGGTTATTTAGCCCCAACGGGAGTCGAACCCGTGTTACCGCCGTGAGAGGGCGGCGTCCTAGGCCTCTAGACGATAGGGCCGTGGCTCCGGGATAGGGACTCGAACCCCAATTTTCGCGTCCAGAGCGCGACGTGCTACCATTGCACTATCCCGGATTGCTCGCTACACCGAAATCAGCCGTTGCCTTTTGTTTCTTGCTCCAAACGTTTCCGTCTGACTGTGACAGTTCGGGCACAGCATCCGCAGGTTCTCCAATCGGTGATCGTCGCGGACGCCGTTCCGGTGGTCGATTTGGACGGACAAGGGCCGGCCCCTCCACTCGGACAAGCCGCAGTCCTCGCATCGGTTCTGCAACACGCCCGCTTCAAGGAGGCGCCGCTTGATCGACGCGCGGCTCTTCGACGTCGCGACCAATTGATGCAGGGGCACTAACCTCGCCCGAGCTCGAAGTTCACCGCGATCGACCGCCTTCGTCCATGCCCCGGCAGCGAAGCCGAACTTCGCGCGACATTCACGGTACGAGTGACCTTCGTCGTAATAGCGTTGCACGGCGGTCCAGTCGTATCGGCGGCGGCGGTCGACCGTGAGCTCCCCTCGCCGAAGCGCCTTTATCCACGCCGTATGCGAGAAGCCGAAGTGGGCCTGGCATTCGACGAAACGATGCCCCTCTCCATAGTAGCGCTGGACCTCGCTCCAGTTGTAGATACGAAATATGCGAACATATGTTCGAGACAATTCCGTCGGCTTCCTGCTCGCTCCCGATGGCCTACCGGGCGGGCAGGCGGCTTGGGCGCGCGGCCGCAAACCTCGGGCGTGCAAGCAGTCATCTTGGTCGGGGGGGAGGGGACGCGGCTACGGCCGCTCACGCTGCGGACCCCGAAACCGATGGTTCCGCTGCTCGGCGTTCCGTTTCTGGAACGGACGCTCGTGCGTTTGCGCGAGGCCGGCGTCGGCGAGGTGATTCTGGCGGCGGGCTACCTACCGAGTGCGATCGTCGAACGGGTCGGAGATGGCTCGGCATTCGGCGTTCGCTTGCGCTGCGTGCTCGAACGCGAGCCGCTCGGAACGGCCGGCGCGCTGCGCAACGTCGCGGCGTACATCGACGGCCCGTTCTTCGTGCTCAACGGCGACGTGCTCGGGACGGTCGACTTGCGCGCCATGCGGGCGCTGCACGAAAACGCGGGCGGCCTCGGCGTGATCCATGCGATTACGGTCGACGATCCCTCGCCGTTCGGCTGCATCGTGCGCGACGACGCCGGCCGCATCTCGCGCTTCGTCGAAAAGCCGCCGCGCGAGCTTGCGCCGAGCAACGAGATCAACGCCGGAACCTACCTGCTTGCGCCCGCGATGCTCGAGGCGATCCCGGCCGGGCGGGCGGTTTCGATCGAGCGCGAAACCTTTCCGCAGCTGCTCGCGCGCGGCGAGCCGCTCTACGCGCACGTCAGCGCGGATTACTGGCTCGACGTCGGCCGGCCCGAGCAGTATTTGCAAGCGCATCGCGATGCGCTCGACGGACGGCTCGTGCTCGCCGGCGACCCGAGCCCTGCCCTCGGAACGCTCTATCGACGCGGCGATCCGGCGCCGCCCGGGATCGTCGCGCCGAGCTTCATCGGGAACGGCACGCGGATCGACGCAAACGCGCTCGTCGGACCGTACGCGGTCGTCGGCCGCGATTGCCGGATCGGCGCCGGCGCGAGCGTGCGCGATTCCGTCCTGTGGGATCGGGTCGAGATCGGTGCCGGGGCGAGCGTTGCGGGCGCGATCTTGGCCGACGGGGTCATCGTCGGCGAGGGCGCATCGGTCGCAGCCGGTGCCGTGATCGGACACGGCGCGCGGATCGCCGCCGGGGCGCGGATTCCCGGCGACGCACGGCTCAGCGCGGAAGAAACGAGCGTCGCGCCGGGCTGATTCCGACGAAAGTCGGTCGTACGTTCGGCAGGAAATCGCGCTTCGAGGCGCGTGGGTCGCCGGTGTCGAAGAACGTGCGCGATGATCGCTCAAACCGATGTTCTCAGCGATGCGCAGCGTGCTGCCGTCGAGCATACCGAAGGCCCCGTTCTCATCTTCGCCGGCGCCGGCAGCGGCAAGACCCGCGTCCTGACGCACCGGATCGGCTACCTGCTCGAAACCAAGCACATCTTCCCCGATCGCATCCTCGCGGTCACCTTCACCAACAAAGCGGCCGGCGAGATGAAGGCGCGCCTCGAGCGGATGGTCGGCGACGCCGCGCGCGATCTCTGGGTGGGCACCTTTCATGCGATCTGCGTGCGAATGCTGCGCCGCGACGGCGCGCGCATCGGCGTCTCGCGCAACTTCGTCATCATGGACGAGACCGACCAGCGTGCGCTGATTCGCGACGTGCTGGTCGAGCTCGACGTCGACGAGCGCCAGCTCTCGCCGGGCGCCGCGCTCGATGAGATCGGCAAGGCCAAGAACGCGCTGCTCGCTCCCGACGCGTACGAATCCAAGAACACCTCGTTTCACGGCGAGCGGGTCGCCAAAGTCTATCGCGAGTACGAGCGGCGGCTGGCCGAATCCAACGGACTCGATTTCGACGATCTGATCGCCAAGGCCGTTGCCTTGCTCGAAGCCGACGGCGATATCCGCACCCGCTACCAAAACAAGTTCCGCTACATCCTGGTCGACGAGTACCAAGACGTCAACTACGCGCAGTACAAACTGTGCGCGATCCTGGCGGGCGAGCACAAGAACCTCACCGTGGTCGGCGACGACGATCAGTCGATCTACTCTTGGCGTGGCAGCGACTACCAGAACATCTTGCGTTTCGAGAGGGATTTCAAGGGCGCGAAGATTTTCAAGCTCGAAGAGAACTACCGCTCGACCCAGACCATCCTCGATGCCGCCAACGAGCTGGTCGTCAACAACAAGGGCCGGGCCCCGAAGAAGCTGTTCACGCAGCGCGCGGCCGGCGAGGGGGTGACGGTCTACGGCGCCGAGACCGAGCGCGCCGAGGTCCGCTACGCGATCGAGAAAGTGAAATCGCTCGTTCGCGAGGGCGCGGCCTATCGCGATTTCGCGGTGCTCTACCGCACCAACGCTCAGTCGCGCGTCTTCGAAGAAGGCTTTCTCGGCGAGGGGATCCCCTACCGCGTGGTCGGTGGGGTCGGCTTCTACGCGCGGACCGAAGTCAAGGACGTCATCGCCTACCTGCGCTACATCGTCAACCCCGCCGATGCGGTCGCCTTCCGGCGGATCGTCAACGTCCCGCGCCGCTCGATCGGACAGCAGACGCTCGCGAGTTTGGTCGATGCCGCAAGCGAAGCCGGCGTCTCGGTCGGGCAAGCCGTCTTCGATAAGGAACTGTTGCGCCGCGCCGTGCCCAAGAAGCAGAAGGAGCTGGAGCGGTTCGCCGAGCTGATCGTGGCGCTGCGCGAGCGCGCGGCCACGCTCGCGATCTCGGATCTGCTGGTCACCGTGATGGAAGATTCGGGCTACGTGCGCGAGCTGCGCGCGGAAGACACGGCCGAATCGCGCACTCGAATCGAGAATCTCCAGGAGCTGATCGGGGTCGCCCGCGAGTTCGAAGGGCGCGACGAGGGCGGGACGCTCGAAGATTTCCTCGCGAACTTGGCGCTCGTCACCGATCTGGACGCGCTCGATACCGAAGCTTCGTTCGTCACCCTGATGACGCTACACGCCGCCAAGGGCCTCGAGTTCCCGGTCGTCTTTCTGGCCGGGCTCGAAGACGGCGTTTTCCCGCACACCCGCGCGCTGACCGATATGGAGGCGCTCGAAGAGGAACGGCGGCTCGCCTACGTCGGCATGACGCGCGCCATGGATCGGCTCTACCTCTCGTACGCCTTGCGCCGAACGCTGTACGGCAACACCTTCTCGCATCCGAAATCGCGCTTCTTGGAAGAGATGCCGAGCGTCGAACCGATCGGGATGCCGCTTGCGAACCCGCGTCCGGGCGGCGGCCGCTGGCGCGAGGTCGCGATCCACGAATCGGCCGGTGCCGGGGTCGGTCTCGATCTGCAAGTCGGCGACCGCGTCCGTCATCCCAAGTGGGGCGAAGGCAAAGTCTCGGCGGTCACCGGCGCCGGCGGCGACGGGCTGCTGACGATCAGCTTCCCCAACGTCGGCGAGAAGATGGTGATGCTCAAGTA
>JBOHTW010000028.1:0-4690 GCA_050733835.1 Vulcanimicrobiaceae bacterium | reverse complement strand
GTTGGCCGTCGGCAACCTTTCGCGCGAGGTCGCGCAGCGACAGAACCTTCTGACGTGAGAGACCGGCCGTGCGCAGCTTTTCATCGGCGACGCGCAGGATCTGCTCGGGAGTTGGCCCTTCGTGCGCTCGTGGGAAAAGCGCTTGCACCCGCGCGAAGATCGTCTGCGCGGACTTGGCGGTGAGTTGCTGGTAGACGATCGCCTCCGCCAGCGCCACGAAGATGCTCGGCGTATTCTGGAGCTGCATCCGGAACGGGCCGACGGTGTCAATGACGTGCCCGAGCGTCGCGTCGGACGCCCGCAGGTGTTCGACCGCGGCGCTCGGATCGAAACCGAACGCGCCGTCGCCGTCGAACAGCGCCGGCGCGTCGTTCGCTCGCGCGCCTTCGATTGCGAGCAGGCGGAGTTTCGTCGCGATGCCGCCGTTCGAAGAGAAGCCACCGATCTTAGCGCCGGCCGCGAGCACGCGATGGCACGGCACGACGATCGCAAACGGGTTTCGCCCGAGTGCTTGCCCGACGGCGCGCGCCGCGCCGGGCGAGCCGGCCAGGGCCGCAAGCTCGCCGTACGAAAGCGTTCCGCCGGGCGGAATCGTGCGCGCAAACTCGTAGACGCGGCGATGAAATGGCGGGACGCCGTCCATATCCAACGCGATCGCCGATAGGTCGCTCGCCTCACCGCGCAATAGTGCGACGATCCCATTGAGCGCGCGCTGGACCTTGGGCGGCGGCGGCACCTCGCGTGCGTCCGGAAATCGTTCGAGCACGCGTGCTCGCGTTTCGGCCTCACGCGCCTCCGGCAATTGCACATGGACGACGCCGCGGCCACCCCACGCGATCCCACATCGACCGATCGGCGTATCGAACAGCGTAAACCCGCGTGTCATGCCGCGCAATCGTAACACACTCGCCGGCGTCCGTCTTGGAAAATCTTGCGGTGCCGGCGCGTTTATCCGGTTCCCCGGGGATGGGCGCCGGCATATCGTGCGATCAGCGCATGCGCGTGCTCGACGAGACCGCTGCGCAACTCCGGCGGTTCAATCGCGACCGCCCCGTCGCCCCAACCGAACGCCTCGTGCACGGCCGCCTCCAATGAGGAGAAAGCGATGCGCACGATGGATTGGCGCGGCGAAGCATGCGCGATTCGGCGGTGTTGCTCCACGTTGAGATAGACCTTCGCGAGCGCCAGCGCTCGATCGGTCATGCGAAATGTCGCGACGTACGGCGCCGCCTGCGGCCCGACGCGAGTTGCGACGCTTTGCCAATAGGCGCCGATATCAAAGTCGCGCGGGCGTTTGAAGTGCTGGTCGCGAACCCGCACGCGCGCAATGCGCTGGAGCCGAAAGGTCTTGACGGTATCGCGATCGCGCGCTACGAGATACCAAACGCCGGCCTTTGCGACCAGACCGAACGGATCGAGCGTTCGTCGGGTCGCCGCACCATCGCGATCGCGATAGACGAGCGTCACGCGCCGGTCGTCCCAAACCGCATCGCGCAGGATTGCGAGCGTCCCCGATGGGGTCGAAGCCGGGGACCAGCCGCGCGGATCGACGTGCAAGCGGCTTCGGCCGCGCTCGAGCGCAGCCCGAGTGCGCGCCGGCAGTGCGTTCGCAAGTTTCGCCAGCGCGCTACCTCGCTGCCCGACCAGACCAATGTCGGCCAACACATCGTCGCTAGAGACGAACAGCGCGCGCAACTCGCCCTCGTCGAAGCGGGCGAGGGCATCGCGATAGGACTCGGCCAGCACGATGCCGCCGTTCGCGCCACGCTCCGCGAAAACCGGAACGCCGGCGGCCGAGAGCGAGTCGATGTCGCGGTAAATCGTCCGCGACGAGACCTCGAGCGCCCGCGCCAATGTGGGAGCGGTCTGCTTCCCACCGACAACGCACCAGAAGGGATGGAAAATGGAGACTACGACCCAAGTTAAGGGCGCGACGATCACCGGCATCGACTTGTTCGGCTGCCTCGTCGGCGACCCGGCGCGCGCGATCGCCTTCTATCGCGACGTTTTGGGAATGACGCCTACCGAGGTGGACGACCGGGGCCGCGGCGCCGAGTTCACGCTCCCCGACGGAAGCACGTTCGGCGTTTGGGACGGCCGGGATTTCGGCAAGACCTCCGGCCCCGCCGTCATGTTCGCCGTCGCCGACATCCAAGCGGCGGTTGCGCTCTTTCGGGAGCGCGGCGCCAACCTCGGCGATCCATTTGAGACGCCGGTCTGTTTCATGGCCGTCGGCGACGATCCCGACGGAAACGGGGTCATCGTGCACCAGCGCAAAGTCAAAGACTAGCGCGCCGATCGATCGCGGATCGGCACAGGGGTTATCTTAGTCTATATGGCTTGACTAATAAGATTAAGTTTAATAGACTAGGGTGATGAAAACCGTCAATATGCACGACGCGAAGACGAATCTGTCGCGTTTGGTGCAAGCCGTTCGTGATGGCGCCGAATCCGAGATCGTGATCGCCGTCGGCGGCGTCCCCGCGGCGCGACTTGTGTCCTACGCGGGCCCGCGCCCTCGATTGCTCGGCATCGATCGTGGACTCGTCACGATTGCCGACGATTTCGATGCTCCAAACGCGGCGATCGCGACGCTGTTCGAAAGGTCGTGACTAGGTGCGGCTGCTGCTCGATACGCACGCGTTCATTTGGGCTGCTTCGATGCCGGAAAATCTCTCGCGAACGGCGCGTTCCGCAATCGAAGACTCGGTGAATGAGGTGTTCGTATCGTCGGCAGTCGCCTGGGAGATCGCGATCAAGCATGCGCTGGGGAAACTTTCGCTACCGTCCGATCCGGTCAACTGGGTCGCGGCGCGAGTGCGTGCACTGGGGTTCTTGCCACTCGCCATTACGCATGAGCACGCCCTTGCAGTAAGTTCGCTACCTAAATATCATGATAACCCGTTCGACCGCATCATGATTGCGCAAGCTCAGGTCGAGGGGTTGACGCTGGCCACCGTCGACACGGATTCATTGCGGTATCCCGTGCAAACGCTGAGAGCCTAAGGCGTGGATCGCTCAGTGCAGCCGTGCTTCGGCGAGGTCGAGGTCGTATTGCAACCGGTGGAAGATCTCATCGGGGATCTCGCCGGTATCGCGCAGATGCAGAAGCTGATGCCGTTCCGCCATGAGCGATTCGCGCTGCAACCGGTGATCGATTTGGACCTCGCCTTGCGGCTCGCCACCGTGGCCCGCGTGCCCGAGTAGATGGGCGATCCGATACTCGGATTCGGCGACCAGCCGCCCCTGGATCTCCCATTCTTCTTCGGAATCGAACTTGTCCTCCAGTTTGTGTAGCCGCTCGACGCCCGCGCGGATCGCCGCAACCCGCGCCTCAATCTCTTCCTGTTGCAAATCCCCGCCTTCGATTCCCAACCATTTGATCAACGGAATCAACGACAGCCCCTGGAAGACCAGGGTCGCGAAGATCACGCAAAACGTGATGAACAATATCTCGCTGCGCCCCGGAAACGCGTGCCCAGCCGCATCGCGCAGCGGCAACGCTAGCGCCGCCGCCAGCGACACGATGCCGCGCATCCCGCTCCACGCGATGATTGCGACGTAACGCCACGGCGGATACGGATCGTGCGTGCGCACTCGAATGGACAACCAGCGTGGGCCATAGGTGAACGGGAAGACCCACGCGATCCGCACGACGATGACCACGAGGCTGATCAGTGCACCGATCCACCACTCGCGGGCCAGAAACGTCGGGCTCTGCACGATTGACCGAACCTGCAGCCCGATCAGCAGAAACACGAGGCCGTTGAACAGGAAAATCAGCAGATCCCAAACCGCTCCGGAGGTTAGCCGCGAATCAGGGTCGATTCGGTGCGACGCAGTCCGGCTAACGAATATCCCCGCCGTCACCGTCGCCAGCACGCCCGATAGCCCGAGTGCATCGGCCGACAGATAGACTGCGTACGGGAACGCGAGAAAGATCAGATTGTCTATCAGCGCGTCGGCGAGGTTGGCCCGATCGATCGCAAAAATGATCGCCTTGCCCAAATAGCCGAATGCGAGCCCGAATAGCACGCCACCGACGGCAACGATGATGAACGCCGTCCCGGCCTGCCAGATCGAGAACATCCCCGAGACGACCGCGGCGACCGCGAATTTGTAGATGACCAGCGCCGTCGCGTCGTTGACCAGACCCTCGCCCTCGAGGATCGCGATGATTCGCCGCGGGACCGAGAACCGCGCGAAGACTGCCCCGGCCGCAACCGCGTCGGGCGGCGAGACGATCGCCCCCAAGACGAAGGCGCTGGGCCAGCCGATCGCCGGGATCAGCGCATGGACCGCGACCGCCACGACGCCGGTCGTGATGAGGACGAGCCCAATAGCCAGGAACCCGATCGGCCGGATATTGTCTTGGAATTGCTTCCAATCGGTTCCCCAGCCGCCGGCGTAGAGCAGGAGCGGCAGGATGATCAGGAAGACCCAGTTCGGGTTCAGTTCGATCCGGGGGGCGTGCGGGATCAGCGCCAGCAACGACCCGCCGATCACGAAGACGATTGGATAGGGCAGCTTGAGGCGCTTGGCCAGCAGGGCGAGCCCGATGATGGCGGCGATGGCGAAGAACAGGAGGACCGAGCTTTGCATCTCCGCTCCAGGACCCGCCCGGCCGCTCGCTGGTGTCGCCCGCCGGTGGCTGAATCGCCCGCTTGCGGCGGCGTGTTATGATGGGCGT
>JBOHTW010000027.1:0-11788 GCA_050733835.1 Vulcanimicrobiaceae bacterium | reverse complement strand
CGCGCCTGCTGGTTCTTCGGGAACGCGATTACGTCGCGGATGCTCGGCTCGCCGCACGCGAGCATCACGACGCGGTCCAGCCCCCAGGCCATGCCGCCGTGCGGCGGCGCACCGTACTGCAATGCCTCGATGAAAAAACCAAAACGGTCGGCGATCTCGGCGTCAGAGAGCTTGAAGACGTCCTTGAAGATGCGCGTTTGAAATGCGTGGTCGTGAATGCGGATCGAGCCGCTGCCGAGTTCGAAGCCATTGAGCACTAAATCGTAGTGCTGCGCTTGCATCGCCAACGGATCGGTCTCGAGCAGGTCCGCTTGACCCGGTAGCGGCGCCGTGAACGGGTGGTGGGTCGGGACGATCGCGCCGGTCTCGGCATCGCGCTCGAACAGCGGGAAGCCGAGCACCCAGCAAAACGCAAACGCCGCTGGATTGCGCAACCCGAGGCGGTCGCCGATCTCGACCCGCAACTTGCCGCCGACGTCGGACGCCGCCGCCTGCGCGTCGGCGACCAGCAGGATCGCATCGCCTGTCCCGGCCGCGGTCGCTTGCGCGATTTTCCGGACCAACGTATCGTCGAGCAGCTTTTGGATCGACGACTTCCAACCGTCGGCGCCGAGTGCGATCCAAACCAAGCCGCCGGCACCGAACGACTTCGCCGTCTCGGTGAGCGCGTCGAATTCGCGCCGCGAGCAGCTCGCTCCGCCGGGATAGCGCAGCGCGACGATCCGGCTGGCCGCGCTGCCCGCGTGGGTTTCCAAAAACTTGATGCCGGAACCGGCGAACAGACCTCCGACGTCGATCAGCTCGAGCCCGAACCGCAGATCGGGTTTGTCGGTTCCGAATCGCATCAGCGCTTCGCCGTAGGTCAACTGCGGGATCGGACGTGCGATCATCGCGCCAAGTGCCGCTTTCCAAACGTACTCGATGCACGCTTCCATGACCGCGATGACCTCGGCTTGATCGACGAACGACATCTCGACGTCGAGCTGGGTGAACTCCGGCTGGCGATCGGCCCGCGGGTCCTCGTCGCGAAAACAGCGCGCGATTTGCATGTATCGCCCGAACCCACCGATCATCAGGATCTGTTTGAGCAACTGTGGCGACTGCGGCAACGCGTAGAAAGTTCCCGGATGGACGCGGCTGGGCACGAGATAGTCGCGCGCGCCTTCCGGCGTCGACTTGATCAGCATCGGCGTCTCGATCTCGAGAAACCCGCGCGCATCGAAGAAGTCGCGAATCGCCTTGACGATTCGGTGGCGCATCGTCAAGTTGCGCTGGAGGCGCGGCCGGCGCAGGTCGAGGTAGCGGTACTTGAGGCGCAACGACTCGTCGATGTCGGCGTCGCCGACAACCGGGAACGGCGGCGTCAACGAGCTTGCGAGCAGGTCGACCGTCGCGACTGCAATTTCGACGGCACCGGTCGCGAGCTTGAGGTTCTCGGTGCCTGCCGGCCGCCGGCGAACCGTGCCGCGGACGCGAACGACGTCTTCGTTGCGCAGACTCTCGGCGGTCGTGAACGCCGCAATCTGCAGCGGATCGAAGACGATCTGCGTGATCCCATCGCGGTCGCGGACGTCGATGAAGATCAGGCCGCCGTGGTCGCGGCGGCGATTGACCCAACCGTTCAGTTCGACCCGGCGGTCGATCGCGGCAGCCGTTGCGGCCCCACAGGAAAGGCGATCGAACTGGGATTCAGCCCTGCTCTTGCTCAAGTGCGTCCTTGATTCCGCTGACGTAGTGATACTGGTAGACGACGTTGCGCGCGAGCCCGGGCTTGTCGGCGGCGCGGCGCTCCAGCCGCTCGAGCCACCCGGGATTACTCGCCGCAACCCGGTGCGCGATCAGCGACAGCGGCGTCATCCCCAAGCGCGCCTGGACGCCGAACGACGGATGCTTGCGATAAAAGCGCACCGTCGACCGACCCGCTAACTGCATCTTCGCCTTCTGCTCTTCGTATGGGACCGGATGCCAGTGGTAGTTAACCGCCCGCGGTTCGTACACGATGCGGATGCCGGCCGCCTCCAACCGGTAGCCGAGTTCGAGGTCTTCGTGTCCGTAGCCCGTGAACGATTCGTCGAAACCGCCGACGCGCTCGAGATCGGCGCGCCGCACCGATGCGTTCCCGGTCAGGAAGTACAACCACGAGAGGCGCGTGCGCGAACTCGGGTGCAGCGGATTGCGTTCGGCCGGATGGGCCCGCCGCCGCTCGTAGTCGGCCAGCGAGTTGACCTGCACTTCCATGCCGACGACGGCGATCGCTGCCCCGTCGCGATGGTGCGCAAGATGTTGCGACAGCAGGTCGGGCGACGCGATGATGTCCGCATCGGTGAACAGCACGACCTCCCCGCGGGCGGCCGCGATGCCGGCATTGCGCGCCATCGCGCGACCGGTATACGGCCCGGGCAAATAACGAACGTTGCGGTGTTCGCCGGCGACGCCCGCCAGGAACGGGGCGGTGCCGTCGGTCGACAGCGAATCGGCAACCAGGATCTCAAACGTGTCGGGCCGCCGATCGCTGCGCAACAGCGCAGGAATGACATGCCGTAGCGTGTCGAGCCGGTTGTAGGTCGGAATGACGACCGAGAGTTCAAGCATGGTTCAGCAATTCACGGGCGGCGGAAACGATCGCGGTCCGCGAGCGGGCGAGCGACGCGGGCGTTATATCGGGCGGCTTGCGCAGGCAGACGGCCGGCACGTGATACGGCGCCCATTCCCGCGAAGCCAAGTCGTAGTAGCGGTCTTCGAACAGAACGACGACGGGCCTGCGGACGGCGCTGGCGACATGCGTCGCCCCGGTGTCGACGGTAATCACGATGCGGCTTTTCTCGAAGACGGCGGCCCATTGCGCAAACGGGAGGTCGCCGACGATGCGATCGGCGAGGCGCTCGGCGGCCAGCCGATGTGCTTGGTCGCGAACGTCGGCGCCGTGCGTTACGACCAGCGGCACGCCGAGATCGCGCAGTTCGCCAAGCAGCGCGACGAAACTTGGATAGCTGCTGCCGCTAGAAAACCAGCGTGGCGCCAGTTGAATCGCGATTCCACCGGCCGGAACGTCGGCGACCGCCGTCCGCGCAGCGTCGTCGACGGACAACACCAGTTCGTCGCTGATCGACCGGCCGCCGGCGCGGCGGACGAGTTCGAGAACTTGGTCGACTTCGTGCCGCACCGGGCGCTCGGGGTCGCGTTGCGACCGCGCCGGATCGGCATCGGAGATGCACAGATCGGTCAGGAACCGGCGCGCCGTCAGCCGCGCCAAATAGCGGCGTGCATACGTATACCCGATCCGCCGCCGGGCGTTGGTCGCGCGCACGAACCGCCAGTCGGGCGTGCACGGCGCCAGCGCCAGCGCTAAGTCGCACCGGCCGCGAAACCGCGCACCGACGATTTCCGGTCGCATCTGCGCCGGCACGGTCACCACCGCGTCGACGTCCGGATTGCGTTCGACCGCGACCGCGTTGTACGCGCTGCACGCCAGCGTAATGTGCGCGTCCGGCCACGACCGGCGCACCGACCGAATCGCCGGCGTCGAGAGCACGAGGTCGCCGACGCGATCGAGCCGAGTGAGGACGATCCTCATCGACCGGCGCGACGAGCGCGCTCGAGTTCCTCGAAATACGCTTCGCGCGCCAGTGCGCGGGCCGCGAGCACTTGCGCGGTCGAAAGCGGCCGATCACCGGCCGTCTCCCCGACGAACGCCCGGTACCGATTCGGCAGCCCAAGCGCGCGCGCGACCCGGTGCGTGGTCCGTTCGAGCGGATGGTCGCCGGTTGCCAGCACGACGCGCCAGTGCGGCTGTAGCTCGTAAAGCCGGCGCGCGGTTCGAGCTTGGGCGCGGGCCTGGGCGATCATGCCGTCGACGTTACCCGCACGCGGCCCGGGCTTGAAGTGAAACGCCACCGCGGCGCGATTGAAGACGGCGCGAACGCCGCCCAAACGCAACCGTATTCCAAGCTCGATATCTTCCCACCCGTATTCCTGAAAGCTCTCGGTGAACGGGCCGACGCGGTCGAGCGCGGCGCGCGGCACCGAGACGTTGCTCGTCCAAAAGTAGTTGGCGCTGTAATTGCGCCAGCTCCAAATCGGCGGCGGCAGATTGTCGAAACTCGCGCAGTTGATGACGGCCCCGCGGACGATCGCCGCCGGGTTGCGGTCGTGCGAACGCAGGTGTTCGGCAACGAACGCCGGCGTCGGCAAGACGTCGTCGTCGATGAAGATGATTCGCTCGCCGCGCGCCCGCGCGATCCCGGCGTTACGCGCGCGCGCGAGGCCAGCATTGGCTTGGCCGATAACCGTGAACGCGCAGCGCGCCCGCGACTGCATCGCCGCGATCACCGCCGGGGTGCGATCGCGCGAACCGTCGTTCACCAATACGACCTCGTAGTCGTTCGGCGGGACCGTCTGCTCGAAGCAGCCTTCGAGGACGCGTTCGAGCAGGTGCGCGCGATTGTAGGTACAGAGTTGAATCGTTGCCCGCGGCGCCGCGCCCATCAGTACAGCCGCGCGCCGTTCGGAACCGGCCGGTCGGGACGAATGAGCACGACGTTGCCGTCGGCCGTGTCGACCCCGAGAGTCAGCACCTCGCTAGAAAAGCCGGCGATCCGTTTGGGTGGAAAGTTGACGACCGCGAGCACTTGACGCCCGACGAGTTCCGCGCACGAATACAGCGCAGGCAGTTGCGCGCTCGAACGCCGCCGGCCGATCGGCTCACCGAAGTCGATCTCCAACCGGTACGCCGGCTTGCGGGCTTGCGGAAACTCTTCGGCCGACAAGATCGTTCCGGCGCGAATCTCGACGCGTTCGAACTCTTCGTAGCGCAGCGGCTCCATTCCGATCCCTTTCGGTTCAACGCCAAGCGAGCCCGCCTACCGCGCGGTACACGGCGGCGAGATCGAGCTGCGCGACGCAGGCGAAGTCGGGGCAGGTCTCCTTACGATGCGCGGGCGGACACGGGTAGTTGCCGCGCACAACGGCCGTGTGCGGCCCGAGCGGCCGCCAGCGCTCGGGCTCGTCGCTGCGCAGCGCGAAGATGCCGACCGTGGGCGCGCCGACCGCCGCGGCCAGATGCATCGGTCCGCTATCCATCGCCACCACGCACCGCGCGCGCTCGGCGAGGGCCGCAAACGCGGCGACCGACGTCCGGCCGGCGAGCGAGACGCCGCCGGCGCCGCCGGCGATTGCATCAGCGATCGCCGCATCGTCCGCGCTACCGCTGACGACGAGCCGCGCATCCAGTTGATTCGCGAGCCCCCGGCCGAGTTCGACGAACCGCGCGATCGGCCAGCGCTCGCGATGCGCGGTGATGCCACGGGTCGGATGCAGGATCGCAAACGGTCCGGCGACGCCGGCCGAGGCGAGCGCGGTCGCGGCGGCGGCGCGCACGTCGTCACCGACGACGAAGACCGGCGTCGCGTCGGCGACGTCGCAGTCGAGCGCCCGCGCGTAGTCGAGCAATATCTGCGTCCAATGCGTGCCGTGGTCGCCGAGTTCGCTGCGCACGACGACGCGGTCGGTGAACAGCCCGGAGTAGAGCCGCCGCGCTTGGCCGACGCGGCGCGGAATGCGGGCGGCAAACGGCAGCGCCGCACTCCGGGCCGTCGCCCAAGTGACGACCGCAACCGCGAACCGGCCGGCGGCGATCCGGCGCGCTTGCGCCCCGAACGCGAGTTCATCGGTCCAGACGTCGGCGAGGTCGGGATTACCGGTCAGGACCTCGCGATGCGCGACCGCCGTCAACCCGACGACTCGCTCGTACCGTTGGCGCAGCGCGCGCATCACCGGCGTCGCGAGCAGAACGTCGCCGATTCCGCCGCCGGCGCAGATGACGAGCGCCGCGCCGTTCACGGCGCGGTCGCGCTCGCGGCGAGCAACTCGTCGCAGGCGGCGGCGACGATCGCATCGAGCCGCGCCAACGTCGCCGCATCCAACCCGAGCGCGCGATACGGTGCGGCCCACGGATGCCAGCGTGCGATCTCGCGCCGCGCGTGCCGCGACGGCGCGAACAGATCGACGCACGGAACGCCGAGCATACCCGCGACGTGGGCCGCCCCGGAGTCGGGGGTGACGACTGCGGCGGCGCCCGCGAGCGCGGCTTTCCACTCGGCAAACGATGCGGGGATCGCGCACGGAACGCCGGCCGTGCGCGCGATGCGCTCGGCGGCGACGGCATCGGCACGCTCGGCGACCAGCCGCACGCGATGCCGCTGCGCCAGCGTTTGTCCGCAGCGAGCGAACGCGGCTTCATCGAATCCAAGGCCGGCGAACTTCGGCGTCCACTGCAGCACGACGTCGCCGTGATGCGGCGGCGTACCGTCGAGGATCAGCGGCGCGAGCCGCGCGGGCGAACGCGTCGGCGCGGTTTCGGCGTGCAAGCCGGCGCCGAGCGCGAACAGCGTCTCGACCTCATGCTCGCGCGCGCCGGCGACCGACGCCGGCCGTCGCACGACCCGCGTCAGCTGGGTGGCGATCCACCAACTTTTGAACGGCTTTGCGAGCCCGTTGCCAAAGCCGGTGCGCCGCGCGATTCCAAGCGCGCGCGCAAACCGGTACGCCTCCGGCTCCTCGGACGCGATCAACGCCACGTCGTAACCCACCGCGCGCGCGGCGGCCCGCGCGCGGGCCGCGCTGGCCGGCGTCGAGCCGTGGTGCGGCCACGGAATGCGCTCGAGAACGTGGACGTGCGCGAACGTGCGCTGCGCGAACGCGTCGGCGTTGCGGGTCGACAGCAACGCGCCAAGCTCGTGGCCGGCATCGCGCAGCGCGGCCAGCAGCGGCGTCAGCGCGAGCGCGTCGCCGACGCCGTCGCTGCGGACGATGAGGACTCGCTCAGTCGCCGTCGGCGCGCGCCCGGCGAAGTTCGGCGACGTAGACCCCGTCAAGGATTTGGGCGCGCGCCAGATTGCGTAGTGCGGCCGGTGCGCGCGAACTGGTCGCTAACCCCGCGTAGACCGGCCAGGTCCAGCGCGGCACCAGCAGTTGCGCGCGCAACTCGTTGACTGGATAGCCGCCGGTCGCCAGCCGCGCGCGCAGGCTCGAATCCTTGCGCAGCAGGCGGGCTGCCATTCGGCCTTTTTCCATCGTCTTGTTCAAGACGACTTCGAACGTTTCGGTTGCCGGCGGCTTGACGTGGTGCAGATATGCATCCCAAGCGAACCGGCGGCGGATGCCGTCGCGGCGGAGCCGCAAACCGAGTTCGGTATCCTCCCAACCGTAACGGTCGAACCGTTCGTCGAATCCGCCGGTGGCGAGCAACGCGGCGCGCTCGACCGAGACGTTGCAGGTGCAGAAGTACGCGCTCGAATAGTGCAGCGGCGTCGGCCGCGGTTTGTCGTCGTACGATGCCACGTTGATGATCGGACCCGAGACGACGAGCGGCTGAGTCGAGCGCGCGTGGCTCGCGGCATGGGCCGCCAAAAAATGCGGCGGTACGTCGACGTCGTCGTCGATGAAGGCGATCACCTCGCCGATCGCCGCCGCGATTCCGCGATTGCGCGCGGCGGCGCGGTTCGGCTGCGGTTCGACGATCCGGCGAACGCCCAGCGGCGCCGCATCGCGCCGCGCGGCGACGACTTCCGCGGTCGCGTCGCGGGAGCCGTTGTCGACGACGATCGTCTCGAACGCGGGCGCATCGCGCTGGGTCGCCAGCGCGTCGATCGCTCGGCCCAACATCGCCGCCCGGTCGCGGGTCGCGATCACGACCGAAAATTTCATCGTGCGAACTCGCGCAGCGCGCGGGCCATTCGCTCGGCGGCACCGGCGTGCCCGGCATAGAGCACCCGAAGCCGCTGCGCCGCCAGCACCCGAGCGACGTCGTCGGCGAGGAACGCGGCGACGCGGTTGGCGACGTAACCGGGCGTCAAGGTGCCGCGTAGCTCGGGCATCAACATCGCGTCCGCGTCGATGTTCGGTTGCGCGGTATACGCGAACCGGGCGACATAGCGCAGGACGATCGCGCGCTTGAGCGCGGCGCCGGCCAGCGGGATGCGGTCGAGGTACGTCAGCGGGCCGTTGATGACCGCAAGCTCCGGCGCGTTATACGGAACGCAAACGACCGCCGGCACGCCGAGCGCCGCCAGCTCGATGCATTTGGTGCCGGGAATCGTGAGCGCACAGGCGGCCTGCGGCGCCGACTGCATCGCGTCGTGAACGATCGGGAAGCGCAGTTCGGGTGCGTCGAACGGTTCGAGCGCGGTTCCATCGGGCGTCTCGACGACGCGGCCGCGCGCGCCCCAAAAGCGCGGATCACCACCGGTGTCGAGCGCTCGCGTGAGTTCGGCGGACGTCGTAAACGGCGAGAGCCCGAACACGATCGGCAGGTCCGGCGCCAGCGCCCGCAACCGCACGGCGGCCTGAAGAAAAAACGGCACGAGGCTGGCGATCTCGGCGCGACGCGCGCCCGGCATGATCATGACGCCGCCGGCGACGGCGGTCCGCGCCGCGCTCGATCCGGTCGACGATCCGCCGGCGGCTTCGCCGAGCGCGCCGTCGATCGCGAGATTGCCGACGCGCTCAATCCGCTCGGCCGCCAACCCCGTGCGCGCGAGTTGACGTTCGTTTGGGCCGTCAATCGCGAACGCCCGCGCGATCCGGCCGCGTAAGCCGCGCGACGCAAACTTGTAGGTGCAGAGGCGGCCGCCGAGCCGGCGCTGAACGCGGGCCGCGTGCATCAGGTCGCCGCCGAGATAGAGAACGACGTCGGGCGGCGCGAGGCCGCCGGGCAGTTCGCCGCCGAACGCAAACCGCAGATATTCGCGGGGCGGGACGATCCGCGCGCGGCTAAATAGCCGGTTCGCAACCTCGTGCTCGTGGCCGGTTGCATAGTCGTCGGGAACGAAGAACAGCGTGAGTTCGAGCGCCGGGTCGCGCGCATAGAGCGCGGTGACGAGGGGTCGAACCCAGCCCGCGAACTCGCCGGGGCCGTTGCTGGTGATCGCGATGCGCAGGTCGCCTATCCGTCCTTTCCGTAGCGCTCGCGGATGCGGGCGACGAGATCGGTCGTGCTACGGCCCGCGACGTGGGGCGCAAACACGATGCGTCCGCCGGCGCGTTCGACGACGATTCGCTCGGGCAGATCTTCGATGCGATACTGCGCGCTCTTGACGTGGATATCCGGCCGCAGCCGGTCGATCAAAACTTCGGGCGTGCGCTCGGCGAACCCGACGACGCAGTCGACGGACCGCAACGCCGCCAACACCTGCGCGCGGTCGTCGAACGGCACGAGCGGCCGCTCGGGACCTTTGAGCGCGCGGACCGACGCGTCGGCGTTCAACCCAACGATCAAGACGTCGCCCTGCGCACGCGCCCAAGCAAGATAGGCGACGTGGCCGGCGTGCAGCAGATCGAAGCAGCCGTTGGTGAAAACGACCCGCCGGCCGCGCGCGCGCTGTTCGTCGCGCCAGCCGACCGCGGCATCGGTTGACAACGCCGGCGCAAACGGGTCAGTCACCGCTCACCAACGCTAATATCTCGTCGGGTGACGCCGTTGCGGTCCCAAGCTTGCCGACGACCGCGCCGGCCGCAAAGTTCGCGAGCTGCAACGCGAGTTCGATCGGCGCGTCGGCGGCCAGCGCCAACGTCAGCACGGCGATCACGGTGTCGCCGGCGCCGCTGACGTCGTAGACCGCGCGCGCGACCGACGGAATTGCGAGCCGCTCGCCGGCCGAACCGAACAGCGCCATGCCGCGCTCGCCGCGGGTAACGACGACGAATCGGCATGCTAACCGCGCGAGCAGCGCCGCACCGGCGCGCGCAAGGCTGGCGTCATCGACGATCGCGATTCCGGTCGCGATCTCGGCTTCGTGAACGTTGGGTGCAACGCAGGTTATCCCACCGAACAGCCCGATGTTCGCCGGCTTGGGATCGGCGGTCACGACCCGCGCGCCGCGAGCCGCGCCGACGAGCGTCGATTCGCCGGTCGTCTCCGGTGCGAAGACGCCTTTGGCGTAGTCGCTGAGCACAACCGCATCGAACGCCGGCGCGATCCGTTCGACGTGGGCGCACAACCGGAGCCGGTCGGCCGGCGCAAGCGCCGTCGCCGACTCCCAATCGGCGCGCACGACCTGTTGGTTGTGGGCGACGATCCGCGTCTTGCGCGTCGTCGGCCGGTCGTCGACGCGGACGACCGCCGTCCGATCGACGTCGATTCCGTCGAGCAAGCCGACGATGCGGTCACCGGCGGAGTCGGTGCCGACGATGCCGGCAAATGCGACCCGCGCGCCGATCGCCCGTAGGTTATTGGCGACGTTCCCGGCGCCGCCGAGCGTGTAGGAGTGATCGGTGACGGCCACGACCGGAACCGGCGCCTCCGGCGAGATCCGCGACACGCTGCCCCAGACCCACTCGTCGAGCATCGCATCGCCGACGACGAGCACGCGGCGCTCGCGCATCCGCGCGAACAGCGCCCGGACGTCGGCGGTCGCCAGTGCGTCAGACATGGGCGGTCGCCAGATACCAGTCGACGCCGGCGAGCAAGGTCGCCGCGCTCCAGACCGGCGCGGGCCCGGAATCGCCCGCTACACCGTTGACCAAGACGCCGGGAATCCCGAGATTTTGCGCCAGCACCATGTCGCTGCTGCGGTCGCCGAAGACGACGCTGCGGGCGAGATCGATGGCGAGGTCGCCGACGGCGCGATGGACGAGTCCCGGCTGCGGCTTGCGGCAATCGCAGCCGTCGAGGTGCGTGCAGTAGTAGAACGCGTCGATCGTCGCGCCGGCACGACCGAGGGCGGCCGCAAGTTGCGCGTTGACGCGGACGACGTCGGGCTCGCCGAACAGGCCGCGCGCGACCCCCGACTGATTGGTGACGACGACGCGCCAAAAACCGGCCCGTTCCAGCCGCTGCAATGCCGCCGCGACGCCGTCGAGCACGTGCACGCGCGCCGGATCGCCGATGTAGCCCGTGTCCTCCATCAGCGTCCCGTCGCGATCGAGAAACGCCGCGGGTCGCCGCGCGGTCACTCCAAGAAAAGCGCTTGCTCGACCAAGTCGCAGACGATGTGGCCGAGCGTGATGTGCACCTCTTGGATGATCGCCGAATAGCCGTCGGGGCCAATCAGCGAGATGTCCGCGACCTCGGCGACTTTGCCGCCGCCGTTGCCGGTGAACACGACGGTCGTCGCACCGCGGGCCTTGGCCTCTTCCAGGCCGAGCACGATGTTCTTCGAGTTGCCGCTGGTGGTGATCCCGACGACGACGTCGCCGGGCTGCACGCAGCCCTCGATTTGACGTGAAAAGACGCGGTCGTAACCGTAGTCGTTGGCGATCGCGGTGACCGCCGACGAATTGGTCGAGAGCGCTTCGGACGGCAGGCCCGGCCGCTCGCGCAAGAACCGGCCGCTAAACTCGGCGGCGAGATGCTGAGCGTCGGCGGCACTTCCGCCGTTGCCCATCCAGAGCACCTTGCGGCCGGCTTTGAACGCGCCCGCCATCGTCCGCACGATACGCATCACGACCGCTTCGTAGCGGTCGGCATCCAACAGCCCACGGCGGTCGTCGAGGATCTCGCGGAAACTCCGTTTGCCGGCGACATCTACGGTTCGATCCAAAACATCTCCTCATCGCGAGAGACGAGTTCGCCGTTCTGCGGCAAGATCGCACGCACGACGCCGGCAAATTCGCTGGTGATCTCGTTCATGTTCTTCATGGCTTCGAGAATGCAGAGCACCTGACCCGGCTGGACCCGGTCGCCGACCTCGACGAATACCTCGGTCCCCGGCGACTGCGAACGGTAGAAAATCCCGTTGATCGGGGCTACGACCTTGCGCACGTTGGGTCCCGGCACGGCGGCGGCGGGCGC
>JBOHTW010000026.1:0-1824 GCA_050733835.1 Vulcanimicrobiaceae bacterium | reverse complement strand
CGGCACCGTCGACCCGCGCATCCTCGCGACGCTCGTCGATGCCGGCTACGTGCCGGTGATCGAACCAACCGCGCTCGATCTGCGCGGCGACGAGATCGATATGAACGCCGACGCGGTGACGACCGCGGTTGCGGTCGCGACCGGTGCAGCCCGGGTGATTTTTTTCCATCGCGCCGGCGGCGTCATCGATCCCACATCGGCGGCGTTGATCGCGGAACTGACGCCGAGCGAAGCGCTCGACCTCGCCGACCGGCCCGAGTTCGACTTCGCGCTACGGGGAGCGATGCGGGCCGCCGCGCAAGGCGTCCGCGCCGGCGTTCCGGCCGCGCAGATCATCGACGGCCGCGTTCATCACGCAACCATCGTCGAGCTGTTGACGATGCACCATCTCGGGACGCAAGTCACCGGCGGCGTCGTCATCGCGAAGGCCTGACCGCTAACCCAGCCAACAACGTTCGCCAGCTCGTGCGCTCGCGCGCTCGCGCGAACCGCGGCGCCAGGCGCCGTCCGAGGCGTTGCAGTTCGCGCAAAAACGCCCGATCGGTTTCAGCGCGGCGCAGCAACCGGGTCAGCGCGCGGGTGTCGCCGACCGGGAAATACCCGGGATAGGCGCCCCCGAGGATGCCGATCGAACCGTCGATCGCGCTGCTGATCACCGGAACCCCGGCGACGATCGCCTCGCCGATCACGTTGGCGCCGCCTTCGCTGCGCGAGCTAACGACGAGCAGATCGCTGGCCGCGATCCGCCGGAGGGTCGCCCGGTGCGGGCGCGGGCCGATCCAGCGAAACCGCGGATTGCGTTGCGTTTCGCGCCGGGCGCGCACATCAAAGCCCGGCGCGAGAACGGGACCAACGCAGGTCACGCGAATCAGCGATTCGAGCGGCAACGCGCGAACCGCGTAGCCGGCGCGCAACGGGTCTTTGACGGCGCGCAGCCCGCCGACGACGACCACTTCGAATGCGCCCGACCGGCGCTGCGGCGGCGTTCAGGGCGGGCTTGCCGATTGATAGATGATGGCCGTCTTGGCGCGCAAGTGCGGTGCAATGCGTTGCGGGGCCGCGGCCTGCAGCGCGATGAGGCGGTCGGCTGATTCCAAGGTTCGCAGCATCGAGCGATCGGCATCGTCGCGACCATAGATATCGGTGCCGGTCAACGCGACGATCAGCGCCCGATCGGGGTGCTTCGCGCGAAACTCGGCCGCGGCGGCCGCGCCCTTGCGCGCGTGCAGCACGACCAGCACGTCAAACGGTCGGCCGTCGTACCGGCGGGTCGTGACCGCACGGTGGCCGAGGCTCATGAGGATTCGACGCCAGCGGTCGGCCGTGACGCGGTTCCCGGACCGCGCCGAGGCTTCCGAAGGGCAGACGATTCCGATGTGTAAGCCGATATTCATGACCCCGCGAACCGGCCAGGCGCACGACTTGAGAGATGCGGGCAACCGTAGCCTCGCAATCGTTCATGCCTTCAACGCGCGCGGTCTCGTCCTCCCGCAGATCGCAAGCATCAACCCGCCGCTGTGGGAGTTCGGCCACGTCGCGTGGTTTACCGAGTACTGGGTCTTGCGCCACGCGACCCACCGCGACGCGCTGCGCGCCGATGGGGACGCACTGTTCGATTCGGCGACCGTCGCGCATCGGCTGCGTTGGGAGCTACCGCTTCCGTCGTTCGAAGAAACCGTGGCCTTCGCCGATCGTGTGCGGACGCAGGCCTGCGACGTGCTCGCCGAGGCCCGCCGCGCGCGCGTTCGTTATTTTGGAACGCTCGCTGTCTTTCACGAAGATATGCATGGCGAGGCGGCGTTGATGACGGCGCAGTCGCTGCGC
>JBOHTW010000025.1:0-17636 GCA_050733835.1 Vulcanimicrobiaceae bacterium | reverse complement strand
ACGCAGACGGCGCTGGAGGGGAATCCGCTGGCGGTGTTTCCCAATGCCGGCGGCTTAGACGGTTCGCTCATGCAACGCATTGCGCGCGAGCTGAACTTGTCGGAGACGGCTTTCGTGCTCCCGCCTTCTGGTGCGGAGGCCGCCGCACGGCTCCGGATATTCACTCCGGGATATGAAATGATGTTCGCGGGCCACCCGACGATCTGCACGGCCTATGTTATGCGCCACCTGGGCCTCGTTGGCCGCGACCGCACAGAGTTCACGCTGGAGGAGGGCGTGGGACCGGTCCGTGTCCGCGTGGACGCAGGCGCAGATCCCCTGATCTGGCTCGAAACGCCACCAATAACGCACGGAAAGATATTCGATCGGACGCTTTGCGCCCGCGCCGTCGGTCTATCTGAAAGCGATTTGTTGACGGATGTCCCGTGCCAACTCGTCAGCGCGGGCAATCCAAACGTGTACATCGCACTCGGCGGTCGAGCGGCGGTCGATCGCGCCGCCGTCGACACGGTCGCGCTCCAGGCGTTGCTCGCAACCGAGCCCGCGCCGGCGTGCATCTTCGTCTTCGCCAAAACTCCGGAGGGCGCGTACTCACGAATGTTCGCGCCGGCGCACGGTGTCCCCGAAGACCCGGCGACCGGAAGCGCAACCGGCCCGCTGGCGGCATTTATGATGCAGCACGGATTGGCGCCGCACGTTGACGGGACGCGATTCATCAGCGAGCAGGGAACCAAGATGGGCCGCCGCAGCCGCTTGCACGTATTCGTGCACGGGGATCACGGCAGTTCCTCGATCGAAGTCGGCGGCCATGTTGCCCCGCTGACGGTCGCGACCATGACGCTCGATCTACCGAGCCCAGTCGCCGCCTCAGCTTGACCCGTGCCCGCATTTGACACCGGAGGCCCCCCGATGGTAAAGTCGCTCCATGACGCTCCACGCGCGTAGTTTCGCGTTGCACCTCCTCCTTAGCGGCTCGCCCCCGGCCTGACCGCTGAGCGTCGCATGGCTTTAAGGCCCTTCGCACGAGCGGAGGGCCTCTTCTTTTTACGAGTCCACAGCTACCCTGGAGAACAAACCCAATGTCCTCGATGCCGATTCAGAAATATCGCCCGTTTGCGCCGGTTCCGCTCGCCGATCGGACGTGGCCGAGCCGAACGATCGATCGCGCCCCGCTGTGGTGCAGCGTCGACTTGCGCGATGGCAACCAGGCCCTGATCGAGCCGATGGGTCCCGAGCGCAAGCGCCGGATGTTCAACCTGCTCGTGCGGCTGGGCTTCAAAGAGATCGAGGTTGGCTTTCCATCGGCATCGCAGACCGATTTCGATTTCGTGCGGATGTTGATCGAGGAAAAGCTGATCCCCGACGACGTGACGATTCAGGTGTTGACCCAAGCGCGCGACGAGCTGATCGAGCGAACCTTCGATTCGATCGCCGGCGCTTCACGCGCCATCGTTCATCTCTATAACTCGACCTCGACCTTGCAGCGCCGGGTCGTCTTCGGGCTCGACCGGACGGGGATCGTCGAGATCGCCGTGCGGGGCGCCGAGCGGGTGCGTGCCCTGGCCGGACGGGTCAGCGACGGGGAGATTCGCTACGAGTACTCGCCCGAGAGCTTCACCGGCACCGAACTCGACTTCGCCGTCGAAATCTGCGAGGCGGTCGCCGCCGTCTGGGAGCCGACGCCGCAGAAGAAGATGATCGTCAACTTGCCGGCGACGGTGGAGATGGCGAGCCCGAACGTCTATGCCGACCAAATCGAATGGTTTCTACGGACCATCCGCAACCGCGAGAGCATCGTGCTTTCGCTCCACCCGCACAACGATCGCGGGACGGCGGTCGCCGCCGCCGAGCTTGGCCAGATGGCCGGTGCCGACCGTGTCGAGGGGACCCTGTTCGGCAACGGCGAGCGGACCGGTAACGTCGATCTCGTCACTTTGGCGCTGAACCTATTCAGCCAGGGCGTCGATCCCGGGCTCGACCTCCGGGAGATCGGCGAGGTCGTCCGCACCGTCGAATATTGCAATCAGCTGCCGGTGCATCCCCGCCATCCGTATGGTGGCGAACTCGTGTTCACGGCGTTTTCCGGCTCGCACCAAGACGCGATCAAGAAAGGGTTCGCGGCGCTTGCGACCAGCCACGGGCCGGTTTGGGAGGTTCCGTACTTGCCGATCGATCCGAAGGACGTCGGGCGCAGCTATGAGGCCGTCGTGCGGATCAACAGCCAGTCGGGCAAGGGCGGAATCGCCTACGTGCTCGAGTCCGACTACGGAATCAAAGCGCCTCGGCGGTTGCAAATCGAGTTCAGCCGCGTGATTCAGGACCTTGCCGACGAGTCCGGCCAGGAGATCGTCCCGCACGAGATATTCGCGGCGTTCGCGCGCGAATATCTCGAGACGCGGCCAACCGAGCTTGAGTTGATCGACGAGCGCATCAGCGCGCATGACGACGCCGGCAACCGCTGCCGGGTCGATGCGTTCCTTGCCGTCGGCGCGAGCGAGTGCGAGGTCACCGGCACCGGCAACGGCCCGATCGACGCGTTCGTCGCGGCGCTCGCGCAGGCGCTCGGCCTACCGATCGCCGTCTGCGACTATACCGAGCACGCCGCCGGTAGCGGCGCCGACGCGGTTGCGTTCGCCTACGTCGAGGTCGAGGCGGCCGGAGAGCGAAGTTTCGGCGTCGGCCGCGACGGCGACATCGTTCGCGCCTCGCTGCGGGCGATCGTCGGTGCCATCAACCGGCTCGCGCGCCGTAAATTACTGCAAATCAATCTGCCGGTAGGTGGATCGGGAGATCTCGTCGGTGTCTGACCGCTCGCTGTTCGATAAAATTTGGGATGCGCACGTCGTCGAGGCGTTGCCGGGCGGCAACGCGCTGATCTTCGTCGACAAGATCGTCGCACACGAGATCACGACGCCGCAAGGTGCGCTTGAGATCGCCGAGCGGTTCGAAGACCGGCTCTACGATCCCAACCGCATCCTCGCCCTCAACGATCACGTCTCGCCGGCAAAGGACACCGAGACGGCGATCCAGGCGCAAGTGCTGCGCGAATGGGCCAAGCGCCACGGCATCAAGCTCTACGACATCGGGCAAAACGGGATCTGCCACGTCGTCGCGCCCGAGCGCGGCTTCGTCGACCCGGGAGACACCGTCTGTTGCGGTGACAGTCACACGTGCACGCTCGGGGCGTTCGGCGCATTTGCGCTCGGCATCGGAACCAGCGCTCAGGCCGGCGCGATGCTCGCCGGCTGCCTGATGCTCCAGCGCCCAAAGGTGTTGCGGGTCGACGTCGAGGGCCGGTTGTCGCATGGCGCTACCGCAAAGGATCTCGCTCTGTTCGTGATCTCGCAACTCGGCTTCAAAGGCGCGACCGGCTGCGTGATCGAGTATCACGGGTCGGCGATTCAGACGCTATCGATGGAAGAGCGCATGACCTTGTGCAACATGGCGATCGAAGCGGGCGGCACGACCGGGCTGTGCGAACCCGACGAGACGACCTTTTCATATCTGCGCGGTCGCGAATGGCAACCCGAAGGGAGCATCTTCGACCAGCGGGTCGCCCGCTGGCGCGAGTTGCGCGCGGACTCGAATGCGGTCTACGAACGAACGATCGCACTCGACGCGAACGCGCTGCGTCCGATGATTTCGTGGGGAACCAACCCCGGCGAGTCGGTACCGCTCGACGGTGCGGTGCCCGCCGACGCCGACCCCGAGAGCCTTCAATATATGGGGTTGGCCGCCGGCCAGCGACTACGCGGAATCGCAATCGACCAAGCCTTCATCGGCTCGTGCACCAACTCGCGAATCACCGATCTGCGGGCGGCCGCCGCGATCTTCAAAGGCCGGACGGTGACCGTGCCGACGATCGTGACGCCGGGTTCGCAAGCGGTCCGGCGCCAAGCCGAGCGCGAAGGTTTGCACGATATCTTCCAAGATTCCGGCGCGCTTTGGACGCACTCGTCGTGCGGTCCGTGCTTGGGGATGTCGATGGGCGTGCTTGCGCCGCAGATGCGCTGCATGTCGTCATCGAATCGAAATTTTCCGGGGCGAATGGGTGCGGGTGGTCGCGTCCATCTCGGCTCGCCGGTCGTCGTCGCGGCGAGCGCGATCCTCGGCCGGATCGCCGGTCCCGAGGAGTTGGCCGACGTTCGTGAACCGGTGACGGCATGATCGTCGAGTCGAGCATCCTGCCGATTCCGCGCGCGAACATCGATACCGATCAGATCATTCCCGCTTCGAAGCTGACGGGGATCAGCAAGACGGGTTTGGGTGAGTTCCTGTTTGCAGGAATGCCTGGGGGCGCGGCGTTGCTCGCCGAGCATGCCGGTGCGCAGATCGTTCTCGCGCTCGATAACTTCGGTTGCGGCAGCTCGCGCGAGCACGCGGTTTGGGCGCTGGTCGATCGCGGTTTCCGCGCGGTCGTAGCGCCGAGTTTCGCGCGCATCTTCAACGAGAACGCTTACGCAAACGGGCTCGTTCCGATCGCGTTGCCCGCCGAGACCGTCCAAGCGCTGTTCGACGCGCAGCGGATTCGCATCGACGTCGAGTCGCAGACGCTCGAGGACGATCGCGGTTCGCGCTACGCGTTCGACCTCGATCCGCTGCGCAAGCGATTCTTGCTCGATGGCGGCTTCCTCGAGTTCTTGGCCGGCCGCATTCCCGCGATCCGGGCTTGGGAAGCCCTACGTTCCGGTGCCGGTCCCGACGTCGTCGAGCAGGCGTAACCGGACGACGGTGCCCTTCTTGACCACGACGTCGCTCTTGAGTCCCGACACGATTGCGGCGCCCGCGACCGCCCCGACGAGCGTTCCGCCCTTCTTGCCGGTCTTGCCGGAGACGACGTGGCCGGCGACCGCCGAGCCGACGATGATGCCGGCGTCGCGTAGCTTGTGCGTCTTTGGCTCGAACGTCTTAAGGTCGACGATGGTCGCATGAATCGGCGCCTTGCTGCCGTCGGGTAGGACGATGTCATCGAGGATGACGTTCATCGTCGCCTTGTGCGTCGGCGATGCGGGCGACACGTTTTCGACGTGACCGTCGATCGTCGCGCCCTTGAGGGCCGGATTATGATGGAAGAACGTTTCCTTTTCGGCGAGCACGAACGTGTCGCCATCGTGATTACTCTTGGAGCTAAGGGTCTGCCCCAGGACCGCGTAGACCTCGGAGCCGCGGTGCGCGAGCACCGTTTGTGCAGAACCGTAGTGAGGGAAGCCGAGGGTGCCGGCGATCCCGAGCGCGAGGGCGGTTGCGGCGGCGCGCGTAGCATTCACGGGAGACTCCTTTAAGGTGCGAAGTCTTTCTCACAATACGAAAGAGATGGAAGAGTCATTGTAGGTGACGGCCGTTATGATAACATAGGGAAATGGAACTCCGTGAGACCGATGTATTCGAGGCGGCGACGAGTTGGCCGCAACGGTCGTCCCGTAAAACGCTGACCGCGGCCGATGCGCGCGTCGTGCGCAGTCTGGCTGCCTTGCGCGTCGCAGCCCAGCGCGCCGAGAATGCCGCCGGCGCATGGGTGGCGCAGAACGGCTTGACCGGTGCAAAGTTCGCGCTGCTGTTGACCTTGGCGACGTCCGACGGTGCGATCAAACTCTCGGATATTCGCCGCCGGCTCGGAACGACGCAGGCGAATATCACCGGCCTCGTTGCCGGCCTTGAGCGCGACGGCTTCGTGCGCCGCAACACCAGCGAGACCGATCGCCGCGTCACCTTCTTGCGACTGTCGCCGACCGGGCGGCGGGCGTTCGACTCCGCGCTGCCGGATTACCTGGTGCGCGGCCGGTCGGCGCTGCGCGTGCTCTCGGCGCGTGAACAGGAGAGCCTCGTCGACCTGCTCGCGAAGCTGGCCCGCGGACTCGACGCAGCGCGATAAGCCTCGGCCGGCGAGTCAGACGCGTACGGGAGGATGCACCTGCCGCCACTGATTCGGAACCGGGCGGGACGGTCCATCTCGGGTACCGAAACGGCACGACGCCCGTGGTGCGGGTGTGATGTAATGGTAGCCTGCGACCTTCCCAAGGTTGACGCGCGGGTTCGATTCCCGCCACCCGCTTACCCCGTCGAAACGCGAGAACCAAGGCGACGTAGCCAAGTGGCTAAGGCGGAGCTCTGCAAAAGCTCTATTCCCCAGTTCGAATCTGGGCGTCGCCTCATTTCCTCTCGCGTGCTGTATCCAGGGGGACGGCTCGCGCCGTGTTAGAGATTCGCCGCGGTCGATTTCGCGGAGCCAACCTTCGCGAAGCGACCGCATCGGTTTTGCTGCTGATGGTCTTTATCATCGTGGCATTGGCCGGCTGGTATCGCATCTTCGCGCAGCTCGACCGTTCGGCGGCCGTTCAGCGCTCGCTTGAGACGTCGCGCCGCGAGCTGAGCGACATCTTGCGGATCCAGCTCAACGAGGAGGTCGGCCTGCAGGAATACCTGGCGACCCGTCAGAGCTTTTTTTTGGACGCGTACCTGGCGACCGCCGATCGGTTTCACCCTGAACTGTCGCGGTTCGCGTCGGACACCGCGGCGCTGAAGATCGCCGAGCTGCCCGGTTTGATCCAGGACATCGGGCGCCTGCACGACTCCTGGGAGCGCGACGTCGCGCGTCCGCTTCGCAAGGCGCCGTCCGGCCGCGATGCGCCGTCGCTCCAAGGCTACGGAAAGGTGCTCGCGGAGCAAATCGATGCGGATGCCGACCACGTCCGCGAACTGCTCGACGGCCGGCTGCTGTCCGCCCAAGACGATCTGAAGCGGAGCACGAACCTGACTTTGGGGGGCGCGCTGCTGCTGATCCTCGCGCTCGGCGTCTCGGGCATTCTGTTCGTCGGCTCGCGGGCGCGTATGCTCGAACGCATCGATCGCGAGCGCAGCATCGTCGAGACCCTGCAGGGGGCGTTTCGAACCGGCTGGGACGAACTGCCCGGTTCGCGCATCGGGGCGGCCTATCTGTCGGCCACCCGCGGCGCCGCCGTCGGCGGCGACCTGTTCGACGTCCGGCGGCTCGACGACGCGCGGGGCCTGCTGGTGCTCGCCGACGTCAGCGGCAAAGGCGTCGAGGCCGCGGTGAACACCGCGTTCGTAAAGTACTCGATTCGCACGCTGGCGCGCACCTGCGATGACCCCGCCGCCATCTTGCGCGCGTTCAACGAGGTCTTCCTCGACACGATCAAGGATCCCGGACTGTTCGTCGTGGTCTTCGTCGGAATTCTCGACTTGCGCCGGCTGACCCTGAACTATGCCAGCGCAGGCCACGGCGGCGCCTACCTGCGCCGGGCCGAGTCGGTCGAACAGATCGCCGTCACCGGCCCGATCGTGGGGCTCGATCATTCATCGGAGTACGAATCGGCCACGATCGCGCTGGCGCCGTCAGACCTCTTGGTGCTGGCGACCGACGGCCTCACCGAGGCGCGCGACGCGAGCGGGGCGCCGCTCGACGATCAGGGCGCGATGTTGCTGGTACGCGAGAGCCCGAGCGATCCGCAATCCTGCGCCGACCGATTGGTTGCCGCCGTCCGGCAGCGCAGCGGCGGGACCGTCGACGACGACTTGGCGCTCCTGGTAATCCGTATCGACGGGTTGCCGGCGCGCACCGATGCGGCTTCGCCCAAAGCCGGCGCCGTCGCGTGACGACGCTGGTCAAGCGGATCGTTCCGTGCCTGGACATCAAAGCGGGGCGCGTCGTCAAAGGCGTGCGGTTCGTCGAGTTGGCCGATGCCGGTGACCCGGTCGCGCTTGCGCGCCTCTACGAACGGCGCGGCGCCGACGAACTGGTCTTTCTCGACATCACGGCGACGGTTGAGGGGCGCCGCGCCATGCTCGACGTCGTCCGCGCGGTCGCCCGCGAGTTGACGATTCCGTTTGCCGTCGGCGGCGGGGTCGGCAAGGTCGACGACGTCCGCGACCTGTTGCGGGCGGGCTGCGACAAGGTCTCGATCAACAGCGCCGCGCTGCGCGACCCGACGTTACTTGGGCGCGCTGCCGAAGAGTTTGGCAACCAATGCATCGTGATCGCCATCGACGCGCGACGGACGGACAGTGGGTTCGAAGTGGTGATCGACGGCGGACGCACGCCGACCGGCCGCGACGCGGTAGCGTGGGCGCGTGAGGCGACGCAGCGCGGGGCGGGTGAGATCCTCGTGACCTCGATCGACCGGGATGGAACGCGGGCCGGGTTCGATCTCGAACTCACGGCGGCCGTCCGGGCGGCGACCGACGTTCCGGTGATCGCCTCCGGCGGCGCCGGCAAGATCGCCGACTTCGACGCCGTCTTTCGGATCGCCGACGCCGACGCGGCGCTGGCCGCCTCGCTGTTTCACTACGGCGAACTCGATCTTGGCGATCTCAAGCGCGAACTCGGGCGCCGTGGGATTCCCGTGCGGCCTCTCGTAGAAAGCGCGCATGTCACTGGATGAATTGAAGTTCGGCCCCGACGGGCTGCTCCCGGTGGTGATCGCCGACGCCCGCGACGGCACCGTGCTGACGCTCGCCTACGCGAATCGCGAGGCACTCGACCGGACGGTCGCCGAACGCGTGACGTATCTGTTCAGCCGGTCGCGCGGCAAACTCTGGCGCAAGGGCGAAAGCTCGGGCAACGTGCAACACGTCGTCTCGGTCGCGTTCGATTGCGATGGCGACGCCGTCGTCTATCGGGTGATCCCGCACGGACCGGCATGTCACACCGGCGAGCGCTCGTGTTTCTACCGGACGTTGCTTGAAGACGACGGTAGCACGCCGGCGGGGTTCGCGCGTGCGGTGGCGCACCTCGAAGCAACGATCGCCGACCGGCGGACGGCCGACCCCGCGACCAGCTACACCGCCCGCTTGTTGAGCGAAGGCGTCGACCGCATCGGCAAGAAGATCGGCGAGGAGGCGACCGAAGTCGTGATCGCCGCAAAGAACAACGCGCGTGACGAGATCGTTTGGGAGGTCGCCGACCTCCTCTACCACACGTTGGTTTTGCTGGCCGAGCGCGGGGTCTCGCTCGATGCGGTCGGTGCGGAGTTGCTGCGGCGGGCGAAGTGAGCGTCGCGGCTCCGCCACGGCGGCTGCGCGATCTCGCCGGCATCGGGCCTGAACTCGAACGCAAGCTCGGCGAGATCGATATCCGCACGCCGGCCGATCTGGCCGCCACCTATCCGCGCGACTATAAGGATTGGCGGGCGCCCACGCCGATCGCCGAGATCGTGCGCGGAGCGCTCGAACGGGCGCACGCCGGCGGCGGCGAGACGACCGAGGAGATCACCGTCGCCACGGTCGCGGCGGTCCGCGAGCTTCGCGCGCGGATTCCGATCGTCGTCGCCGACCTGACCGACGGCTCGGGCCGGCTGACGGCGACCTGGTTTGGGCGGCGCGGAGTCACCCGCGGTCTCGCCGCCGGCGATCGCGTCTTCGTGCACGGCCGAGTCGCGCTCAAGCGCGTTCGCGGTAGCGTCAGCATCGAGCTCAACGTCTTGCACCATCGCAAGTTGCGCGATGGCGAAGACTACGTCGGTGACATCGTGCCGATCTATCCGGCGGGCAAAGAGGTCAGTTCGCGGCTGATCGCCGGCGCGATCGCACGCAACGTCGACGTGCTTGCCGGCTTCGTGCGCGATGCGGTTCCGGATGACCTGATGGCGCGGCGCGGGTTGCCGCCGGTGCGGGCCGCATGGCGCGCGCTGCATCACCCGGCGACCCTCGAAGCGGCGTCGCAAGCCCGCACGGCGATGATCTATGCCGAATTCCTCGGTCTCGCGCTGAGCGCGGCGGTGCGTCGCGCGGACCGCGAACGAACGACCGATGCGCCGGTCATTCCGGCGGCCGACGGGCTGCTCGACGAGTTCGCCGGGTCGTTGCCGTTCGCGCTGACCGGCGCGCAGCAACGCGTCATCCGCGAGATCTACGCCGATCTCGGTCGCCGGTCGCCGATGAACCGGCTCGTCCAAGGGGATGTCGGAAGCGGTAAGACGTTGGTCGCGGCGGCGGCAATCGTGCGGGCGGCGCGCGCCGGCGTCCAGAGCGCGTTGATGGCGCCGACCGAGATTCTCGCTGCGCAGCACGCGGCGAAACTCGTTCCGCTGCTGCTGCCGTTCGGCGTGCGCACGGAAGCCTTGTTCGGCAGTCTCGGGTCGCGCTCGCGCGAGCGCGTCTTGACGCTGGCGGCCGGCGGCGATTGCGACCTAGTCGTCGGCACCCACGCGCTGCTGACCGAGGACGTCGCGTTTGCCAATCTCGGTCTCGTCGTCATCGACGAGCAGCACCGGTTCGGCGTCGCCCAGCGCGCGAAGCTGCGCGGCAAGGCGCAGGCGCCGCATACGCTCTACATGACGGCGACGCCGATTCCACGGACGCTTGCCCAGACGCGCTACGCCGATCTCGACCTGTCGATCATCGACGAACTGCCGCCCGGCCGCGAGCCGGTCGAAACCTACGTTTTGCGCGAGAGCCGCAAACACTTGGCGTATGCGTTCGTCCGCAAGAACGTCGCGCGCGGCCGGCAAGCATACATCGTCGCAGCGGCGATCGATGAGTCCGAGTCGGCCTTGACCGGGGCGCTCGCCGAGCTGGAAATTTTGCGTCGCGACGTCTTTGCCGACCTGCGCGTCGGGCTGTTGCACGGCCGGCTCGCAACCCGCGAGAAAGACGTGACGATGGCGCAGTTTTCGCGCGGCGAGATCGACGTGCTAATGGCGACGACCGTAGTGGAGGTCGGTGTTGACGTCGCGAATGCGAGCGTCATGGTGATCCTCGATGCGCACCGGTACGGGCTAGCCCAATTGCATCAACTGCGCGGCCGCGTCGGCCGCGGTGCCGCCCGATCGTTCTGCGTCTTGATCACGCCCGACGACCGGCCCGCCGTCGAGCGCCTGAACGTCTTGGAGCGAACCAATGACGGCTTCGTGATTGCCGAAGAAGATCTGCGCCTGCGGCGTGAGGGGGAGGTTGCCGGGACCGCCCAGTCCGGCTCGGCGGCGCTGCTCGGGAGCATCGTCGACGACTTCGCGCTCTACATGTCGGCGAAGGCGGATGCCGATGCGATCGTCGCCGGCGACCCACAGCTTCGCGAACGCGCCCATTCGGGCTTGCGGGCGCTGCTCGACGAGCCGACGACGCAACGCGAGATGCGGGTCAGTAGTTGACCGTGGACCTTGCCGTCGGATTCGATTTCGACCACACGCTCGGAATCGACAACAAGCTGGAGCGAACCGTCGGCGCCGAACTGTTCGTCGAGTCGGCGGCCCAAGTCGGCCGCGAGCTTGCCCCGCTCGACGCGGAGCGCGCCCTCGACGATGCGCTCGCCGCTTATCGCAACGGCGAGGCCGCGATCGACGCGGCTCTGGAATCGGCGTACGCGGTTGTGGTCGGGATCGCGGCGCCGGCATCGCTCGCAACCTCGTTTCGCGCGCGCGCCGTGGCCCGCGCACCGGCGTTCGTCGAGCCGTTGCCGGGGTTCGCCGAGATGCTCGGGTGGCTGCGGCGCCGGGCGGTTCGGTACGCGTTGCTGACCAACGGCTGGAGTCCGCTGCAAGAAATCAAGGCACGTTGCATCGGCTTCGACGGACCGATGCTCGTCAGCGATGCGCTCGGCGTGCGCAAGCCCGAGCCGGCCGCATTCGCGCGGCTTGCCGAGCTGCTCGGCGAACGCTCGCAGCGCTGGTACGTCGGCGACGACCCGTTGGCCGACGTCGGCGGCGCGCTCGCGGCCGGTTTCGACGCGATTTGGTTCGACTGGGAGGGACATCCGTATCCCGATGGTCTTCCGGCGCCGACTGCGACGATTCATCGGCTCGTCGAACTCGCGACGGTGCTTCAAGGTCCGGGTGCGGAGGCGGCGAACCCCGTTCGATGATGCCTCGAATCCCCGCGCGAACCGGGGCCGTCGCCCTCCGCGTCAGCGGTGGAGCGCTCCGTAGCCGCCAGATCCGAGCGCCGCACGACCGCGGCATACGTCCGACGCCGGCGCGAGTCCGCGAGGCATTGTTTTCGATCCTCGGAGCGCGCGTCGTCGACGCGCGTTTCCTCGATTTGTTCGCCGGCAGTGGCGCGGTCGGCTGCGAAGCGCTTTCGCGCGGTGCTGCCGGCGCGATTTTCGTCGAACGCGATTCGCCGGCCGCGGCGCAGCTTCGTGTCACCGTGGCCGCGCTCGGCGTCGCCGATCGCGCGACGGTGCTGCGCGGCGACGCCACGCGGATCGCCGCCCGGCTGGACGGTCGATTCGATCTGGTCTACGCCGACCCGCCGTTCGAACAACCGGCCCCGAGCGGCGCGTTCGAGGCGCTGCGCGAGCGCGGCTGCATCGATGCGGCGACCCTGATCATCTACGAGCGTCGCCGGTCGGCACCGGCGTTTTCGTGCGCCGGTTGGCGCAGCACGCGGACCGAATACTACGGTGAGGTCGCCTTGGAGTTCATCACGATCGATGCGTAACGGTGCGCCGCAGTCGACCCACGCGATCTATCCCGGGTCGTTCGATCCACCGACCAACGGCCACCTCGACGTCATCGCGCGCGCCGCGCGGATCTTCACCGTCGTCACGGTTGCCGTCGTCGTCAATCCGCAGAAGCGCGATCCGCTGTTCGATCTCGAAGAGCGCGAGCGGATGCTGCGCGCTTGCGTCCAGGATATGCCGAACGTTCGCGTCGAGCATTTCCGCGGGCTGCTGGCCGACTACGTGCGCCAGACCGGCGCGAACGTCATCGTCAAGGGATTGCGAGTCGTCTCCGATTTCGAGAGCGAGATGCAGTTCGCCCACATGAACTACTCGCTGTCCCACGCCGACACGATGTTCCTGATGGCCGACGCGAGCTATTCGTTCATCAGCTCGAGCCTGATCAAAGAGGTCTTTCTCCAGGGTGGCGACGTTTCGGCGTTCGTTCCCCCGGGAGTCCTAGAGTTCATGCACACAAAACTCGCTCAGCGGAGGAAGTGAATGTCGATCTATCGTGTCATCGATAAGCTCGAGACCTACGTGCGCGAAGGCACGTGGCTTCCGTTCGGGATGCGCGTCCTGAGCGAAGAGCGGCTGGCGGAGTTCGTCGAGAAGATGCGCTCGACGCTCCCCGAAGAGGTCGGTCGTGCAAAGGTAATCGCGACCAACAAAGACCGCGTCATCCGCGATGCGCAAGAGCGCGCGCAGCAGATCGTCACCGAGGCGGCGAGCACGCAGGCGCAACTGATCGATCAGTCCGACATCGTGCGCCAGGCGCGCACGACCGCCGAGGTCGTTCTGCGCGAAGCCGAGCAGCGCGCGCTGCGCATGAAGGCCGAGGCCGACACCTATGCGGCGCGGGTGCTCGCGGAGCTCGAGGGCCGGCTAGCGGTTGCGCTCGGGTCGGTGAAGAAGGGCCAGGACGAGTTGACGGCGCGAACGGCACGCGGCACGGGTACCGATGCACCGAACGCCGCGCTGACCGCGGCCGCCGCGAAGAACAAACAAGCCGCGGTCGCCGCCGCCGAACCGTCCGAACTTCCGCTCGCGGAGTTGGCGAAATAGTTCAAGCGTGAGCCGGCGGCGTCGGATCGCGGCCATCCTCGCGCTGGCCGCGCTCGTCGCACTCTGCGTCGCCGCCGTCGTCCCGACGCCGTATTTGATCGTCGCGCCGGGGACGGCCGTCAACCTCGGCGAGCGGGTGGCAGTCGCCGGTCATCCGCCGCCGTCCGACCGGTATTACTTGACCGACGTTCTGGTGCTTCGCGCGACCGTGTTGGAGCTGGCCGCGCGAGTGATTCCCGGCGTTCGCATCGTGCCGGTTCGCGAGTTGGTCCCCGCCGGAGTCTCCGGCGCGCGATACGATCGCGTGCTCGACCAAGCGATGGTCGAGAGCCAGATCAACGCGGCCGTCGTCGCCGAGCGCGCCGCCGGCCTGCATGTCCCCAGCCCGCCGGCGCAGATTGCGATCGCTCAAACGATTGCGGGCGTGCCGTCCGCGCGCGTGCTCCGCGGCGGGGATGTCGTGCGAAGTGTCGACGGAACGGCCATTCGATCGCGCACCGATATTGAGCGTGCGCTGGCGACCGGCCGCCCCGGTGTTCCGGCGACAGTCGTCGTGACGCGCGACGGGCGGATCGCGCGTCTTTCCGTGCCGACCGTGCGGCTTCACGGCGCGACCCGGTTGGGCGTGTTGGTTGAGGTGCGGGAAGCGATGCCGCGGTTGCCGGTTCCGGTGCGGTTCAAGGTTGACGGAATCTCCGGCAGCTCGGCTGGACTGATGTTCGCACTCGAAATTTACGGCGCCCTGCACCCGCGCGGCGCTCCGCCGGCGTTGGTCGTCGCGGGGACTGGGACCTTAGCCGGCGACGGAACCGTCGGCGAGATCGAGGGCGCGCTGCAAAAGCTGATCGCCGCCCGCCGGGTCGGTGCGCGCATCTTTTTCGTGCCCGTCAAGAACTACGCCGACGTCGCCGGCGCGCACGGTATCCGGATCGTGCCGATCAAAACCTTCGACCAGGCACTGGCCGCGCTGCGCGGGTCTGCCGGCGCCTAGATTCGTTTTGAGGGCATCATACTTGACTAGTCAAGTATGATGCAATCCGTGAGACAGATCGCTTGCGTCTCGACGCGATTCATGCTAGCGTTGGAACGAGCGCTTTGTTTCTTGATGAAGCTATGACGCCAGTGCTATACACTTTAGGAGTGTCCGTATGATCTCGTCTACCCCCCGGGGGCTGACTAGGGGCCGGTTCACGGCACTGCTTGCGTCGTTGACGGCCGCAGGATGCGGCGGCTCTGGATCGCGGGGCTCCGGCTCGATCCCTGGCGGCGGACAGATTCTCTCGGCGGCCGATGAGGCGTCCCACGGCGACGACTCGCGGCTCCGGGTCGTCGTGTCGAAGTGCCAAGGGTTCGTCGAACTTCGCCAAGGTCACAAGACGCTGCTGCGCACGAGCACGTCGTCTGGAAAGGTGGTCGTCACGGACGGATCGGGCGCGATCGTCCCGCCGCTGACCGACATCGGTGTCGTGCAGCTTGGCGCTCCGCTCAGCGGCCAGCATCAGGGCTTCGTAACGAGCACGGTCCGAGTCTGCCTGCGCGGCGCAAACGGCAAGCTCAACTGGATCAAGGACAACCTCGACGGCACCATGACAGCGTATTTCCCGGACCTGTACGCCTCGCCGGTAACCATCTCGGTCAAGCCGCACCGGGGTGGCGACAGGTCGGGAGAAAATAATCTCAGTAGGCAGGGCGCCGTTCAGGCACAAGCGACCGCCGAGCCGGACGACCGTCTCGATTCGTTTGGCCAGATCGTCTACGCCTACATTTCGGCCAACCCCGGCCCCGAGAACTTCAGCGACCCGTCGTTCGCACTGACGCCCGTCCGCGTACACGACACCGACATCGACTACGAGGACGATTGCGAAGATGCCGACGGGTCCGAATCAGGCGCCGGGAGCACGGACACACTCCGTGCCAACGTACTATCGAGTGCGTCTCGAAACATCGTCGGTGATGGTGACAACGACCAGGACGATTTCCCCCCTTGTACACAGGCCCAAATTCTGGACTTTATCGGGACACTGGGTCTGGAACTTGCCACTGCCGTACGAACATTGCTGGTTTGTCCAGCGGCACTAGTACCGCCGCTCACGCCTGTTTGCCTCGTGTCTATCGCAATACTTGTGTTTCAATCGTTCAAGTTCGCGGCCGCCCTCCAGCAGTTTCATTGTCAGCTACCCTTAGGAGGGCTCGGGGGACAGAGCGAATGTGGCTTTGGTGTGATCTGCAACTAGGAGGCTTGATATGGACAAATTCTGATGAGCTTTGAGCGAGGCAGTGATTCGATGTTGCCGCGGCGGAAGAGGGTACTCTATTCGATTCTGATCGCCATTTTCGTCGCGAACTCCATCGTGTATTTTCAAGTTTTTGAATGGAACGTCGTAACATACGTCCTATTCGGCATCGGCTTAATGCTATCGACCCATGCTAAGGAAACGAACTCGCCGGGGGCGAAAACCCTGCCGTTCTTCATCGCCGCGCTGTTGTTACTTTCGTTCTTGCCTGACATCTTTCAGCTGCTGGGATGGGTGCGCGGTCTCCTCGGTATGCCCCATCAGGCGTTGTAGCGCGAGCAGGTGGCGGCAGATCACTCGCGCTGAGAGCCCAAAATCGCTTGCCGCCAGATATCCCGGTAGACGGCGGACACACCCTCTCTGCGGCCAACGAGGCGTCCCACGGCGACGACTCGCGGCTCCGTGTCGTCGTGTCGAAGTGCCAAGGGTTCGTCGAACTTCGCCAAGGTCACAAGACGCTGCTGCGCACGAGCACGTCGTCCGGAAAGGTGGTCGTCACGGACGGATCTGGCGCCGTCATCTCGCCGCTGACCGACATTGGCGTCGTGCAGCTTGGCGCCCCGCTCAGCGGTCAGCATCAGGGCTTCGTAACGAGCACGGTCCGAGTCTGCCTGCGCGGCGCAGACGGGAAGCTCAACTGGATCAAGGACAACCTCGACGGTACCATGACGGCATATTTCCCGAACCTGTACGCCTCGCCGGTAACAATCCCGGTGAGGCCGCATCGGGCTGGCGACATGTCGGAGCAAAATAACCTTGGTGGGCAGGGCGCCGCTCAAGCGCAAGCCACCGCCGAGCCGGACGACCGACTCGATGCGTTCGGCCAGATCGTCTACGCCTACATTTCGGCCAACCCCGGCCCCGAGAACTTCAGCGACCCGTCGTTTGCACTTACGCCCGTCCGCGTACTCGACACCGACATCGACTACAAAGACGATTGCGAAGATGCCGACGGGTCCGAATCAGGCGCCGGGAGCACGGACACACTTCGTGCCAACGTACTATCGAGTGCGTCTCGAAACATCGTCGGCGATGGCGACAACGACCAGGACGATTTTCCCCCATGTACAGATGGTCAAGTAAAAAATTTCATTGGGATAGTGTTACTCGCGCTGGGCGCTGCCCTTGTGGCGGGGGTGGCCTGCACTTTAGGTGTCTTGGTTCCCGCTGGATGCGTCGCCACCATCATTGTATTCGCGGGCGCGTCATTGGTTCTATCCGGACTCGTCCAGGACTTACGATGCCAACTACCCGGCGCGGTGCTTGCAGGCGTTGGCGAGTGCCCATTCGGCCAGATTTGTACGTAGCGCGCGAGCCACAGGCACGATTTATGATGCGTTCTGGAGATGCGGAAAGGACCACCGTACTTTCGCGGCGGCAAAAGCTAGTCTGCGCGATCTTGCTGATCGTCATCATCGCAAATGCACTGTACTCCTATCGAGCGAATGGCTTGGTTTTGGTGGTTTGGGTTCTCGTCGGTAGCAGTTATATGTGGCTGATTCTTTCCAAGATTCCGATCCCACGTCTCTTAATTGTCGGGCTTGCTGTGTTGTTTTGCAGCTCGTTCTTGCCCGACGGCGGTCAATTGGTGCAATTTCTGCTCCGGGTGTTCGGTGGTTCGTCTCCTTCGTGATAACATTAACGACCGGTTCACGGCACTGCTTGCGTCGTTGACGGCCGCGGGATGCGGCTCCGGAGCGCGGGGCTCCGGCTCGATCCCCGGCGGCGGACACACCCTCTCTGCGGCCAACGAGGCTCAGTCGAGCGACGGTTCGTTTGGATCGGACAAGCACGTAGCGGGCGATGAATTCCAACAAGGAGACGAAGCCGAATGTGCTAGCTCAGTTGCAGAAGCCGCTTTTTGCGTGCTTAGTCGTTGCCAG
>JBOHTW010000024.1:0-2308 GCA_050733835.1 Vulcanimicrobiaceae bacterium | reverse complement strand
GCCGAAACCACGCGATCAGCAACAAGAGACCGGCCGCCTCCGCCACCCACCGGCCGCCGAGCGCGCCGGCCGGCGCGCCCAGATACGCGAGCACGAACTGTGGGACGTCGAGCAGCGGCGCGCGGTGCGCCCAACCGTTTTCAAACCGCGGCGGGTGGTAACCGATCGCGAAACCACCGGCGAGCGCCAGCGCGATCGCGATCCAAACCCCGAGGCGCCGCCGGCGGCCGACCAGCGCGACGACCCCCGCCACCCACGCGCCGAACCCGAAGATGAGCGAGAGGCTTGCGCCGATCGCAGCGACCGCCGCGGCGGTAAACGCCGCGCGGCCGGCTGCCGGCGCGCACAACAGCGCGACGACGGCGACGACGAACAGGTTGACCGCGAACCACGAAAGCTGAAAGCCCCACAGCCAGTTCTCCGATTGCAACAGCGAGAACAAGAGCAAGCTCGCAACCAAGAATGCCGGCCCGCGACGGGTTTGCGGCACGCGCGCGAACAGGCGCCACAGCAGCACCTGGGTTGCCAACGCGAGCGCCAGATTGACGGCGGCTTCGATGCGGACGTCCCAGCCGTCGAATCGCGCGAGCGCCAGCATCAGCGCGGTCGGCAGCACGCTGCGGTGGGCCTGTTGCTGCGCCCACAGATCGGCGGCGCGGAGTTGGCCGTCGTGCATCGCCAACACGAGCGGCGCCCACGTCCATTCATCGAACATCGGAACGTTCACCGCAAGCGCCGTGACCGTCAACCCGACGACCGGCGCGCACAGCCAGGCCGCGATCGACGCGAAGCGCACGAAGAGCGGTTCCGCTCGCCGGTCGCGAACCCCTCACGCGATGATCGTCACCATCTCGCGCGTGTACGGGTGCTCGGCGCTGGCGATCGCCGAGCGCGTCGCCGACCGGTTGGGTTACACGCTGGTCGACAAGCAGTTGCCGGCCGCGGTCGCAACCCGGTTGGGTGTCTCGCGCGAGGCGGCCGAGGCGATCGATGCGGGCCCGCCGCCGCTGGCCGAACGGCTGCTGCAAGGGCTAGCGATCGCGGCGCCCGAGGGGGTCTCGCCAAACCCGCCGCGACTGAACGATATCGACGCGGCGTTCGTGCGCGAACTCGAGCACGCGGTGCGCGAATTCGCCACCCACGGCGACTGCGTCTTCCTCGGCCGCGTCGCCGGCCGGGTCTTGCGGGATCACGGCGGCGTCCTGCGGGTCTTCATCTGTGCGCCGTCCGAATGGCGGGTCACGCATCTGATCGCCGCGCTCGGCCTCGACGAGCGGACCGCGCGCAGCGAGATCCAGCGGATCGATGCGGCCCGCGAAGAGTATGCCCGGACCTGGTATGACGTCGAGTTGGCCGACGCGCGCAACTACGACCTGACGCTCGACTCGTCACGCTACGGGGTCGACGGCAGCGTCGAGCTGATCCTCGCCGCGCTGCACGCCGGCGCGGATCCCGCGTGAAGCCGCAGTCGCTCGCGCAGCCCACCGAAGAGCGCATCCCCGAGCGCCGCTCCCAACTCCTTGGACCGTTCCGGTTTCGGGACTTCCGGCTGCTCTGGATGGGGTTGCTCGTCTCCAATCTGGGAACGTGGATGCAGTTCACGGCGATGGGCTATCTGGTCGTGCACATCGCGCCGACCGCCGCCGCGGCCGCGCTGAACGTCGGTCTGCTCGGCGCATCGCAGTCGATCCCGGCGCTGCTGCTTTCGCCGATCGCCGGCGTCGTCGCCGACCGTTACCCACGCCGGCGCGTGCTGCTGTTCACCAACTCGACGGTGTCGCTGGTGGCCGCAGCGCTGGCGGTGCTGACGCTCACGCAGCACGGCGCGCTATGGGCGCTGCTGGTGCTCAACGGCGTGCGGGCCGGGGCGCAAGCATTCGATTCACCGGCCCGCCAGAGCTGGGTTCCGTTGCTCGTCCCGCGCGAGTTCGTCGCCAATGCGATCGGCGTCAACTCGATCGCGTTCAATGCGCCGAGCATCATCGGCCCGCCGATCGCCGGCGTCATCATCTTGACGATCGGGATCTGGGCGGCGTTCGTCATCAATGCGGTTTCGACGCTGGCGGTCGTCGCGGCGCTGATTCTCATGCATCCGGTTCCGCCGAGTTCGACCGGGCGCGAACCCGTCTTCGCTTCGATCCGGGCGGGGCTCGCGTTCCTATTTGCGCATCCGGTGCTCAACAGCGTGATCTGGCTGCTGTTGATCACCTGCATCTTCGTGCGGCCGTATCACACGCTGCTGCCGGCGTATGCCGCCCACGTCGTCAACGTCGACGCCCGCGGACTTGGCATTCTGCTTGCGTCCGGC
>JBOHTW010000023.1:0-5204 GCA_050733835.1 Vulcanimicrobiaceae bacterium | reverse complement strand
GATTTACCGTGCGCCGCAGCCCGCTAGCCTCGATTTCGCCGTTCGTCACGATCTGCGCGCTCGCGGCGCTGGCCTCGTGCGGCGGTTCGGGAAACTCGTCGCTGCCTTCACCGGCGCCAACCCCGGCGGCGCCGAACGGCGCTACGGTCGGCTTACCGGCTGCGTCGCCAACACCATCCCCGCTTGGAGCGACCCCGGGCCCGACTCCGTCCGCGACCCCAGCGGTCAAACCGACCCCGTCACCGGTCGGGGCGACGCCGAACCCAACGCCGACGACGCCAACGCGCGGCAAGCCTACGCCTACACCAACCACGACGCCGGACTCGCATCCAACCGCGATCCCAACCCTCGCACCGACGCCGACGCCGACGCCCACCCACGCGCCAACGCCGCCTGCTACGCCATCACCGTCCCCCGCGCCGACGCCGACGGCGACCCCCAAGCCGGCGCCGACGGCAACCCTGAAACCGACGCCGTCACCGGTCCCGACCGCACCGCCGACGCCGATATCCGGCGCGCACTTGTACGTGTCGGGCGGGTCACAGGTCGAAGTCTTCCCGCTGCTCACAGCCGGATCGCTCGGTGCCCCGGTGCGGACGTTTTCGAATTCGACCGGGGCGTTGCATCTGCAGATGGCGTTCGATAGCGCGGGCGACTTTTACGCGACGACGACCGCCGGCGATTTGGTTGAACTCGGCTCAAACGCGACCGGTTCAACCGCGCCGATTCGCGATTTTCCGATCGGCCCCGACGGTGAACCGATCGAAGCGTTTGCCGTCGATTCAAACGGCTACGTCTACACGGCGTATGCGCGGCCGCCGGGACAAGCGAGTCCGCCTCGCCCACAGGGAGACTACGCCGGCAGCCCGCTGACGGTCTACGCGCCGGGTAGTCTCGCACCGGTGATGACGCAACCGACCGTCTGCGGTTACATCGGGACTCCGTCTGACCCCCAGTTCGCGTGGAAGCACGCGATTCGCATGGTCGTGAAGAAATCAGCAGTTGTACGTTCTGTGCGTCGACCAGCAGACCGGCACCCATGTCATCATCTATCCCACTTACGCATTCGGACAAATAGCGTTGACCGAATCGGCCAGCATCTATAACCTCGGGAGCCCCAACGCCAACAATCTCGGGTTCGGCGTGACCGCCGACGGTCACGGCAACGTCATCGTCTTCAACCAGGCCGGAGCGGCGGCTCCCGGGACGCCGTTCGGCGCGGTGTTTACACTCGGCTCAGCGTCGTTTTGGGGCGGTTCGCCGAGCGCTACGCTCGCGTTCCCGGCGAATCTGCCGCCGAGCCTCTACGGCAATCCGGACTTCGATGCGGCCGGCGACCTTTTCTACGGCTCCAACAACGCCGTCGGCGTCGTCGGCGCCGGCAGCACGTCGGTTACCGGCACGCTCTCGTTCGGCAGCCCGCACGGGACCGTGAACGTCGGGATCGGTCCGTAAGGAGCTACGCTCGAACGCTCCCGCGCCGCCACGACTTCTCGAGCACCACGATGATCCAGATGCTGACCTCGTAGAGCAGATACATTGGGCCGGCGATTAGCATCATCGTAATCGGCGATGCATCCGGTGCGGCGATCCCGCCGAACAGCAAAATGCCCATCCCCGCATACCGGCGGTACTTGCGCAACATGCCCACGTTGACGATCCCGATACGCGCGAGCGCGACCATTACCATCGGCGTCTGAAAGACGAGTGCAAACGCAAGGAACAGCAGCAAGATCAAGTTGAGCGTCGGCTCGACGCCGAACGTCGGGTCGGCGATCGCGCCGGTGATCGCGACCAGCGCGTCGATCACGCGATGAACGATGAAAAAATGACAGAACAAGATGCCGAGCGCGGCCAGCAGAATCGACGGAAACGTGTACAAGTAAACGACCTGCCGCGTCTTGGGATGAAATGCCGGCACGATGAACATCCACGCTTGGTAAACGATCACCGGCAGGCCCAGCACGAGCGCGCCGTAGATCGAGAACTTGAACTCGGTAAAGATGACGTCGGTCGGCGCGAACGCATGCAGCGCCGTGTGGGCCGGAAGATACTCGTTCTTGAGCCATAGAATCATGAACTGCGACGGCCAAAACAACAGCACGGCGAGCAAGGTCACCGTCCCCATCGAGATCATCAGCCGGTTCCGGAGCTCCGCGAGGTGCTCCGTGAACGACATCTCCTTTTGGTCCCACTCCGACGCCGGACGTGCGCCATCGTCGCGAGTTACGCGCTCGGCAAGCACGTCCGTGGCCGCTTAACTCTTGTCCGCGGCCGCCGGTTGGGGCGTCTCGCTCGCGGGGAGCTTGTCGTCCGGCTCGACTTTTTCGGCCGGCGTAACCGTCGGGTGGCCGGCGGCGGCACGGATGCGCTCGGCCTCGGCGTCGGCCTCGGCTTGGCCGACTTTGAACTCGCGCTGCGCGGCCCCGAGGCCACGCGCGACGTCGCGAATCTTGTTGCCGCCAAAGAGCAGCACGGCGGCTCCGACGACGATGGCGATCTCCATGGGGTTTCCGAACATCTCAAATACTCCCGGGAAGGGGTTCTAGCACCCGCTTCGGCGCGGGCCGGGCGGTTGCTTTTGGTTACGCGGAGGGAACGGGCCGATTCCCCGATTGGTTCAATGCTTCCGCCAACTCGGCCAGCGGACCGCGGCCCGAAGCGGCGCCAAGCGGCGCCAACGACATCCGGGCGCGCTCGACGTAGCCGGCGATCGCCTCACGCGTGCGCTCGATGCCGCCGAACCGCCGGACCCCGGCGATCAGGCCGGCGATCGGCTCGGGCGCCGAACTCTCGTCAGCCCGGCGCGCGTAGAAACGTCCGACCGCGGCGCGAAACTCCGGATCGGCGCGCTCGAGCGCCAGGATCAGGGGCAATGTCATCTTGCGCTCGCCGAGGTCGTTGCCGACCGGCTTGCCGAGCTCGGCCTCGCTCGCGGTCAGATCCAGCAAGTCGTCGAGCATCTGGAACGCGATGCCGTAATAGCGGCCAAAATCACGGAGCGCCCGGACGCGCAACAGGGACGCCCCGGCCATGATCGCGCCGCACTCGGCCGAAGCTGAAAACAGTGCCGCGGTCTTCTTTAACACGGTTTCGGTGTACTGCGCGACGGTGCAGCCGAGGTCGCCGAGCGCACGCAACTGCAAGACCTCGCCGTCGCAGATGTCGGCCAACGTCGCCGATAAAATGTGCGGTACCGGCGCCGGGTAGTTCGCGGTGACGTTCTTGAATATCCACGCCAGCAGATAGTCGCCGGCGAGCACGCTGACGCGATTGCCGAAATCGATTGCGGTCGCGTTGACGCCGCGGCGCGTCGACGCGCGGTCGACGACGTCGTCGTGGATCAGGGTCGCAACGTGAATCAACTCCATGTACGCGGCCAGCGCAAGATGCTCGCGCGGATCGCCGCCGTTGACTTCGACGGCCAGCAGCGCGACCCGCGGCCGCAGGCGTTTGCCGCCGGCGGCGATCATGCGGCGCACGGCCTCGGTAATGATCGGGTTATCGGTCGAGAACTCGGTCCGGAAAAACCCCTCGACCAGCGCGTACAGGTCGAGCTCGGTCGATTCGGCCGGGCGTTCGATCATGCCGTTCCTACATGGATCGCGATCGATCCGGCGGCCATGCGCACGAACCGCGAATCGCGGAAACCCGCCCGCGCGAACCGTTCGGCCAGCGCCTCGGCGCCGGGAAAGTTGGTCAGCGAGTTCGGCAGATAGCGATACGCGCTTTTCGATCCGCCGACCGCGCCACCGACGACCGGGACGACGCCGTAAAAATACAGGTTGAACGCCCGGCGAATCAGCGGGTTCGGCGCTTTCGAGACGTCGAGGTTGACGAACCGCGCGCCCGGTCGCAGCACGCGGCGAATCTCGCGCAGAGTCGCATCGATGTCGACGACGTTACGCATCGCGAAGCCCATGATCGCGCCGTCGAAGCCGGCGGCGGGATAGTTCAACGCCATCGCATCGCCGAGTTCGAACCGGATCGACGCACCGGGGGCAGCGTGCGCCGCCCGGGCGACTGCGCCGTCGAGCATCGGCTGGCAGAAATCGACGCCGACAACCTGCAGGCTCGGGTCGGTGCGGGCGAGGTGGAACGACAGATCGCCGGTTCCGCAACACAGATCGATGACCACCCCGCTGTGGGGCGCCGCCAGTTCGCGCACGGCTCGCCGGCGCCAGCGTTCGTCGACGCCGGCGGTGAGCAACCGATTGGTCGCATCGTACCTCGGCGCGATGCTCGCGAACATCTCGCGAACGTAGACGGCTTTATCCATGCACTCCCATCGGAACTCCGCCCCTGGCCGATGCCGGCTGACGGCGTGAACGAGCCTCGGGGGTTCGCTTTCGCGTGTCGCAGTTCATCGTGAGTTCCACCGAACGATTTCTGTCGGCCGTCGGGTCGGCGCGGGCGGTCGAGTTGGGCGCGTTCGTGCTGCCGCCGCGGGTGGTCCGGGCGCTCGAGGCGGCGGCCGAACGCGGGGCGCGGGTCGAGGTTGTCCTACCCGACGCCGCCGGCCCACCCGGCTCCGCCGACACCGTCGGGCGCAACCAGCTCGACGCAGCGGTTGCCAACGAGTTGCGGCACCACGGGATCGGGGTTCGGTTCGCCGGCGAACCAGGTGCGCCGTTCCATTTGAAGGCGGCGGTCGTCGACGGCCGCAGCTTCCTGACGGACCGGAACTGGACCGCCCGTGGCGAGGTCGTGCTCAGCTCGCGCGATCCGGGCGCGGCGGCGGCTTTGGGGGCGGTCCTTGACGGCCAACCGAGCCCGCCGCGGGTCGCGAACGCGGCGCTGCGCAAGGACGCGGCGTTGGCGCTCGAAGCGCGCCTGATCGCGAGCAGCCGGGGCGATCGAATCGATGTTGAAAGCGAGTCGTTCGGCGACTGCGCGGTAGCGCGATCGCTGACCGACCGGGCGCGAGCCGGCACGTCCGTCCGGCTGCTAGCCAACCGGCATTTGTTAGCGTCCGACGCCAACGGCCGCGAGCACGCCGCGCTCGACCGGCTCGCCCAAGCCGGCGTCGAGATCCGCGTCGGGGCCGCCACCGACAAGCTCGCGGTCGCCGGCAGTGGCGGCTGGGTCGGCTCGGCCAACGCGACCCGCGGCTTCGCCGCAACGACCGACTGGGGCGCGCGCACCCGCGCTCACGGCGTCGTCTCGGTAATACGCGACCGGTTCGACACAAATTGGCAAGCCGC
>JBOHTW010000022.1:0-4547 GCA_050733835.1 Vulcanimicrobiaceae bacterium | reverse complement strand
CGCGCGCGAACGTCGTCCCGCTGGGCGGTCGTGACGACCGGCCCCATCTTGACCTTCGCGTTACGCGGATCGCCGACGACGATTCCGCCCAACCGTTCGTTCAGCGCCGCCGCGACCGCGGTGTAGCTGGCGCGCGGCACGATCGCGCGCCGAATCGCCGTGCACTTTTGCCCCGCCTTGACCGTCATCTCGCGGACGACTTCTTTGAGGAACAGATCGAACTCCGGCGTACCGGGAACGGCGTCGGGGCCGAGCACGGCGGCGTTCAGCGAGTCGCGTTCGGCGATGAACCGGACCGCTTTCTCAGCGACGACCCGGTGGTCGCGCAACTTGAGGGACGTATCGAGCGAACCGGTGAACGAGACGACGTCTTGACCGCCGAGGTGGTCGAGCAGATCGCCGGTCCCACCGGCGATGAACTGCACGGCGCCCGCGGGCAAGATCGCCGAATCGACGATGAGCCGGAAGACGGCCTCGGCAACGTATGCGGTCGCGGTCGCCGGCTTAACGATCGCCGGTACGCCGGCCAGAAACGCGGGCGCGAGCTTCTCCAGCATGCCCCAACAGGGAAAGTTGAAGGCGTTGATATGGACCGCGACGCCGTGCAGCGGCGTCAAGATGTGACGGCCCGCGAACGTGCCCTTCTTGCCGAGCGATTCCAGCGGCCCGTCGACTAGGAAGCACTCGTCGGGCAGTTCCCGCCGGCCGCGTGACGCGTACGCGAACAGCGTTCCGATGCCGCCGTCAATGTCGACAGAGTGGTCGCGTTGCGTCGCACCGGTGTCGAACGAGATCTCGTACAGCGCCGCCTTATGCGCGCTCAGATACTCGGCCAGCTTTTTGAGCTTCACCGCGCGCGCCGCAAACGTCAGCGCGCGCAGGTTGGGGCCGCCGACGGTGCGCGCATAGCGAACCATCGCGCCGAAGTCGAGCCCCGCGCTCGAAACTTCCGCGACCACCCGCCCGTCGACGGCGCTCGGCACGGCAGCGAAGCCACCCCGTGCCTCGTACCAACGACCCTCGGCGAAACTCTCCAGCTTCATAACCCCACCTTTCCGCGCCCGGACCGACCGTACCTACCAAATGGTCGGGATGGATGATCTCTCACTGGGCCCAACAAAGAGTCGCGGCGTGTTGAACAAAAGCAGCGACGTCTTCGAGTTCGGTCGCCAGCAGCTCATCCTCGCCGATTGCATAGAATGGCTCGCGTCTGCCCAACGCAATTCCATCTCCGCCGCTATTACCGATCCGCCTTACGGCTTGATCGAATATAGCGTTGAGCAGCAGCAAAAGCTGCGGGCCGGTCGTGGCGGCGTTTGGCGCATTCCGCCGTCGTTCGACGGGGCTAAACGCAAGGCGCTCCCACGTTTCACGGTACTATCGAATGATGAGCGCGCCGCTATCATGACTTTTTTTGAAGTTTGGGGACGGTCGCTCCTACCGGTATTGAAACCAGGAGGTCACGTCCTCGTCGCTGGCAACGCACTCGTTTCACCACTTGTCTCGTGTGCGATGGAGAAAGCCGGCTTTGAAAGGCGAGGTGAGATCGTCCGGCTCGTTCGCACATTTCGCGGTGGCGACAAACCAAAAGGCGCTGAAAAGGAATTTCCGATGGTTTCGACCATGCCGCGGTCATGCTGGGAACCCTGGGGGTTATACCGTAAGCCTATCGACACACGTACTATTGCACAGAATTTGCGGAAGTGGGGCGTCGGCGGATTTCGCCGCGTTAGCGAAGAGACGCCGTTTCTGGACGTCATTGAATCCGGCACGACGCCCGGCCGCGAACGGAGCCTCGCTCCGCACCCCAGTGTAAAACCACAAGCCTTCCTGCGACAGATTGTCGAGGCGATGCTGCCCCTCGGCGATGGCATCGTGCTCGATACGTTCGCGGGATGCGCAACGACGCTCGCCGCGTGCGAGGCTCGTGGAGTTCAGGGCTTAGGGGTCGAGATGGACCCCCACTATTTTGCAATGGCCAGCGCCGCTATTCCAAAACTCGCCGCACTCAACGTTTGAAGCTTCCGTCGCCGACCTTGGAGGTGCATCGTGAACGTTCCGAACAAAGAAGCCGCGAGGCGATCCATTCGCACCGTTCGGAGATGATGCTGATGAACTCAGGGCTCAAGGCTGCCGCCGACGAGATCCTTCGCGGTTCGGTCGAGCGGGAGAACGGCGTTCCCGGCGTGATCGCCATGGCGACCGACCGCACGCACAACGTCTACGAAGGCGCCGCCGGCAAACGCGACCTCGCACAAGCGCAGCCGATGACCACCGACACCGTATTGTGCATCTTCTCGTGCACCAAGGCGGTGACCGGAACGGCCGTGATGCAGTTGGTCGAGGAAGGCAAGCTCAGCCTCGACGTTCCGGCCAAAGAATACGTGCCCGAGATCGCCGCGATCCAAGTTCTCGATGGCTTTGACGCCGCCGGCGAACCCATCCTCCGCGCGCCGAAATCCGCCGTCACCGTCGGGCAGTTGATGCTTCATACCGCCGGCTTCGGCTACGACTTTTTCAACTACGATATGCTGAAATATGCCCGAGCGAAAAAGGTGCCGAGCGTGATCACCGGCTCGATGGCGGCGCTGCGCTCCGTCTTGCTGTTCGACCCCGGTTCGCGCTGGGAGTACGGCACCAATATGGACTGGGCAGGCAAAGTGGTCGAGAGCGTGCGCGGCCGGCGTCTCGGCGACGTGATGCGCGAACGCATCTTTGAACCGCTTGCGATGAACGACACCGGGTTTACAATCTCGCCGGCAATGCGGCCACGACGAGCGTCGCTTCACAACCGCGCCGCCGACGGCAAGCTCACACCCGCGTCGGAGTTCGAATTGCCGCAGGAGCCCGAGCAACAGATGGGCGGCCACGCCCTGTACGCGACCGTCGGTGACTACATGAAGTTCATCCGGATGGTGCTCAACGACGGCGCCGGGGCGAACGGTCGCGTCCTGCAGCCCGAAACGGTCGCAACGATGGCGACCAACGGCCTCGGCGCGCTGAAGATCAAGAGCCTTCCCGGCGCGATCCCGCACCTGTCGCATGAAGCTGAGTTTTTCCCGGGGATGCCCAAGTCGTGGGGCTACAGTTGGATGATCAACGATGAAACAGCGCCGACCGGTCGCCCCGCCGGGGCCCTGGGTTGGGCCGGCCTGGCGAACCTATTCTACTGGATCGACCGGCGCAACGGAATCGGCGGATTTTGGGGAACGCAGATATTTCCGTTCATCGATGAAGTTTCAACCCCCGGCTTCCTGGACTTTGAAACGGCCGTGTACAATCACCTGAATTGATCGCGCTTCACCGTCGGGAGAATCGATGAAGGGTCTCGTTTGGCTGGGTGGTCTGATAATCGTCGCGTTGATAATCGGCTCTGGAATTGCCGGTAGCTACAACAGTCTCGTCCGGCTCGATCAGGCCGCTCAAGCGCAGTGGGCCCAGGTCGAAAACGCCTATCAGCGGCGCGCCGACCTCGTTCCCAACCTCGTCGCGACCGTCAGGGGCGCGGCCAACTTCGAGCAGAGCACGTACACGGCGGTCGCGGAGGCGCGCGCCAAGGTCGGTCAGCTGTCGTTCCCGGCCGGTCAAGGTCCCGCGCAAGACCCCGCCGCGTTTGCGAAATTCGCGCAAACGCAAGATCAACTCGGCGGCGCGCTCTCGCGACTGCTCGCAACGGTTGAAAATTACCCGGCGCTGAAAGCGACCCAAAACTTCCGCGATCTCCAAGCGCAGCTCGAGGGAACCGAGAACCGGATCGCGGTCGAGCGAATGCGCTTCAATACTGCGGCGCAAGCGTTCAACACGACGCGCGATACGCTGCCGACGGCGATGTTCGTCGGCTTCTTCGGTGGCCGCTTCAACGAGAAGGCCTATTTCAAATCGACCCCGGGAGCCGAGCAGGCTCCGTCGGTCCACTTCTAAGCACCTGATGCGCCTCATGCGCGCGCTCGCCGGGTTCGCGCTTGCCGCCGGGTTCGTAGTGACGCTCGCCGTCGGCGTCAAGGCAGCGGAGGTTGCGATCCCGCCGCCGCCGACGCAATGGGCGACCGATCCCGGCGGCTTGCTCACGCCGGCGACTCGCGCCGCGCTCAACGAGCGTTTGCGAACCTACGAGCAACGGACGGGACATCAGATTCTCGTCTGGATCGGTTCGACGACCGGCGACACGCCGATCGAGGACTGGAGCAATCGGGCGTTCGAGCGGTGGAAGGTCGGCCGCAAGGGCCTCGACGACGGGCTCGTGCTGTTCATCTTCACCAAAGATCGGCGCGATCGCATCGAGGTTGGCTACGGGCTCGAGCCGATCGTCCCCGACGTCATCGCGTCGCGCATTCTGCGCGAAACGCTCGAGCCGCAACTGGCCGCCGGGAACCCCGATCGGGCGGTCACCGGCGCCGTCGACCGGATCTTACTGGCGATCGGATCGCCCCCGCAAACCGGCTCGAGCCCCGCCGCCACGACGAACGCGCCCGGCGACGCAGTCGACGTAAGCCCGCTCGTGCTCGTGCTCATCGGGCTCGCACTAATCGGGTTTCTCGTGCTCTTCG
>JBOHTW010000021.1:0-1790 GCA_050733835.1 Vulcanimicrobiaceae bacterium | reverse complement strand
GGACGGCGACGCAGGTGCCTTCGGTACCGACCAACGCGCGCGCGACGTCGAAGCCGTTCTCGGGCAGGAGTTCGTCGAGTGCAAAGCCCGAGATACGCCGGGGAATATCCGGAAACCGCGCGCGGATCTGGTCGGCATACCGGTCAGCGAGCGCCTTGAGTTTGGCGTAGATCTCGGCCTTGCGGCCACCGGCGGCAACGATCCGCCGCAACTCTTCGTCGGACGTCTTGCCGACGCGCATGCGCAGGCCGTCATACGTGACGATCTCGAGCTCATCGGTGTTGGCCTCGACCTTGCCGGCCATCTGCGCGTGGATGCCGCACGAGTTGTTGCCGATCATTCCGCCCAGCGTATTGCGGTTATGGGTAGCTGGATCGGGGCCGAACGTCAATTCGCGCACCTCGGCGGCGTTACGCAAGTCGTCGAGAACGCAGCCCGGCTCGACTCGGGCCCGCTTGCGCTCCCAATCGATCGCGACGATCCGGTTCATGTACTTGGTATAGTCCAGCACGACCGCCGCATTGCAAGCCGAGCCGGCAAGGCCGGTCCCGCCACCGCGCGAAACGATCGGCGCCCCGAACCGGCGGCAGGCGGCGAACGCCGCAACAACGTCGTCGGCGTCGCGCGGCACGACGACGGCGACTGGAATCTGCCGATAGTTCGAGGCATCGGTGGCATAGAGCGCGCGGCTCCCGTCGTCGAACCGGACCTCACCGCGCACCGTTGCGCGCAGTTCCGCCTCCAAGGCTAGGCGATCGACGTCGGGTTGCTCGACCGCATCGGTGCGGCCGCCGACGGCCTCGAGCAGCTTGATCATTTCCCTCCGTCGCCTAGATGGCGTACCGGTGCGCGTCGGCGTGTTTGAACTCGAGGCCGATGCCCGGCCGTGCGGGCATCGGCGTGATGCAGCCGTTGTGCGGCCGGCAGGCCCCGTCGAACAGCAAGTGTTCGATGCGAACGTGATCGTAGAAATATTCGATGTGACGCAGTTGCTTGCACGCCATCGCGGCCTGCAGTTGAAGATACGGCGCACAGTGCGTCGAGAGGCCGATCTGTTTGGCCTGACAGAGCCCGTCGACGCCCAGCAACGCGCTGAATCCACCGCACCGGGTCGCATCCGCTTGAACGACGTCGACGGCGCCCGAGTCGATCATCGCCGAAAAATAATACGGATCGTAGCCGTATTCGCCCGACGCGACCTCGATTGCCGGCGGAGCGCCGCGCCGGACCTGCGCGAGGCCGACGAAGTCGTTGTGATAGACCGGTTCTTCGTACCAGGTCACGCCCGAGTCGGCCGCCAGCCGGTGCGCAAGCACCAGAGCCTGCTTGCGCTCGTAGGCTCCGTTTGCATCGACGAACAGTTCGGCGCCGGGGCCGATCGCCTGGCGCGCCGCGGCAACGCGCTTCGGATCGGCCGCCGGATCGCGACCGATCTTCATCTTGACCCGCGGGATGCCGCCGGCGACCCAACCTCCCAATTGTTCGGCGAGCCGTTCGAGGGTATACGACGTGAAGCCGCCGCTGCCGTAGATCGGCACCTCCGTGCGATACGGCCCCAGCAGTTCGTAGACCGGCCGCTCGCAGATCTTGCCACGCAGATCCCAGAGCGCAACGTCGACGGCCGAGATCGCCATCGCGGCGATTCCGTCGCGGCCGAGATTGCGCACGCTGGCGACCATCTTGGTCCAAAGTGCCGCCGTCGCCAGCGCATCTTGACCGGCGATGACCTTGCGCAAGGTCTTGTCGATGACGACCGCCGTCGCTTCGTCGGCGTACGTGTAGCCGATGCC
>JBOHTW010000020.1:0-17720 GCA_050733835.1 Vulcanimicrobiaceae bacterium | reverse complement strand
CGCTTGGAGAGCGTGCCGTCGACAGAATGCGGCGAAGTCGGCCCAGTCGTGCGCGTACGCCCGTTCGGTCGACGCAGCCAAGTCCGGCCGGGCGAGATCGTCTTCGACGGCTCGCGCCAGGTCGACGAGAGCGCGGTTTCCGCCGTCGACGACGGTCGGTGGCGCGGGTCGCAGCCCCAGGAGGCCATTCTCGGCCTCTCCCATGACCTGGAGCCCCTCCGATCGCGCTTTCACGATCTCTTCTTTCTGTGCATAAGTAGTGGATAGTTGCGTGCCTGAGAACTACTTCTTCTCACACACAAACGAGGTCGACCCCGGCGGCAGCACGTCGCTTGAGTGCGAAGTACGACCACCGCAGTAGGGTCAACGTCCAGATGGTGGAGCAACGCCGCAGGACGAGCCTTTGGTTTGTTCCTTACGAATTGTCGTAAACGCTCAAGTCCCGGTGACGCGCTTTTCCGGTTCGGTGTCTGGCGCGTGGTAGACGTGGGCGCTTCCCCTTTGGCCGCACCCCTTCGCTCCATCGACTCCGCCGCCGGTTCCCCGGTGGGGAGGTGCCGACGGCGGGTAAAGCCAGCGTGCCGTGCCCACCGCCGCACACAGCGGTCGAGCTCTTCACCGGAATTGGTAATGGAGGACACGCCGTTCCTGCTGCGGGGAGATCGATGGAGCCTTCGAGCATCGATCGATGACGGAGAAGCCGTTAGCGCTCGCGCGCTGTGCCGCCTGAACGATCGCCCCACCGCACGGCCATTGTTCGCATCGGGCCCCGTTTCCAAACAGCGCGACGCGCTATGCGCGCCGTCGCGCCCCCCCCAATGCTTTGGTCTGTTAGTGGTGCAAGATCTCGCCGATGCGCTTGATGCCTTCGACGAGTTCGTCGCGGGTCACCGGCGAGATCGCTAATCGAAAGTTGTGATCGCCGCCCGACGCCGCGAAGAACGGTTCACCAAACAAAAAGGAGACGCCCCGTCGCTCGGCCGCCTCAAGGATGCTGCGGGCGCGCATCTCGCGCGGTGCCGTGGCCCATAGATAAAATCCGCCGACACCGTTGGAAAGCCGCATGCCCTTGGGCCAATGCCGCGCGATCGCATCTTTGGCGATTTGCCGCCGTTCGGTCAATTCGATCCGAAGCTCGGCGACGTGCGCATCGTAGGCACGCGCCAAATAGTCGTGCACGCTGGCCTGCACGTAGAGGCTCGTTGCCATATCCTGCGATTGTTTGCGCAGCAGCAGCCGCTCGTAGATCACGCGCGGTGCGGTCAGCCAGCCGAGCCGCAGCGACGGCGCAATCGTCTTTGAAAATGTCGACAGGTACACGACGTAGTCGGGCGAGCGCGAGACCAGCGGCGGGATGATCGGCTCGCCGAGAATGCCGTATGGATCGTCCTCGATCAACGGCACGCGCGCGCGTTCGGCCAACGTAACGAGCCGCTCGCGGCGGTCGGCGTTCATCGTGACGCCGGTCGGATTGTGCAGCGACGGCATCGTATAGATGAACCGCGGCCGGCGCGTGCGCAGAATCGCCTCGACGTGATCGACCCGCAGGCCGTCGTCGTCGACGGCGACTGGAATTGCCCGCAGCCCGGCGATTTGAAAGCTCTGCAGCGCGCCCGGATAGGACGGTTGCTCGACGATGATCTCGTCGCCCGGCTCGGCCAGACTCTGTGCGACCAACGTCAGGCCCTGCGTCGAACCGGTGAGGATCAAGATGTCGCGCGCCGTGGTTCGGCAACCGCGCCCGCGCATACGCTCGGCGATCGCTTCGCGCAACGGCAAGTGGCCCTCGGAGTTTCCGTACGACAGCACGTAGCGCGGGTCGCCGGCGACGCGTTCGAACGAGACCGCCAACTCGGCCAGCGGCGACGGCTCGACCGGCGGGACCCCTTGAACGAACGAGATCGACGCGCCGTGTTCGGTGGCAGCTAGTTCGCCGAGGACCGCCGGAAACGCGCCGACGTGCCACGGGGGCAAGGTGACCCACCAGGGAACGTCCGGCGCGCGCGGCACCTTGCTCGATGCGTTGAGCCGCGCGACGCGCGACCCCGAGCCGACCCGTTGCTCGATCAAGCCATCGGCCGCGAGGTCGCGATACGCGTGGACGACCGTGCTTCGATTGACGGCGAGCCGCTCGGCCAAGCCCCGTTCGGGTGGCAACCGTGCGCCTTCGGGCAAAGCCCCGCTTAAGATCGCCTCCCGCAGCTCTTCATAAATCTGCTGGTAGATTGGGACGATCGAGTCGCGGTCGATGCTGGTCGCAAACGGCGACCATCCAATCTGTCGCATCCGTCGCAGCGTCTTACCGCCTTTGGAGGACTCCCCCTCCTCCAAATCGCGCTGAATCATCCGTCGCGACCATCGATTGGATTGGCACGAGCCCACCGGCTATTTGGCGGTCGTCCATTGGTCGGCGAATTGCTATGATTGCGGGCGGAGGTCTCGCGCTCGCCGAAGCACTGGCGGTCCTTGCCGCCTCACGATAGGAGCACCAACTTGGCAGACCAACAGGTCGACGCAATCGTCATCGGAGCCGGCCCCGGCGGCTACCACGCGGCGATTCGGCTCGGCCAGCTCGGCAAAAAAGTCGTTTGCTTCGATCGCGACGAGGTCGGCGGCGTTTGCCTGAACTGGGGGTGCATCCCGACCAAAGCCCTGCTGCACGTCGGCGAGGTCGCTCGGCACATTCGCGAAGCCGATAAAATTGGGCTCAAAGTCGCCGCCCCCCAAGTCGACCGCGCCGGCGTCGCCAAGTTCACCGGCGACGTCGTCCGGGCCAACGTCGGCGGCGTGAACCAGCTCTTCAAAGCGAACAACGTCCAGTTTGCCTACGGCGAAGCGTCGTTTGTCTCGAAGAATCAGGTTGCTTTGAAAAAGCGCGACGGCGGCAGCGACACCTATACCGCGAACGAGGGGATCGTGATCGCGACCGGCAGCGCGCCGATCGACGTGAAAGCGTGGCCGCGCGACGGCGAGTTCATCATCAACTCCGACGACGCCGTGCGGCTTACGAAGGTTCCCAAGACCCTGCTGGTGATCGGCGGCGGCGTGATCGGCCTTGAGTTCGCGACCGTCTACACGCGCCTCGGCGCCAAGGTGCTCGTCGTCGAAGCGCTGCCCCAAGTTTTGACCGGCACCGACCTCGAGGTCTCCAAGACCATGCAGCGGATTTTGAAAAAACAAGGCATCGAGATCGCTCTGTCCACCAAGGTAGCGACGCTCGCTAAGTCGGGTAACGGGGTAAAGGCAACGATCAACGGCGAGGCCACCGGCAACAAGGACGAGACGCGCGAGTTCGAGATGGCCCTGGTCGCCGTCGGCCGCCGACCGGTAACGGACGGGCTGAACCTCACGGCGGCCGGGCTTGCGACCGACGAGCGGGGTTTCATCGCCGTTGACGCGCAGCGCCGCACGGCGGTTGCCAATATTTTCGCGATCGGCGACGTCAGCAGCGCGCCCCTGTTGGCGCATAAAGCGATGAAGGAAGGCGTCGTCGCCGCCGAGGCGATCGCGGGCGACAAGTCGGCGGCATACGATCCGGTCGCCGTGCCCAACTGCGTCTACACTGATCCCGAAGTTGCGACCGTCGGATTGTCCGAAGAGGAAGCGAAGGCGGCCGGCTACGAGTTGCGCATCGGTAAGTTTCCGTTGGCCGCCAGCGGCCGCGCTCGAACGATGAACGAGTCCGACGGTTTGATCAAGCTGGTCGGCGATGCCAAGACCGATCTGTTGCTCGGCATGCACATCGTTGCGCCGCAGGCCGAATCACTGATTGGCGAAGGCGTCATCGCGCTCGAGATGGGCGCGACGCTCGAGGACATCGGGCTCTCGATCCATCCGCATCCGACCTTGACCGAAGCCATCATGGACGCCGCCGAGGCCGCGCACGGGAAAGCGATCCATATCGTCAACCCCAAACCCAAAACGCCGGCCGCCGTCTGACGATGCGCGACGCGCACCTGCTCGATCTCGGGCGACGGCGGTACGGCGACGTGCTGGCGCTGCAACGCGAGATTCATGCGCGCGTCGCCGACGGCCGACAGCCCGATACATGGATCGTCGTCGAGCACGAGCCGGTCGTTACCCTCGGCCGAAGCGCCAAGCGCGCTAACCTGTTGCTGTCGACCGAGATTTTGGCTGCGCAGGGGATCGATTGCTTCGAGATCGAGCGCGGCGGCGACATCACCTATCATGGGCCGGGACAGGTCGTCATCTATCCGATCGTGCGGCTTGAGCGATTTCGCGAGGTCGTGCCGCTGGTCTCGGCGCTCGAATGCGCGGTCGTCGACGCGCTGGCGCAGTTCGGCATCGCCGGTCACACGCGTAGCGAGCATCGCGGCGTCTATGTCGGCGACAACGCGATTTGCGCAGTTGGCCTCGCGATCAAACGGATGACCTCGCTCCACGGCATCGCGCTCAACGTCGGCACCGCCCTCGACTACGATCGGCTGATCACGCCGTGCGGTACTCCGCAATTCGGAATCACGTCGATCGCCCGCGAACTCGGCCGCGACGTTCGCTTCGACGAGGGGCGCACCGCCCTGATCGCCGGCCTCGCGCGAACGTTCGAACTTCGGTTCGTCCCCGCGACTGCATCGGCCGGCCCCGAGATCGCGTCTTTGGTAGCGAGATGATCGATCTGACCGATCCCGGCGCCCTTGGTGAACCGCCGAGACGCAAGCCCGACTGGCTCAAAGTCCGGCTCGCGAGCGGCGAAAGCTACGAACATCTCCGGCAACGCGTGCGCGACCTCGAACTGCACACCGTTTGCCAAGAAGCGATGTGCCCCAACATTGGCGAGTGTTGGAGCGCCGGCACGGCGACGATCATGATCCTCGGGGATACGTGCACGCGTGGCTGCCACTTCTGCGCGGTCAAGACGGGCAGCCCACGTGGCGAGGTCGATTGGATGGAGCCGATGCGGGTCGCCGAAGCCGTCAAGGAACTCGGCTGGAAATACCTCGTGTTGACCGCGGTCGATCGCGACGATCTCGCCGACGGCGGCGCCGCCATCTTTGCAAACACCGTACGGCTGATCCACAAACTCGCGCCCGACGCTAAAGTCGAGTGCCTAACCGGCGATTTCGCCGGCGATCTCGGCGCGCTTGAGATCGTACTCGAGTCGCGGCCGGAGGTGCTCGCACACAACCTTGAGACGGTCGAACGCCTGCAATCAACCGTCCGCGACCGGCGGGCAAGTTTCGCGCAATCGCTCGCGATCTTGGCGCACGCCAAGCGCAGCGCGACCGTCCATTACACGAAGTCGTCGCTGATGCTTGGTTTGGGTGAACGCGAAGCCGAAATCGAAGCGGCGATGGAGGCGGCGCGCGAGGTAGGCGTCGACATTTTCACGATGGGCCAATATCTGCGCCCATCCAAGCGACACTTGCCGGTCGCCGAATTCGTTACCCCCGAAAAGTTCGCGCGGCTCGGCGAGCTCGCGCGCACCAAGGGTTTCCGGCAAGTGGTCGCGAGCCCGCTTTCGCGCAGTTCCTACCACGCCGAACAGGCATTTCACCCGTAGCTCGCGGCGTCTAATTCGACGGAGCGGTCGCTGACGGAACGGGCCGCCGAGCGGCGACGCTCGCTAACCCCGCGATCGCGCCGATCGCCAGCACGATCCACACGACCGTTGCCGACCAGCCGGTCAATCCGATGGCCGAGTCGAGCGAGATCGGACCGAACCCTCCGAAGGCGAACGCCAGCGCCGCGAGCGCGTAGATCGCGGGCAATTCGTAGCCGTTTTTGGTGTTGTAGAAACCGTTGACCCAATGGACGGCGACGGTTGCGACGACCATCGTCGCCAAGACGAGCGCGGGGCCGACCGGTCCAAGGAACCCGAGCGCCAACAGCAGGCCGCCGAGCAGTTCACCCAGGCCCGCCGTGAGCGCAAAGATGCGACCTGGCCGGAAACCGATGGATTCAAGCCAACCGGCAGTTCCGGCCAACCCATAGCCCCCAAACCAGCCGAAAAGCTTTTGCGCGCCGTGGGAGGCGAAGACCAGCCCGATGATCGCTCGGACCACCAGCAGGCCGAACGTAGCCGACATAAGATAGACTCCTTTAACGTCTCAGCAACTTCTCTTTTGTAAGTTACAGTGGTATCATAAGAACAATCGTTGGTTATGTCAAGTCGTCTACGGACGAAAAGTAAGTGGAGTCGCCGATGCCTCAAACCGAACCCATTGTCCAGGACGAGCACGCCATCTCGGGCTTTTGCCCGCGATTTCGGCACGCGGTCGAACTGATCGGCCGGCGCTGGACGGGCGCGATCGTCCGCCAACTGATGGGTGGCCCGCGCCGCTTTAGCGAGCTGCTCGCGGGTATCCCGGGGATCTCCGACCGGCTGCTCTCCGAGCGCCTCCGCGAACTCGAAGGGGCGGCGATCGTCAGCCGGGAGGTCGATTCCGGGCCGCCGCTCCGGGTTTGCTACAGCCTCACCCGATCGGGTCACGAACTCGAAAACGCCATTCGCGCGCTGAGCGAATGGGCCGAACGGTGGGTCCCGGCCCCCGCCGAGTAGCGGCGCCTTAGCTGCTGCGGAAAACGCCGACCGAGCCGGCTAGAACCAACCCCGCGAAGACCAGCCGCAGCGCGCGTTCGGGCAGCCGATGGGCCAGCCCCACCCCAAGCCGCACGGTGAACAAGCCGCCGACGGCGAGCAGCGCCCCGATCGGCCAGTCGATGTCGCCGGCTCCGCCATACGTCAAGAGGTTAACGATCGTCCCGGGCGCGACCAGCGCGAGGCCGAAGCCTTGCGCGGTCGCTTGCGAGATGCCGTACAGCACCGATAAGATCGGCACCGCAAAGACCGCTCCGCCGACGCCGAATAAGCCCGAAAGTCCGCCGCCGAACGCGCCGATGACCGTTGCGGCCTGCCATGGCGCGCGGGCGCGCGGTCGCAGGACCCGGGTGGCGACGAGCGCGCTCGCAGCCATCGAGAGCGCGATCGCGAGGGCAAATATCCCAAACAAAATACGCAATTCGTGACTCGGAAGCGACGTCGCGAGGCGGGCTCCGAGATACGTCGCCGGCAACGCCGCGAGCGCCAGCGCAAACCCGATCTTCGGGTCCATCGTGCCACGTTTGGCGTAGTTGTACAGACCGATCGCGACGTTCGGCACGACCATCACGAGCGCCGTGCCTTGGGCGTGCTGCTGGTCGAGTCCAAAAAAGATACCGAGCGTCGGGATCGCAAAGATTCCGCCGCCGATTCCGACCAGCCCGCCGAGCACCCCGAAGAGCGCGCCCAAGACAAGTAGCGCAACGATCGTATCGGGATGCATCCGTGACGGTTGCGCGATACATGCTCGCGCGCCTGCGAATGCGCCGCGCTAAGCGTACATTCCGCGGGAGTGGAGGGCTTGAACGACGCGATCGATTGCGACCATGTAGGCGGCGGTCCGCAACGGCACGCGCCGCAGCTCGGCCATCTTCTGAATCGTATCGAAATTCGTCAGCAGCTGATCGGCGAGCCGGTCGTTGACCTCAGACTCTTTCCAGAAATAGCCCGCGCGGTCTTGACACCACTCGAAGTAGGATACCGTTACCCCGCCGGCATTGGCGAGGATGTCCGGAATCACGACGACGCCGCGCTCTTTGAAGATGTGATCAGCCTCCGGCGTCGTCGGCCCGTTGGCGCCTTCGACGATCAGCCGCGCCCCAATTCGCCCGGCGTTTTCGGCCGTGAGTTGCTTTTCGAGCGCCGCGGGCACGAGCACGTCGCACGGCGACTCGATAATTTGATCGTTCGTGATCCGCTCGCCGCCGCGATAACCATCGAGCGAATGATGCTCTTGTCCATAGGCGATCGCCCCGTCGACATCGATGCCCTTCTCGTTGTAATAACCGCCGGTGACGTCGGATATTCCGACGATCTTGCAACCACGGGCAGTGAACATTCGGGCGGCGATCGAACCGACGTTGCCGAAGCCTTGGATGACGACGCGCGTGTCGCTCGGGCGCAAGCCCATCCGTTCCATCTGCGCGTGGGCGAGCAGTTCGACGCCGCGGCCGGTCGCTTCGACGCGACCGCGCGAGCCGCCCAATTCAAGCGGTTTGCCGGTCACGACGCCGGGAATGTGTTGGCGCATGTGCATCGTGTAGGTGTCCATGAACCACGCCATGATCTGCGGCGTGGTTCCGACGTCCGGTGCCGGCACATCTTTATCGGGACCGACCACCTCGACGAGTTCGGCGGCATACCGGCGCGTGATGCGTTCCAGTTCGCCGGGCGACAGCTTCGTCGGATCGCAGGTGACGCCGCCTTTACCACCGCCGAACGGCAGATCGACCGCGGCGCACTTCCACGTCATCCAAAACGCAAGCGCGGTCACTTCGTCGAGCGTCACCCCGGGATGGTAGCGGATGCCGCCTTTGGCCGGCCCGCGCGCAAAGTTGAACTGTACGCGATAACCGGTCAAGACTTCGAGTTCGCCGCTGTCGCGTTGAAACGGAATCGAGAAGATGATCTGGCGCGACGGATGGGTCAGCAGCCGCCGCATCCCTTCGTCGAGATCGAGCAAGGCCGCGGCTTCGTTAAAATAGGCGATTGCGTCGCCGAATACCGAAACCTCGCGAACTGACGTAGCCATAACACCCCTTTGCCGAGCGGAACCGTAATCGGATAGTTAGTTTCGCCTTGCGGAATCCCTACATCTGGTTAATCTAAAGGCCGGTTGACTATCCAAACGTAGTATCGGTAGCCCGTGGTCACACGTTAAAGCGAAAATTGACGACGTCGCCCTCTTGCACGACGTACTCCTTGCCCTCGCTGCGGACGAGGCCAGCCGCTTTCAGAGCTTCCATCGTACGCAGCCGCGCGTAGTCGTCGTAGCCGACGATTTCGGCGCGAATGAAGCCGCGCTCGATGTCCGAGTGAATCTTACCAGCCGCTTGGGGGGCGCGGGTGCCGCGGTCGATCGTCCAGGCGCGGACCTCTTGCTCGCCGGCGGTCAAGAACGTCATGAGCCCGAGCAGATCGTACGCGCCGAGGATGAGTTGGTCGAGTCCACCCCGGGCGATTCCAAGCTCACCTCGAAACGCGCGGGCTTCCTCGTCGGTTAGGCCGGCCAGCTCCGATTCGACTTTGCCGCAGAAGGCGATCGCCCGGCTGCCCTCGCGCGCTGCCAGCTCCACCACCGCCGTTGCCGCCGCGCCGGGGTTCGCAATCTGGTCCTCGTCGACGTTGGCAACATACAGGAGCGGTTTTGCGGTTAAGAGGAAGCTCTCACGGGCGATCGCGCGCTCGAGCGAACCGGCGGCGAAGCTCCGCGCCGGTTTGCCTTCCTCGAGGGCCGCTTGGAGCCGCCGCGCTGCGGCCAACGATCCAGCAACCTTCGGGTTGACGCGCGCCTCGCGTTCGAGCCGGTCCAATCGCTTTCCTAGAGTAGTAAGGTCGGCGAGCGCCATCTCGACGTTGATGATCTCGACGTCGCGCAGCGGGTCGGCCGAGCCTTCGACGTGGGTGACGTGCTCGTCGGTAAAGCAGCGCACGACCATCGCGACCGCATCGCTCTCGCGAATGTGGCTCAAGAACGCGTTGCCGAGCCCGGCGCCGGTACTGGCCCCGCGCACGAGCCCCGCAATGTCGACGAACCGCACGGTCGCCGGTACGATCCGTTCGGTATGAACGATCTCTGCCAGCACGCCGAGGCGTTCATCGGGGACCGCGACCTCACCGACATTGGGATCGATCGTCGCAAACGGATAGTTCGCCGCCAGCGCAATTGCCGAGCGTGTCAATGCATTGAAGATTGTCGACTTGCCGACGTTGGGCAAACCGACGATGCCGCAGGAGAGTGCCATCGTAAAGACCGACGCGAGCGGTTCGGTCCATGCAAGGATTCGTCCTGGGCGCGTAGGATTTAGGCGTGATGCGTCAGATGAAGGTTGACAAGCTCGGGATCGATCTGCTTACTCACGATCCGGTCGTCATCCTGAAGGACCTTGAAGGAAAGCGTTACCTTCCGATATTGATCGGTCCGTTCGAAGCGACTGCGATCGCGCTAGCGCTCGAGGGAACGCAGGTCCCACGGCCGCTGTCGCACGACTTGATGCGGTCGCTCCTCGAGACGCTCGACGCCAAACTCGAGCAGATCGTCATTCACGACATCAAAGACTCGACGTTCTTCGCGCGGCTCGTCGTCCGGACCAACGGTGAGACCCAAGAGATCGACGCGCGCCCGTCCGACGGCATCGCGCTCGCGCTGCGGATGCAAGCCCCGATCTATGTAACCGACAAGATCGTGCTCGAAGAGACCGTCGCCGACAAGAAGGCCGAGGAAGAGGAGGTCGAGCGCTTCAAGCATTTCATCGACCAACTCAAACCCAGCGACTTCAAAGAGTAGCTACGCTCCGATCGCGGTGAGCGCGCCATCGAGACCGGCGATGCCTTCGTCGAGTTGACCGCGCTCAATCGTGAGCGGCGGCGCAATGATGACGACGTTGTAGCGCCCGAACGCGTAGACGCCGCGGTCGCGCAACGCCGCAAAGAACTTGGGCATCGGTCCGGCATCGCCGCCTTGCCACGCGACGAGCGGTTCACGGGTCGCGCGGTCGTGCACGAGTTCGAGCCCAAAGAACGCACCGACGCCGCGGACATCGCCGATCTGCGGGTGTTTGCGGGCCAACTCCGTCAATCCGTCGCGCAGCCAGCCCTCGATCTCGCAACCGCGTTCGAATAGTGCGCCGTCGCGATAGGCGCGCAGCGCCCCAAGGCCCGCGGCGCAGGCCAGCGGGTGGCCGGAATACGTGTGACCGCCGCCCCACGCGTTGCGGTCGAAGTACGCCGCGATCTCTTCGCGCACGATCGCACCACCGAGCGGCAGATACGCCGACGTGATCCCCTTTGCAAACGTCACGATGTCGGGGACGACACCGAGCCGCTGATAGCCGAACGCTGCACCGATGCGGCCGTAACCCGTCATGACTTCGTCGAGAATGAAGAGGATGCCGTACCGGTCGCAGAGCGTGCGCACGCCTTCGAGATATCCCGCCGGTGCGACGATGACGCCGTTGGAACCGACGACGGTTTCGAGCAAGATCGCCGCCACCCGCCGCGGGTCTTCGTATGTCAGCGTCATCTCGAGATGTTCGAGCGCGCGCTGCGTCTCGGCGGCCGGATCGGTCGCCTGAAACGGGCTGCGATACGGGTACGGCGCAAAGAAATGCGTGACGTTGGGGACGCCGGGCTCGCCGAACCAGCGCCGGTTCTCGCCGGTCAAGGTGCTCGAACTGCCGCCCGAACCGTGGAACGAACGATAAGCCGTCAGGATCTTCGGTCGCCCGGTGACGGTCCGCGCAAGCTTGACCGCGTCCTCGTTTGCCTGTGCGCCGCCGGTGGTGAACATCACGCGGCTACCGCCGGGTAGGCCGGCGAGGTCGCTCAGCTCCGCAGCGAGTTCGGCCCGCACGTCGTTGAAAAACGACGGCGGTGCGAAGCACAGACGCTTTGCCTGCTCCGTAATCGCCTCGACGACCGTCGGGTGACCGTGGCCGAGATTGACGGCGACCAACCCCGCGCAGAGGTCAAGGTACCGTTTGCCCTCGGAGTCGTAGAAATAGACGCCCTCGGCACGCTCGATGCTCGGAAGATCGAGGGATCCTTGGGCCGACCACGGGGTGAGCACGTGGCGCTTGTGAAGGGCGTTGACGTCGGTGCGCGCAGACAGCATGGCGACCGCTTCGTCATCGACGCGTCCGCCCCCCGGCCGCGGGGACCAAGCCCCCCAAGCGGAGAACCCGCCGCAAAGCGACGCCTAGCCTACCCCGCCGAGGACTTGCCCCACTCGCGACCGGCCTCGCCTCTCTGAACGACGGATGCGCCCTGGGCCAGGGCCATCCGGCGACCCAGGCCAAAAGCGTGGAGAGCGCGGGGAGTCGCGCGCAGGGGGCTTGGGGGACCCTGTCCCCCATTCAGAAGGAGCAAATCGTTGGCGAACGAGCGAGCCGAGATCGGCGTTTTCGGCGGGTCGGGATTTTATTCGCTGCTTGAAGATGCACGCGAAATCGCCGTCGAGACGCCTTACGGGGCGCCGACCGATCGCATCGCCATCGGCGAGATTGCCGGCAAGCGCGTCGCGTTTCTACCCCGTCACGGCAAAGACCACCGCTATCCACCTCACGCGATCAACTATCGAGCGAATCTGTGGGCAATGAAGCAACTCGGGGTCACGCGGATCATCGGACCGACGGCCTGCGGATCGTTGAAGGCCGGCGTGAAACCCGGCGACATGGTCGTCGCCGACCAGCTCGTCGACCGTACGAACGGGCGCAAGGACACATTCTACGATGGGCCGATCACGACGCACATCAGCTTCGCCGATCCGTACTGCCCCCAGCTTCGGCCGTTGGCAATCGATGCGCTCCGGCGGCTCAGCATCACGACGCATGAACGTGGGACGATCGTCGTCATTCAAGGGCCGCGCTTCTCGACGCGCTCGGAGTCGAAGTGGTTTTCGAGCGCCGGTTGGGAAGTCATCAATATGACGCAATACCCCGAGGTCTATCTCGCGCGCGAACTCGAGATCTGTTACGTCAACATCTCGCTGATCACCGACTATGACGTCGGGCTCGAAGGCCAGTCGGGCATCGAACCGGTTTCCCACGCGGCGGTCATTAAAGTATTCGCCAGCAACAACGAGCGCGTGAAGGCCGCGATCCTCAAGATCGTCGAAGCGATCCCCGCCGAGCGCACCTGCACGTGCGGTGCCGCGCTCGCAGGGGCGCGCGGGTAAGCGGTGCGGAGCCTCGGGAAGGTCAATGTCCTCGACTACTTGCGGGCATTCGGTTTCCTCGCCCGCCATCCGACCTTAATCATCGCGCCGTTGCTCATGTCCGCGATCTTGATCGCGCTCAACGAGTTTCTCTCGCTGGGCTCGCGCGGCGGCTTCGGCGGCTTCGGGTCGTTGATCGCCTCGCTGCTGAACTCGTTTGGCCTCGGCGTCTCGCTCATTTTGGCCGATCAGATCTGGCGCCGCGGCAGCGCACGCTTCGACGACGCTTGGGAGGAGGGCCGGCGCAAGTTCGTCGAGATATTGCTCGCGGCCGTTGGATTCAATTTCGTGCAATGGGTCGCGCAGCTCGTCGGCGGCATCTTCGGACCGCTCAGCCTCGTGCTGTCGATCGCCGCGGTCTACTTCTTCATCTATACGATTCCGGCAGCCGCCGTCGGCGGCGTACCCGGGCTGGCCGCCTTGCAGATATCGCTCGAACGCGTGCAACGCAGCTACGCCAACGCCGCCGTCCTCACGGTCATCTACCTGCTCGTCTCGCTGGTCCTCGAGCCAGTCGTCGTCTCCGCCCTACTGCCGCTGGCCACGATTCCCCCGCTCGGCCTGTCGGCAATCGGCGCCATCGTTAAATCGATCGGTTTCGGCTACCTCGCGCTCGTCATGAGCAAGGGCTACGCCGACGTCTCCTACGGCCGCTTCTAACGAGCAGCGCGCGGGATGCGCTTTGTAAACTAACGATTCGGTGGGGCGAGCTGCATGCGCAGAAAGTCGACGATGAGCGCGGGGCTGACGTTCGTGTCGGCGAGCCGCTGCGCATCGGCGATCGCGCCGAGCAGCGCCGCGGTCTCGCGTGGGCCGCGCTTGCCCGTCGCATGCAGCCGGCCGCGTTCGTCTTCGGCGAGCAGCGGCACGTCATCGGCGAGCCCAATTGCGGCCCAGTCACGCGCCGCCGTCCGGACGAAACCGACAAAACTGCCGACGAGCGCGCGCTTCTCAGCGCCGCCGACGTCGCGATCCTCAAGCCGCAAGAACGTCGCGTCCGGCGGTCTCCCGGCGACCGCATCGGCGAACCAGCCAAACGACGCGTTGCGCAGGGTCGTCCCGCCTTCGTCGACCATCGCGCGCGCGGCCGTCAAACTGCCGAGCGCCGTCCGTGCTACGTCCTGAGCGCGCGCTTGGGGCACGCCGTCACGTTCGAGCGTACCGGCGATCTCAGCGGAGGTCAGTGAGCGAAACGGTACTTCCACGAACCTTGAACGAATCGTCGCCAACAACGAACCGGGCGCGTCGGTCGTCAACATGACGAGCACTCCGGCCGGCGGCTCTTCGAAGAATTTAAGCAGCGCGTTAGCAGCCTCGTGGGTCGCGAACTCGACGTCACCAAGTAGCAAGACGCGCCAGGCGGCGCGATACGCATGTAAGCCGAGCGCGCGCACCAGGTCGCGCGACGTGATCTCCTCACCGATGCCGGCGCGGCCGTCGCGATCCCCGATTCGCACCTGCCCAAGCGATTCAAAAAAGTCGGGATGCGTGCCCGCGGTGAACAGCGTGCAACCGGTACACGCGTTGCAGTAGCCGAGCAGGGTCGTCTTCGGCGTTTCGCAGAGCAGCGATTGCGCGAGCCGGCGAGCAAAGGTCTTCTTCCCAACCCCACTCGGGCCGGTGAACAGATAGCCGTGCCCCAGCCGGACCGCGTCGAGCGAGCCAAACAGCCCGAGCGCGGCGCTCGCGCCGACGACGTCGAAGTGGCCGGAGGCGGTCAACGCCGGTCCGCAAGCAGCGGTTCGATCAAATCCCACGCCCGAGCGAGCACGGCTTGCGGCGGTTGCGTTCCGTCGACCGTACGCATTCGCGGAGTCTGGGCAGCGAGCGCGAGAAACCCGTCGCGAACCCGCGCATGGAACTCCGGTGGTTCGAATTCGATGCGATCGACGCCGTGACGCTCGCGCATGCGAGCCCGCGAGACCTCGATTGGGACATCGACGACGATCGTGAGATCGGGCGAAAGGCTGCCGGTCGCCATCTCGCAGAGCTGCCGAACGACGGTGAGATCGAGCCCGCGGCCGTAACCTTGATAGGCCAAGGTCGAATCGGTGAATCGGTCGCAGAGCACGATCCGGCCGCCGGCGAGCATCGGCCGCAGCAACTCGGCGACGTGCTGCGCGCGCGCCGCGTTGACGAGATACGCCTCGGCGAGCGGTTCGATTGCCAGTTCCGGTACGCGCTGCAGCAACAGCGCTCGGATTTGCTGCCCGAACTCGGTTCCACCCGGTTCGCGGGTGACGACCGGGTCGACCCCGGCGGTGTGCAACCGCTCGCCGAGCGCGCGCACCAACGTCGACTTTCCGCTCGCCTCGATTCCCTCGATGGTGACGAAGAGCCCGATTACGCCGACGCTCCCGTCTCGTACGAAAAATCCATCGCCGGAAAGATCAACACGCGGCGATTCGGTTCGAGTCCCGTGCTGCGGGAGCGCACGCGGTTCTGCTCGGCCAACTGGTGCTGCATCCGCCGGACGTACGACGACTGCGGAGACAATTCGACCGGTTTGTTCTCGCGCATGACTTCGACGATCGCCTCGCCCGCTTCGCGCAGGGCGATCTCTTCGGAGTCGATCGACGGCAGGTCGAAGATGTCTTTGAGCGCGTTTTGGATCTGGGTCGTCGTATTCGTCTTGATCGAGTAGATCGGCACGTTCTCCGCGGCGATCGACTTCAGCTTTTGCGATTCCTTACGCTCCAGCGTCTTGAGGGTCAGGACGACGTCGGCATCGTCCCATTTCCGGGCGACGACCGCATGTACGTGCAGGTTTTGAACCGCGCGTTCGATCTTGTTGCGCGAGACGCCATACGGAAACAGCGCGATCGGCTGCTCGCGCTCGTCCCGTTCGTCGTCGCTCGCCGCGGCGGCCGCCTCGGGCTCACGCTCGCGATCGCCCTGCGCGCGCCGCGGTAACGGCGAGGACGCTTCCTGGATGATGCTGACGGCGCCGCCCGCGGTCCGTTCCCGAATCTCGGCCTGCGGCGCGAATCCGCGCAGTTGCGCATCGACCACGTCGGCGACGTTGCCGTAGATTGCAAGCCGGTTACGGTCGTGAATCTCGATCAAAACGTCGAACGTCGGCGGAGCTTTGCGCTCGAGAACCGTCTTGCGCGTCCCGCGCCGCCGGGCTTCTTCATCCGAGAGCGTCACCGACGCGATTCCACCGACCAGATCGGACAACGTCGGGTTGAGCAAAATGTTCTCGAGCGTCTTACCGTGGGCGGTCCCGATCAGTTGCACGCCGCGTTCGGCGATCGTGCGCGCGGCGATCGACTCCATCTCGGTCCCGATCTCGTCGATGACGATGACCTCGGGCATGTGGTTCTCGACCGCCTCGACCATCACCGCATGTTGCAGCGCCGGATTTGCAACCTGCATTCGCCGCGCGCGCCCGATGCCGGGATGCGGTATGTCGCCGTCGCCGGCGATCTCGTTTGACGTATCGACGATCACGACGCGTTTGCGGTCCTCGCTCAAGACGCGCGCGCACTCGCGCAGCATCGTCGTCTTTCCGACGCCCGGCGGACCGAGCAAACAGATCGATTTGCCGCTGCGCACGATGTCGAGAATGATGTCGATCGTGCCGTAGACCGCGCGGCCGATCCGTGCCGTCAACCCGACGATCTTTCCGGCCCGATTGCGGATCGCCGAAATGCGGTGCAACGTATGCGCGATGCCCGCCCGGTTGTCGCCGCCGAACTCCGACAATCGCGAGACGACGTGTGCGAGATCCTCGAACGTGACCGGGTGCTCGCCGAGCATCACGAAGTCGTGTTCGAAGCGGGCTTCCGGGGGACGGCCGAGATCCAGGACGACCTCGATGATGGCGTCCAGGTGGGGGAGCCGAAGCAGCGCTTGCCGGATCGGCAGGGGAAAGATGTCGAGGAGCTGGCGGAGTTCGGTATGACCTAAGATGACGTTCTCGGCGTTAACGGCCAATTCACATCCTCAAGGTGGAGTTTGCGGGGAGTTCACGTCGGGCGGCGTCCGACCCTGTTACAACCCGAATCGTGCGCAACTCAGTGTCGTTGGGCCCCTGCATGCGCACCCCGGCACGGCGTTCGAGATCGAGGTAATCGATGATCTCGGGCGTGATCGTTTCGCCCGGGGAGAGGACCGGGATGCCCGGCGGGTACGGGGTAATGACCTCGGCGCAGATCCGTCCGGCGCTCGCCTTGAACCGCACGACTTCCGTATCGGCCAAAAATGCCTCGCGTGGCGACATGCGGACCGGCGGCGCCTTGGGTAACGCGTACGTTCCGGTCTTTAACCGCCGCTCGAGCACGCCCGACGGCGAGAATACGTCGATTGGGCGATTCTCGCGCGCCAGTTCGCTGACGCCGAAGACCAGCCGATCGGCGGCATCGGACGTCGTTCCGATCGTGAACAGCGCCAAGCAGTTGAATAGATCGGCGAGTTCGCACTGCACGTTGTAGCGGCGCCGCAGAATCTCCTCGGCTTCGTAGCCGGTATAGCCCAGCGCCTTGACGGTGATCGTGATCTTCGTCGGATCGAGATCGAAGACGCCGGGACGGCCTTCCAGTTCCCGGCCAAAACAGTAAATCCCGGGGATCTCGTTTAGGCGCCGGCGCGTCTCGTTCGCCAGTTCGATCGTTTGCGAGAGCAACGCGCTGCCGTCGATTGCCATCTGCTTGCGCGCGACGTCGAGCGACGCAACCAGTACGAGATTCGGCGACGTCGACAAGAACAGCTTCACGACGGCTTTGAGGCGATCGAGTCGGATGCGTTGACCCTGTTGGTGAAGCATCGCCGTCTGCGACATGCTGCCGAGCATCTTGTGCGTCGAGTTGATGCAGAGATCGGCGCCGGCGGCGATCGCGTCGATCGGCAACGCCGGGTGAAAGTGAAAGTGAGGCCCCCACGCCTCGTCGACAAGCAACGGAACGCCGTGCTCGTGCGCGACCGCGGCGATGCCGACGACATCGG
>JBOHTW010000019.1:0-2248 GCA_050733835.1 Vulcanimicrobiaceae bacterium | reverse complement strand
CGTCTTCGACGTCATCGATCGTCAACCAGCGGAAAAGATCGAGCAGTCGGCGGCCGAGAAAGCAAAGGTCTGCCACTTAAACTATCCGGCTTAGCCGGACGGGTTGCACGATATCGACTTTCTCTTCTACACCTTCGTGACGCTGCTCGCAATGATCAACCCGATCGAAGCGGCAGCGGCCTTCGACTCGCTCACCGCCGGGGCGGCGCCGGAGCGTCAGCGCGCGATCGCGCTGCGTTCGACGATCGTTGCCGGAGTAATCCTGCTCGGATTTGGCCTCGCCGGCGCAGCGCTGTTCAAGGCGTTAGGCATTTCCTTGCCCGCATTTCGGATCGCCGGCGGACTTCTGCTGCTCAAGGTCGCCTTCAATATGGTCTTTGCACAACAGACCGACAGCCAGGAGGCTTCGGACGCGAAGGCCGCCGCCCGACCCGCGACGGATCCGTCTGTCTTTCCGCTGGCCATTCCGATCATCACGGGTCCCGGAGCGCTGACCGCTATCGTGACGCTGTTTGGCAAAGCGCATAACGAACCGCTCGTGTATCTCGCGATCGCGCTCATCGCAGTCGTCGTCATGGCGGTGACCTATGCCACGATGCGCGGCTCGCAAGCCATCACGAAGGTGCTCGGAACGACCGGCGTCGACGCGATCGGCAGGCTAGTCGGAATCGTCGTCGCGGCGATCGCGATTCAACTCGTGATCGACGGCGTCGCCGAGATCACCCGAGGGGCGGTCATAACAACCTAAGCCGGCCAAAAGCGAGGCGAACGAGTCGACCCCGCGCAGCCCAAGCCTACTGCCGCCGACAAAATAAATGCAACCACCAGCGAGTTTCGACCGGTCCGAGGTGGCACGTGCAGCAGCTTCGCCTTCTGTCCTCCCCGGAATCGGCTACCCGGACGCTCGTCGACGACGAATCCGGGAGGATCGTGTATGCACCGAATCTTGCGACCGGCCAGCAGCGGGCGGATTGGTTTGCGGCGCTTCTCGCTGGGGCGCAATGGCATAGCGAGTCACGGCCGATGTACGATCGCGTCGTCGATGTGCCAAGGCTGACGGCCTATTTCGCGCTTGACGCCGAGTTGCCGCCGGCAGTTGCCGGCGCGCGCGCGCTCGTCGAGACGCGCTTCGGATTGGCGTTCAACTCGGTTGGCCTGAATCTGTACCGCGATGGCCGCGACAGCGTGGCGATGCACAACGATCACACGGAACGACTGGTGCCGCGGTCGCCGATCGCGCTCCTGAGCCTCGGCGACGTTCGCATCATGCGCATTCAGACCAAGGCTCGTCCGTGGCAGGTCCTCACGATCGCCCTCGAGCCCGGGAGCGTGCTGCTCATGGCCGGCGCGTCCCAGGAATGCTGGGAACATGGCGTTCCGAAAACGCGTGAGCCCGTCGGCCCGCGGATCTCGCTGGCATTCCGCCAGCGATTGCATCCATAGCGCATCCAATGGGTCGCGCCAATACGGTCGATTCAAAAGCAAGAATCGGAGCGCGCTGAACCGATTCCAGTGCTACCGTTTCGTCAGGAACAGACTTCGAAGGAACCGACAATGACAGCCAACGTCAGCCGAATCGCAGCATGAGCATAACCACAACAGCCCATCCGGCTCCGCCACCAGCAATTGAAGCGCGGGTGCAGGCCCTCGATTGGTCGCGCATTGCGAACGATCTCGACGCCGACGGCTGGGCCACGATCGATCGGCTCTTAACGGCGCAAGAATGCTCGAAGATCGCCGATCTCTACGCGGCCGAAGGCCGCTTCCGCAGCCACGTCGTGATGGCACGTCATGGCTTTGGCCGCGGCGAGTACAAGTACTTCGCCTATCCGCTACCCGACCTCATCGACAGGCTGCGAACTTCTATCTATCCGCGGCTCGTGCCGGTCGCCAATCGCTGGAACGAATCGCTGGGCATCGCTGTGCGCTATCCCGACGACCATGCCACGTTCCTCGAACGCTGCCACCAGGCCGGTCAGCGTCGCCCAACGCCGCTGCTGCTGCAATACGGCACCGACGACTTCAACGCGCTCCATCAGGACCTGTATGGCGAGCACGTTTTCCCGGTGCAGCTCACCATTCTGTTGGCGGAACCGGGTGAGGATTTCACCGGCGGAGAGTTCGTGATCACCGAGCAGCGCCCGCGCATGCAGTCACGGCCGTCGGTCGTGCCGCTCCGCTGCGGCGATGCCGTCGTCTTTGCGGTCAACCAACGCCCAGTAAAAGGCACCCGTGGCACTTATCGGGT
>JBOHTW010000018.1:0-4494 GCA_050733835.1 Vulcanimicrobiaceae bacterium | reverse complement strand
GTCCGGTGGTCCCTTCACAATCACGTCTGGACAGTTTCCGACCTCACTGCTTCCGAATCCTATTCCGGTGTTGGGGGAGGGTAATGCCTATTTTCTCCCAGGGAGCATGTTCCCAAGTGGCCCGGTTACCATTTTGCCGTACGCACCACTACCATGAAGCCAACACTCACATTCGGCGATCCTGACACCAAGCGGTCCGAGGAACTCCAACGGGGTTTCCGAGGGCACCCTGAGCTTGCTGCGCGAGCGGTGAAATCCGCGGAGTTGATGCGGCTGGAGAGTATCGATGCGATCTTTCTGACGATCATGGCTGCAGAACGCTGGGGCGCGCGACCGATCGTTCACGAGGCACAAGTGTTTGAAACAACCTCTGCCGACAGGGATATGGGATGGCCGTCGTTCGTTATCGCTGGTGTCGCGGGAAAACCCGATGACCCGCGCGATCCGCAGTTCGAACTTCGCATGATCATTTTGGCGGTTCTGAGGGCTGTGGAGAAATTCAACAAAACCGCAGGTCGGCCGATCCGGAGCATTGCATTTGGGCCAGAGTGGATCGGCATCAAGAAGCTTACGCCGCAACAGGCCGCAGACGTTATTCGTGTGGCGTATGGCGAGGCATCGGAGTAGTCGGGTCAATGTACGTGCACGCCGCCCCGAGCATTTCGTTCTCGGAAAGCCTCGCGCCGCGCGGGATGAACCTGTTCAAGGTCTACATCAATTATCGCAACACTTTCGTTTGGGACGGTGCGGCGAACCGGCTCGTGAGGGTGCGGCGTCCGCATCGATGCGACGACGATGGCTCCGACCATTCGGGTTGGGTTGGCTCGCGGGACTGCGATCGCGATCAGGGGCAGCAATCGCAGAGTCAGTCGCAGAGCAGCGTCATCGGCGGTGGACGGCGATTTCGCGCGGAGCACGGTGCGCCAATCGGGGAGCACGGTGCGGCAAACCGAGGACGGGAGGGGAGGACTGCGATCCGCGCACGCTGCCTACACGTACGACGCTTCGGACAATCTGCTTGCGGCCACCGGCCCCGGTGCGTTCACGGCCAAGGCCAACAACGCCAATCAGCTGACGCAAGTAACGAAAAAAGGCGTGACGGCGACGTGGACCTTCGACAAGGACGGCAATCTGCTGGGCGATGGAACGCGCGCCTATACCTGGGATGCGGAAAACCGGCTGCTCTCCGTTACGCTGAACGCGACCAAGCAGACGAGCACGTTCGCCTACGATGCGCTCGGCCGCCGCGTTGCGATTACCGACAGCGGCATCACCACCCGCTATCGCTGGTGCGGTGAACGAATCTGCGCGGCACGAAACGCGGCCGGCGCCATTACTGCGCGCTTTTTCCCACAAGGTGAGATCGACGGCACGGCCAGCCGCTATTACGCTACGGATCGTTTGGGTTCAGTCCGAGTGCTGATGGACAATGCCGGCAGGACCAAAGGCACCGCCGTCTACGGAGCGTACGGCCGAACGACTACCACTGGTGAAATGCCGACCTTCGGGTACGCCGGCATGTTCTATCACAAAGCCAGCGGACTGTACCTTACCCGCTATCGGGCATACAATCCGGATGTCGGACGCTGGATTTCGCGCGATCCGATCGGTGAAGTCGGCGGGATGAATCTTTATGGCTATGTCGGCGACAATCCGGCCAGCTTCATCGATCCGACGGGACTGTGCAGTAAATCGAACTTCACACCAGATCTGCTGCTCCTCATTCTTGGGACCGAAATACTCGGCGGCGGACCGGAAGATCCGCTCGCAGACGCGGCGGTCGCGGCGGAGATCGCAGCAGCAGAAAATGCAGCGATTGCCGCAGACGATTTGGTTACAGTAACGCACTTCACCAGCGCCGAGGGTGCGCTGGCGATCGGCGAGGGAGGTACTCTGAACGCAGGTTCATTCGTAACCACAAGCGATCTGTCAAGCTTAAGTCCGTCCGAGGTGGAATCTACTCTCGAAATTGGGGCTGGCAAGGGTGCGTTTTCAACCTCATTCCAAACCCCTGCGTCCAACCTGGGACCCGCATTTAATGGACCATTTACCAGTGGCAATGCGCCTCAATTTCAACTCATAAATCCGACGCCTATAACAACGTTCAATTCCTACACTATAGCCATAGGATCATAATCATGGGGAAATCAAGAGGTCTCTACAAAGAGGAATTTTCGGAAGGTTCTATGGTGAAGATCGCAAGTCGCTCTTTCCTAGAGACTTTTCTTAGAACATGGAAGCTTCACAACCAGATGGAGCCCGCCCAGCTGAATTATGCCGATCAGGTTGCTGAAGTAGAATCTGTTGGTTTTTACCATGGTGGCGACGAGCTATATAGGCTCAAGGGCATCCCTGGTGTTTGGCATGAACAATGTTTGGAATCTGCGGCTTGATCAGGGACTCAGGGGGCGAACGGTTGCTGGCGGCAATCCGCTTCAAGACCGGAAGGCAGACTGCTGATTTATAGACCGCCTGGCGCGTCAGGCCCGACACTGAAGATCAATTTCGGAATCGGCAAGTGAGAATGATGAATCACTCCGAATTGGTCGTCGATAGAGAAGCATTTCCCGTCTTACGAGGCGAATGTGAACAGGCTGCCGATACCAAAAAGAGGCTTCCTGATTTCGTCTTCCGACGTTCATTTGATAGCTATTTTGCCATAGAACATTCGTATATTCGCGGAAAGAAGTTCGGGGCGTTTCTCAACGCCCTCTCCGAACTATACAATGACCACTTAGTGAATTACATGACCATTCAGCCGGATCCGGTTAGCTACTATTACGACAATCTGCATTTCTTTGGGCTGGCGTCATTTAGGCTGGAAAATTTAGAAGCGCAGTATGCCTCCGTCATGCCCCGTGACGGATATGTGGATTCATTTTTCGCACGGGGAGGCGATGTAGGAATATTTTGGGGATCATCGCTTAAGTGGGGAATATTTTGCGATAGAATTTCGTGGGAGACGTCTGTAGTCGCTATCTCTGGCAGCGTTGATGTCCCTGGAATCAGTGGGTTCCGATGCCTGGATGCTGCCATGCTCGCGAGTTACATGGATAGTCAATATCATTGGAATCTTCCGGTGGCCAAGGATTTCACCGAGCGTTTTTTGGCTAATTACCAACTTTGAAAATTTGATGAGAGCGTTTCGCGCAAATACGCAGCCGCAAGGTAGTACGAGCGATGAAGCAGGACGATTCACGGCTTCCACAGCGGCAAAGAGACGAATCGAAGTCTGCCATCTCTATGCTCGGTCAACTGCGGGGAGCCGGCGTTTCGCGCTCTCGTCGCCGCTCAGTTGCGACGCCGCTTGCAGCAACAGGCATCTCGCCGAGCATCCTGTCATGTCGGGATTGTAGTTTAGAGACGGTCACGAAAAAGGGAGGGCCATAAGAGCGTGCCGGTTTCACTGCAAGGGTTTTTGTGCGACCAGATCAAGTGGATGTCTTTTTGGAGCGACCAGAGTCGTTACGTACCCTGGTCAACTTAGCGCTGCAGCGCATTTGCTTAGCGGTTGGCCTTGTCAGCACGTCCATTGGTGCGACGCCGCCGCCGATGCAGCCGACGGTGCTCTCGGTCTCGACGATCGCGGTCGACCGAGCGGCTCACGTCCTGCAACGGCTCTACCCGCACGCGAAGATCTCAGTCGATCGCAACGCGAATGCGCTGATCGTGGTCGCTCCGGCCGATGACGTGCAGGCGATGCGCGCGGTGCTGCAAGGGATCGACGTGCGCAACCCGATCGCGCCGACCGCCGAAGTCCTCCCGCTAACCAATCTGCAAGCGTCGACGACGGCGACGCGCCTGCATACCCTGTTCCCGAACGCGCAGGTTAGTGCTGCCGCCGCCAAGTCGTTGCTCGTGCGTGCGGCACCGCAAGACATGGCGCAGATCAAAGCGCTCGTGGCCGCGCTCGAGGTCCCGCCGCCGGTCGCGCAGGCGACGCCGGGCGATACGGCGACGGTTACCGTCATGCAAGCGCATCCACGCGACGTCGCACGCGCGGTTGCGGGACAGTCGCCACACGTCCGCGTCTCCGTTTCGGGGTCGGTAGTGTTCCTGAGCGGCTTGCCGGACGACGTTGCCAAAGCCAAAGCGCTGGTCGCGCAGCTGGATGTCCCGCTCCCCGGAGCGCGCACGACGCGGATCTATCGGATCCGCACGCTCGACGCCGCATCGGTCGGCGACCTGATCGCGCGTTCGTTTCCCAGCGCCCACGTAACGACCGACAAGCCGCTCAACGCGCTGTCGGTCACGGCGCTGGTCGCCGATCAGCAACGCATCGGCGACGCGATCGCGCAACTCGACAACCCGGCAAGCTCCACGCAAGAAGGCCCGACGGCGAACGGCGCGGCCGCGGTTCCTGGGGGCGGGAGCGACGTCGAAGTCGTCAGCCTGCGCTCGGAGATTCCGACGCAAGGCACCAACGGCACCGCCGGCTCGGGTACGGGAAGCGGCGTCGACACCATCGTGCAGACGCTGCAGCAACTGGTACCC
>JBOHTW010000017.1:0-4629 GCA_050733835.1 Vulcanimicrobiaceae bacterium | reverse complement strand
CTTAACGAGCAACGGATGCGAGAACATCGGTGATCCTTTCGGAAGCGTGCGCCCGGGTGCGCGATGGAGACTTGCGCCGATCATAGGTGGGCGCAGCGATCGCGTCACCGGTTTCGGATCGAATCTCACCGGCCGTTAAACCCGTTCTTACGCCGGCTTAATGCGGCCGGCCGGAGCCGGCGATGTTGACGTGCCGCGCCGTTCGAGACTATGCTCGTCGCGTGGGCGAATTTTTGATTTTTGTAAAGGCGCTTGCGATCGGGGTCGTGGTCGCGGCGCCGGTCGGTCCGATGAGCCTCCTATGCATGCGGCGCACTTTGACGCAAGGCTGGTCCGTCGGGATCGCAAGCGGCGCCGGCATCGCCACCGGCGACGCGGTTTACGCGACGGTCGCGGCGCTCGGGCTCGTCGGCGTCTCGCAATTTTTGCTCGCCCACGATCGCGTGCTGCATCTCGCCGCTGGCCTCGCGCTGGTCTACCTTGGGTTGCGGGCGGCGCTACGCCGCCCCGCGCCGCCTGCCGCCGAGCGCGCGATCGCCTCACTTGGGCCGCGCCGGGCATTTCTCAGCGCCTGGTTCTTGACCTTGGCGAACCCACCGACGATCGTGATGTTCGCGGCGGTCTTCGCCGCGCTTGCGCCGCGCAGCGGGTTCGCGGTTTCGACGGCACTCGCGACGGTGGCCGGCGTCTTCGCCGGCTCGCTGCTGTGGTGGCTTGCGCTGACGGCCGGGTTGACGCTCGCCCGGCATGCGATCGGCCGCCGAGCGCGCGACTGGATCGATCGCGGGTCGGGGATCGTCTTAGCGGCGGTTGGTCTAGAGACGCTGCGCGCCGCCTGACGGTCGCTACGGCACGAACGTCGCCTGACGCTCCTGCTCGGCGGGCCGCGCGCGCAAATCGATCTCGTCGAACTCGTCCTCGTGCGCGAGTTGCAGCCGCCGCTCGCGGCGGCGTTGCGCGGCGCGATCGATCCGGCCGACGAGCCAGACGTAGACCACCGGCACGAGAAACAGCGTCAGAAACAGCGAACTCATCAGTCCGCCGATGATGACGGTTCCCATCGATTTGCGGAACTCGGCCCCTTCGGTGATGCCGAGCGCAAGCGGCGTCATGCCCGCGATCATCGCGACGGTCGTCATCACGATCGGCCGAAAACGGACGGTCGCCGATTCGCGAATCGCTTCGGCGAGCGGCATTCCCCGCTCGCGCAGCGTGTTCGCGTAGTCGACGAGAAGAATGCCGTTTTTAGCCACCAGGCCGACGAGCATCACGAGGCCAAGCATCGAGAACAAATTGAGCGATTGACCAGCGAAGAACCGCACGCCCGGAAACAGCGCGTGCAGGCCGTTAGCGACTGCGAGGATCCCGAACGCACCGACGAGCGCGACCGGCACGCTGAACATGATCACCAGCGGCGTTAGGTAGCCGCGATACAACACGACGAGCAGCATGTAGATCAGTAAGAACGACGTGCCGAGCGCAAGCCCGATCTTCGTGACCGCATCGCCGAACAGGCCGGCGTCACTGTCGCTCGACGCCGAGACGGTTACGCCGGGCGGCACGAACCCGGGGCGCGCGAGCGCTTCGCCGATGCGTTGGGTGACGAGGCCAATCGGCGCGCCGTTGGCGGTATTCGCATACACGCGCACGATGCGCTCGCGGTCTTGGCGTTCGAGCAGCGGCGGTTCGCTCGTCCAATCGAACGATGCCACCTGCGAGAGCGGAACGAGCGAACCGTCGGCCGCGCGGACCGTCAACGACTGCACCGTCTGCAGGACATTGCGCTGCGGCGCAGGGAGCCGAACGATCGTGTCGATGAGACCTTCGGGCATGCGAACCTTGGTCGCGATGAGGCCTCCAATCGCCGCCCGCGCGGTCGCCGCGGCGTCGCCGGGCGAGACGCCGACTTGCGCCGCCCGATCACGATCGATGCGGAACTCGATCCGCGGGCCGGCTACGCTATTGCTGGTTTCTACGTCTTGGGCCGCCGGGTTCTTCGCAATGAACGCGGCCAGCTTCGCCGCGAACCGATCGCGTTCGACAGCCGGCCCCCGGACGATGTAGGTGATCGGCGGCGCGCCGGCGTTCTGCGCGCCGGTCGCGCTGATCCGCGCCCCGGGCGCTAAGTAGCCGAGCCGTTCGGCGGCCGCGACGACATTGTGCTCTTGGTGGCGTTGGTTGTCGTACAGGTAGACGCGCAGTTCCGCCATCTGGCCGCCGAAGACGTCGGAAAATCCGTTGCTGCCGCGCCCGACGACCGACGAGACGGCGCGCACGCCCTTCATGTTCTGGAAGGCGACGGTGAGCCGGCTCGCCGCGGCCTCGGTAACGGCGATCGGCGTGCCGGCGGGATATTGCACGGTGACGACCGCCTCGCCCCACTCGGTGTACGGTTGAAACTCGCCCGGGATGATCGTCGGGCCGCCGAACATCGGTACGGCGACCAGCATGACCGATGCTAGGACCAACCCGAAGGAGCCGAAGAAGACGAGGCCTTGGCGTTTGAGGGCGCGTGGCAGCCAATGATCGTGGTAGCCGACCTTCACCCATTCGAAACGTCGCAAGAATCCGTTGATGACGCGGCCGTACAGGGCGCTCCCCGAGAGCGGCCGCGGCTTGCGCACGAGCGCCCACTTTGCTGCCAGCAGCGGCGTCAGCGTGAACGAGACGAGCAGCGAGAACAACGTCGCGCAGACGACGACGAGCCCGAACTCTCTCATGTACTGACCGATGATGCCGGACATCAGCGCGATTGGTGCGAAGACGACGACGTCGACCAACGTGATTGCAATCGCGGCGCCACCGATCTCGGAGCGCCCGATGATGGCCGCGTCTTCGGCGCGCTTGCCCATCTCCCGATGGCGCGTGATGTTCTCGATGACGACGATCGAATCGTCGACCAAGATTCCGATCGTCAACGACAGGCCCATCAGCGAGAGCACGTCGATCGTGAAGCCGAGCAACCACGACGCGAAGAACGTCGCGAGCAACGAGGCGGGGATGGCGATCATCACGACTAGGGCGCTGCGCCAAATGTGCAGGAAGAGCAGTAAGACGATCGCCGTGAGGACGATCCCTTCGCCAAGATTTTGGAGCACGCCGTTGATCGACTGCAGCGTAAAGCTGTAGTCGGCACCGACTTCTTTGAACTGCAGCGAAGGGTATTTCTTGGTGAGTTCGGCGAACTTCGCGCGGACGAGTCGAGTCGTGCCGACGGTATCGCTGTCCGAGTCGCGCGAGACGTATACGACGACCGAGTCGTGGTTATTCAGCGACGAGATCAGGCGGTGGTCGACATAGCCGTCGATGACGCGCGCAACGTCGCCAACGTGTACTTGGCGCGTCGTTACGCCCGGAATCGTCAGCGGGAGTTGTGCGAGCTGACCGGCGCTCGTGATATCGGCCCGAACGCCGACGGTCGCTTCGCGCATCGGTTCGTCGAGGCGTCCGCCCGGAAGGCTGACGTTGCCTTGGGAGACCGCCCGGGAGACGTCGAGAATCGTCGCGCCGAGGCCCATCAGCCGCGCCGGGTCCGGCTCGACGTAGAACTGGCGGGCGTAGTTGCCGCCGACTTGGACGTTTCCGACGCCCCGGACGCCTTTGAGCGCCGGCTCGATCTCGTTGACGACGATGTTGGAAAGGTCGACCGGCTTGATGCCGTTCGCGGTGATCGCCTCGATGAGGATCGGCTGGGCGCTGATGTCGACCTTGTCGATGATCGGCGGGTCCAAATCCGACGGGAGGGTCGCGCGCGCCGCGTTGACCGCTTGGGTTACGTCGTTCGCGCCTGAATTGATGTCGGTCCCGAGCTTGAACTGGACGACGATCGTCGCCGCGCCATCGACCGCGGTTGCGTTGACCTTGTCGACATGACGGATCGACTGAACTTGATCCTCGATCGGCTTGATGACCAGCCGCTCCATTTCCTCGGGGCTTGCCCCGGGGTAGTCGGCGGAGACCGTGACGATCGGAAAGCTCAAGTTCGGAACGATGTTCTTGCCCATCGAGAAATAAGCGATCGTCCCAAACAGCGCAATCGCCAAAAAGAACAGCGTAACGATCGTGGGCTGCTTGATCGCAAAGCGCGTCAACCACATCGCCGGGCTGCCTCCCTCGTCGGTGCCGGGTCGACCTTCGCCCACCGGCCCCGGCTTATCCCGCTTCGGTTACCGCCGCGTCGCTTTGGGATGCAAAGTCAACTGCGCCGGGACTCGGCGTGCCCGGGCCGGCCGCAGTGCAACCGAACCTAAATGTTGGTAGCCGACTGCGCCAAGTTGTTATGCGTCGTGCCGCCGAGGACGCCGAGCGCGACGATGCCGACGACGCTGACGAGCGAGACGATCAACATGTATTCGATGATCCCTTGACCGGAGTCGTCGACCAGGAGTGATTTCAAGATGGCCATGGGTACTTCGCAACCTTTCCTTCCGTGGTTCGTGCGGGCGGTTGGGGACGTGGTCTAAACTTCGCGTTGCTACCGCCGGCATCTTAGGGCCGAACGGTGCGCACCGGTGGGCCTTTAGTGGTCTGCGCGGGGGGCATATCGAACCGTCGGCGGCATGTGCGGCCGGTTCAGCGCCACCGATCCTGAAGCGCTCATGCGTCGGTTCCCGGGATTCCGATTTCCCG
>JBOHTW010000016.1:0-47955 GCA_050733835.1 Vulcanimicrobiaceae bacterium | reverse complement strand
AACGCGGCGAGCGCGGTCGCGCCGCCCTCGACGTGAATCACGACGCCGCGCTCGCCGTTGAGCACCCAACCGTCGAGGCCGAAGCGCCGCGCAAGCCGGTAGACGAATGGGCGAAACCCAACGCCTTGCACGACGCCGCCGACGCGAACATCGAGCGCGCGCCGCGCCGTCGACGCATCGGCCGACGCGCGGTTCATCGCTTGCCGGTAGACGTTTGCGCCGCGGGCGGCGCCGCTAAATAGCACGACCGGCCGCCATAGCCCGTCTGGCGGACGGTGCCGTCTTCGACTAGCACCGGAACCGCCGCCGTGCCGCCCGTCAGTTCGAGCATTCGCCGCATCGCCGCGCCGTCGGCATCGACGTCGAACTCGACGAACTCACGCCCTTGCCATTCCAACTCGTCGCGCAGTTCGGCGGTATACGGACAGGAGCGCGTGCCATACAGCTCAAGCGGCATCGCGGCCCAACCGATCGAGGCCTTCGCGCAACACGTGGTAGACGGCGGCCTGCGTCTCTTGGATGCGTGGAATGTAGTCGCAGTGCACGACGATCGCATGATCGGCGAGCCCGCTGCGCGCGATCTCGCCGCCGTCGTAACCGAGCAGCGCGACGGTCAGCAAGCCGCGCCGCCGGGCCTCGGCGAGCGCCGCGACGACGTTCTTCGAGCCGCCGCTGGTCGAGAACGCAAACGCCACGTCGTGCGGTCCCGACTGCGCGATCAGTTGCCGTAAGAACACGAGTTCGACGCCGACGTCGTTTGAAATCGCCGACAGAATCGCTGGCTCGGCGGCCAGCGAGACGGCGCGGACCGGCCGCATCCCGGCCGACGGCGCCACGCAGTCGATCGCGAAGTCGGTCGCGTCGGTCGCCGAGCCGCCGTTGCCGAACGCGAGCAGGGTGCCGCCGTTGGCGAGCCGGTCGGCGATCGCGGTGGTCGCCGCGCCGATCGCACGGGCATAGTTCACGGCGAGTTCCTCACGCAACCGCGCGCCATCGCGCGCCTTCGCGCGAATCGAGTCCGCGACGTCCTCGACGATGCCGTCAAGCTGCGGCGCGCCGGTTCCCAGATACGGATACAAGAAACCCGACGCGCCGACGTCGTGACCCAGTTCACGGTGTTCGAAGAAGACGTGAACGCTCTCGTAGAGCGTGTGTCCCAAGATTTCGAACAGTTCCTGGTGCACGTGCGGATCGACGGTCGGCGCCGCAACCGCGTAGTCGGCGTCGCCCTCCAAACCCGGCAGCGCAAACGTCATCGCGCCGCGGTCGCGCAATCGCGCGAGCAACTGGACGGCGGCGACGTCGCCCTCCGGCGGCCCGAATCCGACGACCATGTCGTCGGGCCCGACGAGCGTCTCGAGCCACGCCGCGGGTTCGATGCTCGCGTCCATTGCCGGCAGCGCGCGCTTGCCGACGATGACGGGATGCACGAACTCGACCGAGATATGCGCTGCATCGGTTGCGTACGGGCCGCGGCCGAATGCATAGACTCGGCCGCCGCGAGCGAACCGGTCTGCCATCGACTGGCAGGCGCGCGCGAGTCGCGGGGCTTCACGCTCAAAGAAATCGTGAACGACCGGGTTGCGCGCGCGGACGCGCTGCGCGACCCACTCGGCCAGATCGGCGGGAGCGTTCAGCTTCAGCATATCCGCGGCAGCGGATCGCCGACCAGCATGTCGATCGCCCGCGTCCCACCGTAACTCGTCATTCCGAGAACAGTACGCGCCGGCTCGCGCCGGACTTCGCCGATGCAGACCGCGCCCTCGCCGCCGGCGACCGCGTGCAGCGCATCGAGCGCGCGATCCGTGTGCTCGGCGGCGACGATCGCCAGGAACTGGCCTTCATTGGCGATGTGCAGTGGATCGAGCCCGAGGATCTCGCACGCGCCGCGGACCTCGCGCCGAACCGGAACGTCGGCCTCGTTCAGGACGATCGCGAGCCTCGTTTCACGCACCAGTTCGTTCAAGGCGGTCGCGACGCCGCCGCGCGTCGGATCGCGCATCCAGCGCACGCCGGCGCCGCACGCCGCGGCGAGCGCGTCGACGAACGGCGTCAGCGGTCGTGTGTCGGAGCGCAGCTCGGCTTCGAGATCGATCTCACCGCGCGCCAGCAGGATCGTGATCCCGTGATCGCCGATCGGACCGCTGACGAGCACCCGGTCGCCCGGCTCGACTCGTTGCGGATCGAGTTGCAGCCGCGAATCGAGTTCCCCGACGCCGAACGTCGAGATGTACATGCCGTCGGCCATGCCGTGTTCGACGACCTTGGTGTCGCCGCCAACGATTGCGACCCCGGCGCGATGGGCGGCCGCGGCCATCGCTTCGACCTCGGCGCGCAGCGCGTCGGCCGGCAGGCCGGCTTCGAGGATGAAGGTCGCCATCAGCGCGCGCGGCCAAGCACCGGAGACCGCCAGATCGTTGACGGTTCCGTTGACGGCCAACTCGCCGATCGAACCACCGGGAAAGCGCAGCGGCTTGACGACGTAACCGTCGGCGGTCGTCGCCAACCGCAGGCCGCCGACCGCGACGATCGCAGCGTCGGAGAGCGGCGCGAGTGCCGGATTGGCAAACAGCGGCGCGATCAGACCCTCGATCAGCCGGCGCGACGCCTTGCCGCCGGCGCCGTGCGACATCTCGATCTGCGGGTCGCGAAACCGGACGCCGTTGCCGTTGCGTCCGATCGCCACGTCGTGGGTCGTCACGGCGCGCTACGCGTTGACGGGATCGTCGTGGTGGGCATAGCGATAGTACGCCGCGCAGGCGCCTTCGCTCGAGACCATCAACGCGCCGATCGGATGTTCGGGATTGCACTCGTTGCCGAACAGTTTGCACTGCGGCGGCTTGAGCACACCCTTGAGAACCTCGCCGCACTGCGCGGCTTTTGGATCCGTCACCCGCACCCCGGGAAGTTCGAACTGCACCTCCGCGTCCCACGCGGCAAGCGCCGGCGCGATCCGCAGCGCCGATTGCGAGATGAAGCCGAGCCCGCGCCATTCAAAGTACGGTCGCAACTCAAAAACGCTCGCCATCGCTTTCAAGGCTGCGAAGTTGCCTTCCCACGGCACGATGCGACTGTATTGGTTTTCGACTTTCGACTCGTGCGCATGCAGTTGGCGGACGATCTTCAAGATGCCCTCGAGAATGTCGACCGGTTCGAACCCCGAGACGACGACCGGTTTGCCGTAGTCGCGCGCGATGAACTCGTAGGGCCGGCAACCGGTGATCGTCGAGACGTGGCCGGGACCGACGAAGCCGTCGATTCGCATATCGGGTGAATCGAGGATCGCACGAATCGCCGGAACGATCGTCACGTGGTTGCAAAAGATCGAGAAGTTGCGGATGCCGAGCGCGCGCGCGCGAAGCAGGGTCAGCGCCGTCGACGGTGCGGTCGTCTCAAAGCCGATCGCAAAGAAGCAGACGTGGCGCGATGGGTTGTCCTGCGCCAACTTGAGCGCATCGAGCGGCGAATAGACCATGCGGATGTCGGCGCCGCGCGCCTTCTGCTCCAGCGGCGTCCCTTTGGTCCCGGGCACGCGCATCATATCGCCAAAACAGGTCAGAATGACGTTCGGGTGGGCCGCGATCGCGAGGCCGTCGTCGACCCGGCCGGTCGGCAAGACGCAGACCGGACAACCGGGACCGTGGATCAGTTCGACATTCGCCGGCAACACGTCGCGCAAGCCGTGGCGGTAGATCGCATGCGTGTGACCGCCGCATACTTCCATGATCCGGTAGGTCCGCGCCGGATCGACGATGCGCGCGATCTCATGGGCGATTCCCCCGATGAGTTCAGGATCGCGAAACTCGTCGACGTATTTCATGTCGCCGGCTCGCCGGGCCGGCCGGCGGCTTCGTCGGCGAAGGTGTAGCCGCGCACCTCTTCGATCGCCAGCGCATCCTCGCCGAGCGCCTTGAGCATGCGGAGCTGGTCGCGCGCCTGTTCCTCGCCGATCTTCGAGAGGGCGAACCCGACGTGGATCAACACCCAGTCACCCGGCACGACCGGGTCGTCTTCGAGCAAGCCGACGTTTACGTTGCGGCGCACGCCGCTCACATCGACCTTCGCCAGCAGCGGCTGGTCCGCCGACATCTCGATGACCTGACCCGGAATCGCAAGGCACATCGCTAGCCCTCTCCTTTACCTTACTGCCGCGCGGCGATGAGGCGCAAGTGCACGTTGACCTGCGGTTCGACTTTGAGAAACAAGACCTTCGGCGGCTGCAGCCCGAAATCGCGGATGTCGACCCGCAAGTCACCTTCGACGGTGATCCGGTTGCCGGCGAGGGTGACCGCCATCTCGCCCGAGTAGCGGTGCGTGCGACCGGCCAGCGTGATGTCGCCGTCGGCCGCAAACCGGTTGGGCGTGCCGGTCGGGCGCACGCCCGCGAGATCGGCGACGATCGACGGATTGCGCCGGCTATCCACCAGTTTCCGCATCTCGCGGTCCTGCAGGTCGTTCCCCGAACGCAACCGCTCGACCGGCACTTCGACGTGCATCGCCGGCGGCGGCTCCAGCCGTAAACCGTCGTCCGACCAGGCCGCGTCGACGTAGCCGGTCAGGTTGGTCGCCTTTCCGTGAACGGGGTGCAGGCTCGACCGGGCTTCGAATGTGAGAGTTGAGTCGTACGGCAGGGCGGCGTAGCGGCTACATCCCGCGGAGTCGGGCATACCGCATCAGGTCCCCCTGTAGGCTGTCGAACAAACCCATCGCTTGACTCTGGCGGGCCGAACCAAACGAACCGAACATGCCGAGCAGATTGTTGAGCTGTTCCTTCAGAAACGGCTCGTCGCCCGACATCGCGCGCAGGCTGTCGTATCGGTCGAGATCCTTCTTGACGTGTTCGAATTGGCGCTCGGCGAAGAAGATCGCGCCGAAGGCCACCGCTCCTAAAATCAAACCGCGGACCATACGCTCACCTTTCTTTCAATCAACTGTCGGATCAGGGGCAGCGCCGCATCGACGGCGCGCGCAACGCTCGGGCGAAGGCCGATCCCTTCATCGGTCGATTCGGGCTCACAACCGACGAGTTGAATCGCTGGCGGGGGATCGCCGAGGGTTCGCATCAGGGCGAAGACGTTCTCGAGCTGCATGCCGTGCGCATCGGGCGTAACGCCGGGCGCCATAACGTCGGGTTCGATGACGAACAGCGTGCCCGGTGCCGCCCCGCGGCCAACCGCGTCGATCAAGATCGCGTAGTCGTAACCTGCCAGCAACTCGTATGCCAAGTGCAAGCCGCGAATCCCAAAATCCTCGACGTGGACGCCGGCCGCCGGCGGCTCGGCGAGCAACCGGCGGGCGACTTCGGAGCCGAACCCATCGTCGCCGAAAAAAATGTTGCCCACGCCGGCGACCAAAACCCGATTCACCGCGACTTCCCCAGCGGCTCGACTTCGTCGGGATAGAAGAACAGCGAACGTCCGTACCAGTGGTGCAGATCGCTGGCGGGGTCGTCGTCGACGGTGACCGCGACGTAGAGCTGGTCTTCGAAATCCTGGTGAATTGCCCGGACCGTCGCCGTCTTGCCGACCAAGAACATATCCCATACGTCGGCCCGGCGCTTGGGCGCGAGCCGCACGAGCGAACCCTTCGCTACCTTTACACCGTCGACGAAGACGCAATCGATGCTCGGAACGTCGATCGGCCCGAACGGATCGTCGGCCGTCGTCGGAATCTCCGGGTCGATCCGCCGCAGCGCGCCCAGATGTAGGCGCGCGATCTGCTCGGGCCCCATCCGTTCGGCGCGTTCCACGATTGCGCGCGCACGCGGGTCGGTCGCGCGGGCCTCGCGCCGCTCGTCGTCCGACAGGCTGAGCACGCTCAAGCTCAACAGTTCGTCGATCTCGGTTGCATCGAACTGGTCGGTGTCCGTCCGCGCGTTGACCGACGGGAAGTCGTAGAGGATGATCGGCGAGGATAGGACGAGCGCCGCGGCGTGACCGTCGTTCAGGGGTTCGCCGACCAAGACCGGCCAGGTGTGCCGGTTCGCGCAGCCGCGCACGCTCTCGACCGCCTCCGCCGGCGGGTCGACCAGCGAAACGAACCGTCCGTCGTTCGCTTTGAGCACCGTGTGCGCCGAGATGAACGCCGTTCTTAGCATGTCGGCGCGGTCGCCGGCCGGTCCGCTCACCGACCGATTGTTCAAGCGCAAGGTCAGTCGCAACAGACCCGGCTCCGGCAACGGATCGCAGTCGAACGCGACCGTGCCGCACAGCGGTTGGCGCGTGCGCGTGACGCGGCCGGCGAGCGCGCCGCTCGAATCGCGCAACTCCTCGGTCGTTTGTTCGTAATCGAACGCGATCGCAACGAGCTTCGTCGCCTCGTGAAGCGGGCGGACCGAAGCGCGCACTTCGCGCACGATCGCTTCGTCCCACGTCAAGTGTTCGGTTCCGTCGACGACCAGCGAATCGACCGGTGCGAACCCGCCGTCCGCGACCGCTTCGACCATCCGCGCCTCGACTTGCAGAAAGCGCACGAGCACGTCGACGACCGGATCGCCGCCGGCAACCAACACGATCTGGCTCTGGTGCTCGGTCGGCTCGCCGTCGGCTACGCCGGTCGACCCTTCGGGAACGATGACGCCGAACTGCCAGCGCAACCGGTTCTTGCGCGCGGACGCGGTGTACGGATACAGCAGGTAGCCTTCGTAGAGGACGGCATCGGCGACCGCTAGCGCCGGCGCAAACTCGGTCATGGCTTGACCGCCGCGGCGTCGCGCAACGCCGCTAGCGCCGCGTCCCAGGTCGGCAGACCGCGGGCGGATTTGAAGCGCGCCAGCTCGTCGAACGCATCGCGGCCGAGACGAATCCACGCGGTCCCCGGAAAGAACGCATCGATCGCTTCGCGCCATGCCGAAACCGGCAAGCGGAACCGCGCCTCGAGTTCCCACGGAATGAGTTCAACGGCGAAGCCGTTCTCGGCGCGAACGAAGACGGTCCCGCTAAACAACAGCAGCAACGGAATCTCGCCGGCTTCGAGCGCACCGAGATATTTGTTGGCGGCGACTTCAAAGTCGTAGCTGACCGGCAGTTGGACGTCGACGGTCGTCGCACCCGAGAAACCATGAACCATCGCCGCGACGTGCGTCCACAGTAACGGCTGTAAGGTCGTGCCGTACCGTTCGGGGGGGCCGAACATGTCGATCAGCTTTCCCGACTCGTCGGCCGTGTAGCGCCGGCCGCGCGGCTCGATCCGCACCTGAACCCGCAGCGCGATCGAGTGCAACTCGGCGCCGGTCGACTCGGTGACGCGCAGTTGGAGCGCGATGAGCGGCGCCACGGCATAGCGTTCGACCCGAACGCCGTCGACCGCGAACCCGAGAGCGATCACGATGTGATCGGGGCCGTCGTCCAGCCCTCGCTCTTGGCCGCGACGTCGTTGAAGAACGCGTCGATCCGCCGCCACGCGACCTCGCCGCCGTCGAAGCCGCGCCAGGTCGTGCGGATGATGCCGACGAGTTCGTAGGCCGCGTCGATCGGCACGATGCAGCACCACTGCTGGCCGCCGGCTTTCGGCCGGTGGATGAGGATCGCTTCGACGTCGGGCGCGAGCGTTGCAAGTTGGGGATAGCCGGCCGCAATCGACTGCCAGGTCTCCAGCGGCAACTGCGACTCGGTTGCGCCGGCCGGCCCCGGATAGAAAGCAAGCATCTTGTTTTCGAGTGAGTTCACGAAGAAAAACGCGAGCCCGATCGGGATCTGCAACTCGTCCCACGCGGCCTCGTCGACCGCGAAATCGGCGATCCGCAGAAAGCGGCTCGGGATCGCTTTGTAGCGTCCTTGAGCCGCTCCTTCATGCGTGAACAACAGGTAGCATGGCCGGCAACTGCAGAGGATCCGCCGCGCGTTCAACTCGATGACATGGGAGTGCGTCGCGCCGACCGGCGTGGCACACAGATCGCAGACCTCACCCGGCACGACTTTGCGCTGCTTGAGCATCCCCCGAAGAGCGGCGAAGTCGTTGACGGCGCTAGCGCCCTCATCCATCGGTCAGGTTACCGCGGGCAGCGCGATCCGAATGCGACCGGCCTCGTGCACGAGCGGGAACGGCTCGATGAAGACGCGCTCGTTTCCGTCGGCGCGGCCGGCATGCACCAGGTCGAAACTCTGTCCGCAACCGTCGCAGACGAGCGCCGAGCGATCGAGCCGGGCCTGCGCGAGCGACCGCAGACAGGTCGGACATTGATTACGATAGGCGTAGAGCGTCTCGCCCAACCGGGCGAGCAAGACCGGCATGCCGTCCAACTCGAAGACCGCGAAACCGCGTTCGCCGAGTTGCGGAACGCTCGACAGGTCGATCCAGTCGCTCTCGATGCGCAAACTCATGGCGGCCGGTTCGGCTGCGACGCCGACGGCCCGCACTTCGTGAATCTCGGGCACTTGCTCGAGGATCGCTTTCTCGACCGAGAGCTTGACGGTCGCCGCCGACGAGGGACAGCCCTTGCAACTGCCGGCGAGCTTCAGGTGAACGACGCCGTCGGCGATCTCGAGAATCTCGATGTCGCCTTCGTGCGACTTGAGGTAGGGGCGAACGCTGTCAAGCGCGCGCTGCACCCGCTCGTCAACGGGAATCGGGTGAAGATCGTGCAGTGCGAGCAGACTTTCGACGGCCCGATCGGCGCAGAGCCGGTCGAACACCGCGGCCGACCCGGCTTCGCCGAGTGTGTCGTAGACGATCGTGAGAATGCGCTCGAGTCCCGACCCATACAGCGCCATCAGGGTGCGAACCAACTCCTCGGCTCGCAACCGGTCGGCGCGGACGGTCGGCGACGCGTCGAAGCCTGCAAGCAGTGCTTCGATGCGTCCAACGCTCGCCTGCACGTTCAATGCCTCGCGCTCCGCGCCGGCTGCCGGCAACGAAGCGTCGTCCATGATTGAACTCACGCGCGGTGACCCGCGCCTAACCGAACGGCGCTAGCGGGGAATGGACCGTTTCAATCGTCCGGCCTTCGCCGAGGTACATGTGCACCCCGCACGGTAGGCACGGATCGAAGCTGCGAACCGACCGCATGATGTCGATGCCCTTGAACTGCTCGGGCCCGTTTTCTTCGAAGATCGGACAGCCTTGCACCGCATCTTCGTACGGACCCGGCGTTCCGTAGATGTCGCGCGGGTTCGCATTCCACGGCGTCGGCGGCCACGGATGATAGTTGGCGATCTTGCCGTCGCGGATCACCATGTGGTGCGAGAGCACGCCGCGAACCGCCTCGGTGAAGCCGACGCCGAAGCCTTCCTTCGGAACCGTGAACGGCTCCCAAGTCGCGGTCCGACCGGCACGCAGCTCCTCGAATGCCTTGTCGAGGAAGTGCAGCGCGCAGGCCGCCGAGTAGGCTTGGAAGTAGGTGCGTGCGCGGTTGCGCTCGATCGTGTTAGACCACTTCGGGCACTTCCACTCGAAGCTGACCGGCCCCGTGAGCACGGACTTCGGCAAGTTGATGACCACGCTGTTGCCGGTCGCCTTGACGTAGCCGATGTCGACCAAACCCGAGAGCGCGGTGGACCAAAGGCGTGCGATCGCGCCGCCGCCGGTATCGAGCGCGAGATGGTCCTTGCCGTCGAACCAGCGCGGCGACATCACCCAGCTATACTCTTTGGAGAAATCGCGCTTCTTGGGCGTTGGGTTGGTGTGCATGTTCCACGGATGCCGGCGATCGACCGGATTGCCGAGCGGGTCCTTGGTGACGAACATCTCCTGGCCGTCCCAATCGTTGTAGTACGACGAGCCGAGCAGGATGCGGATCCCGAGGTTGATCTGCACGAGGTCGTTGGTGACGAGCTTGCCGTCGACGACGACGCCCGGCGTGACGAACATGTGGCGACCCCAGTTCGTCATGTTGCGATAGTTGAAGTCGCAGTGCTCGGGATCGTTGAAGGCGCCCCAGCAGCCGAGCAAAATCCGGCGCTCGCCGACGTGCTCGTAACCGGGCAGGGCCTGGTAGAAGAAATCGAACAGGTCGTCGTGGAGTGGAACGCAGACCTTCATGTACTCGATGTAGCGCATGAGGCGCGAATAGTAATCGGTGAACAACTGAACGGTCGCAACTGTGCCGACGCCGCCCGGATAGAGCGTCGACGGATGGACGTGCCGGCCTTCCATCAAGCAGAACATCTCGCGGGTATAGCGGCTGATCTGCAGCGCTTGACGATAGAAGTCGCCGGTGAACGGGTTGAGCGAGGTCATGATGTCGGCGATCGTTTTGTAGCCGTGGATGCCGGCGTGAGGCGCCGGAGTCGACTTCGCCTTCTCCCAGACCGACGGGTTTGTTTCGCGAACCATCTGCTCGCAGTAATCGACGCCGACCAGATTCTCTTGGAAGATGTTGTGGTCGAACATATACTCGGCCGCTTCGCCGAGGTTGATGACCCACTCGCCCAAGTGCGGCGGCTTCACGCCGTACGCCATGTTCTGCGCATAGACCGAACACGTGCAGTGATTGTCACCACAGATTCCGCAGATGCGCGACGTGATGAAATGGGCGTCCCGCGGGTCTTTGCCCTTCATGAAGATGCTGTAACCACGAAAGACCGATGACGTGCTGTGGCATTCGGCCACTTTGCGCGCATTGAAGTCGATCTTGGTGTAAATCCCAAGGCTGCCGACGATGCGGGTGATCGGATCCCACGACATTTCGACGAGTCGCGATTGCCCGCCGGACGTACCGGTGCTGGGAAGATCTTTAATGGCCATCGGTTACCCCTCGTGCGGTTGTTTACTACGATTTGGGCCGGGTCGAAGCCGCACCGCGCTAGCGCGGTCGATAACCCGTCGTGAGTTCGCGACCCTTGTGGCGCCACTTGGGCTCTTTGTCCAAAGTCGCTGTGGTGAACCGGCGCAACGGCTTGATGACGGCGCCGTAGGCCCCGATCATCGTGGAACTGAGCTTGCCGCCCGGCGGCTCGTCCATGAACGGCATGAACTTGTCGGGGAAGCCGGGCATCGTGCACCCGATGCAGATGCCGCCGACGTTGGGGCAACCGCCGATCCCGCCCATCCAGCCGCGCTTCGTGACGTTGCATTTGACGACCGGGCCCCAGCAGCCGAGTTTGACCAGGCACTTGGGCGAGTCATATTCGGTAGCGAAGTCGCCTTGCTCGTAGTAGCCGCCGCGGTCGCAGCCCTCGTGGACGGTCGCACCGAACAGCCACTGCGGGCGGCCTGCGTCGTCGAGCGGAATCATCGGCGCGTAGCCGGCGGCCTGCCACAGCAGGTACAGAATCGTTTCCGACAAGTTGTCCGGCTGGACCGGGCATCCGGGGACGCAGACGACCGGTATGCCGGCCGACGAGCGCCAGTCCCAGCCCAAGTAGTCGAGCGCGCCCATTGCGCCGGTCGGGTTGCCTTGCATCGCATGGATCCCGCCGTAAGTCGCGCAGGTTCCGACCGCCAGGACGGCCCACGCTTTGGGCGCGAGCTTGTCGATCCAGGTGCTCAGGGTCCGCGGCTGATCGGTTCCCGGCTCGTTGCCGAAGCCCGTCCAGTAGCCTTCCGCCTTGATCGTTTCGTTTGCGATCGAGCCCTCGATCACGAGAACGAACGGATCGAGTTCGCCGCGTTCAGCCTTGAAGAACGCCTCCAAGAATTCGGCGCCACCCAAACTGTACGCGATCAACGGCCAGTGAAACGCGACCTTGGGAAGTCCTGGAATCGCGCCCAGCGCAATCTCCTCGATCGCGGGCTGCGTCGCCGCCGTCAGCGAGACGGAGTCGCCGTCGCAACTGAGGCCCGCGGGAATCCAGAGAACGTTGACAACCGTATCAACTTGCGGCGGTTTTGCCATCGCGTCGCTCCCTTGCGCCAGACGGCGCATTACCGGCTCCTAAGCTATAGCCAAACTCACTTATCTGGTATTCGTTGGTGTCGCGCACGCCGTACTGAGCGGCGTAGCTGCGTCTACCGTGTATACTACTACCAAGACGCTACTACGCTAACGCAATTTTTGCAAGGTTGGATCATCCCTAAATCCCAGGATCCCAAATTAGGAGAATCCGGTGCACGAACTCTCGGTTGCGCTCACGTTGCTCGACGGAGTCGCTGAAGCAGCCGAGCGCGAAGGCATCGCCCGCGTTAGCGCCGTCCACGTGCGCGTCGGCGCGCTCTGCGGCGTCGTGCGCGACGCGCTACGGTTTTCTTGGGAGCTTGCAAGCGTCGATTCGGTCGCAGCAGGAAGCACGTTGCACGTCGAAGATATTCCGCTGATCGTGTTTTGCCAACGCTGCGCTTCCGAGCAGCATCCGCCCGCCGGGAGTGGTTTCATCTGCCCGTCGTGCGGGTCGGTCGCTGCGACGATCGTCCACGGCCGAGAGCTCGAACTGGTTGCGATTGAGGTCCCCGAATGAAACTTCGCGTCGTCGAAATCCAGCAAAACATCCTGCGCAAGAACGACTCGATCGCGGCGCGGCTGCGCGACCGATTCGCAGCCTCCGGCACGCTGGTCGTCAACCTGCTCTCGAGCCCGGGCTCGGGGAAGACGACCCTGCTCGAGGAGACGTTGCGCCAGCTTGCGCCACGCTATCGCGTCGGTGCGTTGGTCGGCGACCAGGCAACCGAGAACGACGCGCAGCGACTGGCGCGCAGCGGTGCGCCGGTGCGCCAGATCACCACGGCCGCCGAATGCCGACTGGATGCCGACATGATCACGACCGCGCTCGATGGTTGGGACGTCGGCCGGCTCGACGCCTTGTTCATTGAAAACGTCGGCAATTTGATCTGTCCGGCCGAGTACGATCTGGGCGAGGATCTGCGCGTGGTCCTCTGCTCGGTCACCGAAGGTGAAGATAAGCCACTAAAGTACCCGCTGGCCTTCAATACGTCGGCGATCGTTCTCATTACGAAGATCGATCTAGCCGCGGCGGTCGGCTTCGATCGCACCGCACTACGCACGGCGATCGAAAGCGTCCACCCGGGGATGGCCGTTCTGGAGCTTTCAACCCGCACCGGCGACGGCTTCGCCGGTTGGATCGACGTCCTCGGGCACCGCATGAGCGAGAAGCAGGCGGCACCCACCCCGGCATAGAGGTCGACGCCGTCAGCGGTCGGCGCGCTCGTCGGCGCGACTGAAGATCGCACGTTCGACCAGATCGACCGTACCGGCCCGCAGTTCACCGTCGACCGTTTTACGGTCCGCGACGACCAGACGGATGACGCCGTCGAAGGTTGCAAACAGCGCGCGAGCAAGTTCGCGTGGTCGCGCGATCTCCGCCAGCCCGGCGGCGGTCAGTCGCTCGAAATAGCCGGCAAGCGCCTCGACCGCCTCGGCGCGGCGCGCCCGGCGCTGGTCGCGCATCGCCGGGTCATCGAGGCTGGCCATATACCAAGCGCGCGCGAACCCCGGCCGCTCCGCCGGCGTTCGCAGAATCGACTCGACCCAAGTTCGCACGCGGGCGCGCTCGGTGGGGCGCAGGCCCAGCGGTTCCTCGAAAGAGGGGCGCTCGCGATCGACGCCGGCACGATAGCGCTCGATCGCCGTGCGGACGGCCTCACCCTTGTTCCGAAAGTGCCGGTAGAACGTTCCGTGCCCGAGGCCCGCTTCGGTCGCGATTCCGGCCGCGGTCAGCTTGCCGAGGTCGATGACCCCGAGTAACCGCTCGGTCGCATCGAGCAACGCCGCGCGGGTCTTGCCGGCGTCTCGCCGGGTTCCGGCTACCGTTTCCGCGCCGTCGTCGGCGGCGACCTTGCCGAGATACGTCCAGCGTCCGCGCGTCTTTCCGGTCGCCGGATCGCGATAGCTCTCGACGCGGTAGCGATAGGCGCGACCACGGATCGTCTTGACGACATCGCGGGGCATAGGCTAACTCCCGAGCTTTTGGTATACTAATGACTACGCCGTCATTATTAATTACCCTTTTCTGGACACCCGCTCGAGGTAACGTCATTTCGACCGCCACGCTGACGCCGGCAGGCACCGGACCCGGCCCGCCGCCGTCCCCGCACGCCGGTCGACCGGAACGCCACATTCCGGTCGCCCTGGTCACCGCGACCGTCATGCTCGGCATCATCATGGCGATCATCGACTCGACGATCGTCAACGTCGCGCTGACCAACATGGCCGGGAATCTCGGAGCTTCGATCGACGAGATATCCTGGGTTGCGACCGGCTATATCCTCGCCAACGTCATCATCATGCCGCTCAACGGCTGGTTGACAGCGCTGTTCGGGCGGCAGCGCTACTACGCGACGAGCTTGGCGATCTTCACCATTGCGTCGTTCTTGTGCGGGACGGCGCACAGCGTCACCGAGCTCGTTCTGTTTCGCATTCTCCAAGGGATCGGCGGCGGCGCGTTGCAGCCGACGGCGCAAGCAATTTTGTTCGAGTCGTATCCGCCCAACAAACGCGGTCAAGCGATGGCGATCTTCGGTCTCGGCGCGATGGTCGGCCCGGCGCTGGGTCCGACGCTCGGCGGCTACATCGTCGACAACTTTTCGTGGCCGCTGATCTTCTACATCAACATTCCCATTGGAATAGTGGCGTTCTTCATGACGCTTGCGTTCGTGCGGGATCCGTCGTATATCAAAAAACCCGAACGCGGCGCCGACTGGCTGGGGCTCGGGGCCATGACGGTCGGCATCGCTTCGCTGCAATACGTTCTCGAGCGTGGGCAGCGCGAAGACTGGTTCGATTCGTCGACGATCGTCATCCTGTCGATCACCGCCGTCGTTGGCCTCGTCTGGTTCGTCGTGCGCGAGTTGCGCGATCCGATGCCGTTCGTCGATCTGCGCATCTTTCGGAGCCGGGCGTTTTCGGCCGGTAGCATCATCGGCATCGTGAGCGGTTTCGGACTCTACGGCATCAACCTCGTGCTGCCGCTGTTCTTCCAAAACGTCCTTCGGTTCGACGCGTGGCAGACCGGCGTCGCGCTCGTCCCGGGGGCGCTCGCGACCGCGATCAGCATGCCGATCGCCGGCCGCCTCGTCAACCGGATCAGCCCGCGCATCATGATCGCCGGCGGCATGGCGATCTTTGGAATCGCGGCATGGTGGATGGGTTCGCTCAACCAGTTCGCCGGCTACTGGGACGTCTTCTACCCGCGCGCGCTCCAAGGTTTTGCGCTTGGCTTTTTGTTCGTGCCGCTGTCGACGGCAACCCTCGCCAGCGTGCCGCGCGCCGCGCTCGCGAACGCAACCGGGATATACACGCTCGTTCGGCAGCTCGGCGGCAGCCTTGGCATTGCGGTCCTCGAATTGATCGAGCTGCGTCGCGAAGACGTTGCCCAGCAAGGGTTGGCGGCCGGCGTCACGTTGCACAACCCGGCGGTCAACGCGTTGATGCACGCCTCGCACGATAAATTGCAAACGCTGGCTCAACTCAACGCCGGCGTCGTCCAAAACGCGACCGTGCTCGCCTACGACGACGTCTTCCGCGTCAGCGCCGTGCTCTTTTTCATCTCGATTCCGACCGTTCTGCTGATGTCGAAGTCCGGTCCGAAGCCCGCGGGGAAATAGTCGCTACTTCTTGGCCGCCGCCGCTTTCTTCTTGCCGCCGACCGTCTTTTTTGGCCCCTTGCGCGTCCGCGCGTTGGTCTTGGTTCGCTGGCCGCGCACGGGCAGACCGCGACGATGCCGCAGACCGCGATAGCAGCCGATGTCGGTCAGACGCTTGATGTGGCCGGCGACTTCCCGGCGCAGATCGCCTTCGACGGTCAGTTGACCGTCGATTGCGTCGCGCAACTTTTTCTCGTCCTCTTCGGACAGGTTCTTCACGCGCAGGTTGGGATCAACCCCGGCTTGCGCCAAGATTTTTTGCGCCGACGGTAGGCCGATTCCGAAGATGTAGGTCAGCGCGATCTCAATCCGCTTCTCGCGCGGGAGGTCGATGCCGGAGATGCGCGCCATCAGCCCTGCACCTGTTTGTGCTTGGGATTGGTCTCGCAGATCACGCGAACTTTTCCGTGACGGCGAATGATGATGCATTTTTCGCAGATGCGCTTAACGGAGGGTCTGACTTTCATTTCACTTGTACCTATGGATTCGACCGGGGGGAGGGCGTGGGTCATGCCGCGACGTCGGCTGCGGGGCGGTAGTGCGCAGCGTCCGGATGTTCGAGGATGTCGCGGAGGGTGAGGATCTTTGGGCCGTCGTCGGTCAGCGCGACCGTATGCTCGAAGTGCGCTGCGAGCTTACCATCCGCCGTTATGACCGTCCAGCCGTCGGCTTGGGTTTCGACCTCGTGCGTCCCGGCGGTGATCATCGGCTCGATCGCCAGGCACAGGCCGGCCCGAAGGACGATGCCTTGACCGCGCTTGCCGTAGTTGGGCACCTGGGGCTCCTCGTGCATCTTGGTGCCGACGCCGTGACCGACCAAGTCGCGAACGACGCCGTAGCCATGGCGCTCGGCATGGACCTGGACGGCGTGTCCGATATCGGAGAGCCGGCTTCCCAACTGCATCTGGGCGATACCGAGCATCAAGCACTCTTGAGTGACCCGCATCAGCCGCTGCGCTTCCTCGCTCACCTGGCCGATCGGGATCGTGATCGCCGTGTCGGTCACATAGCCTTCGAAGGTGCTCCCGATGTCGATCGACAGGATGTCGCCGTCGCGCATTGGGCGCTGGTCGGGCATCCCGTGAACGACCTGTTCGTTGATCGACGCACAGATCGACCACGGAAACCCGTTGTAGCCTTTGAACGTCGGCTCGCCGCCGGCCGTTCGTATCAAGCGTTCGGCCAGCCGGTCGAGTTCGCGCGTCGTTACCCCCGGGCGCGCCGCCGTCACCAACTGCGTGAGCACGGCGGCGGTGACCTTTCCACCGCGCCGCATGATCTCAATCTCGCGCGCCGACTTGATCGTGATCACCGCGGGACTCCGGGCCGATCGGCGAGCGACTGAACGATGCGCTCCGTCACCGTCTCGACCGGCTGCATGCCGTCGATCCGCGCGAGTAGGCCGGCGCGCTCGTAATACTCGACCAGCGGCTGCGTCTGAGCGTCGTAGGTTTCGAGGCGATTGGTGACGACTTCAAGCGAGTCGTCGGACCGTTGGACGAGCGGGCCGCCGTCGTCGTCGTCGATCGCTGGGCGCTTGGGTGGATCGTACAGCGCGTGATAGCTGCGACCGGTGCGCGGGTTGCTCCAGCGCCCAGTCAGCCGAGTGATCAACTCGGGCCGCGGAACGTCGACGAGAACCGTCGCTTGGAGCGGAAGGTTCAAGCGCGCAAGCAGCGCAGCCAGCGCATCGGCCTGCGTGACCGTGCGCGGAAACCCATCGAGAATGAACGACGACCGGCCGGCGAGTTCACCTTCCATCATCCGAATGACCAGGTCGTCGGGGACGAGCGCGCCGCGATCCATGTATGCTTGGGCTTCGGTACCGAGAGCGGTCTTCTCGACCCGGTGTTTGCGCAGAATGTCGCCGGTCGAGATCTGGCGCGCATCGAAGCGCTCCTCGAGAATTCGCGCCTGCGTGCCCTTGCCGGCGCCGGGCGGTCCGAGCAGCACGATGCGCATCGCGGGCGCCGCCGTCGTCATCGCTTGATGAAGCCCTTATAGTCGCGCATCGCCAGCCGGGCCTCGATTTGGGTCATCGAGTCGAGTGCGACGCCCACCAAGATCAGCAGCGACGTCGACCCGAGGTAGAATGTCGTGATTCCCAACCCGCGCTGGAACAATGATGGTAGCAGGGCCAGCAAACCAAGGTAGAGGGCCGCGACCGTCGTGATCCGCAGCAGGATGCGGTTGAGGTACTCGACCGTCGGTTGGCCCGGCCGGATTCCGGGGATGAACGCGCCCGTCTTTTTCAGGTTATCCGCGATGTCGCGGGTGTTGACGACGACCGAACTGTAGAAGAACGTAAACACGACGACGAGCACGAAATACGCCAAGTTGTACAGTAGCGTGTTCGGGCTGAAGTAGGTCTGGATCAGGAGCGCGACGTTGGCCCCCGGTCCGCTCGAGCCGTGCTGAAACCAGGAGAGCGCTTGTTGCGGCAAGAGCAGCAGCGAGATCGCGAAGATGATCGAAATCACGCCGGCATTGTTGAGGCGCAACGGGATGTACGAGGAGCGCCCGGCAAACAGCTTGCGGCCGACGACCCGGCGCGCCTGTTGGACCGGCACGCGCCGCTGGCCCTGATACATGAAGACGATCGAGACGATCGTCAGCAGCGCGATCAACACAAATAAAACGAGCCGGAAGTAGTCGAAGCCCTGTGCTTGGCCGACTTGAACGGTTTGCGCGACGTAGTTCGGGTAGCGTAAGACGATTCCGACGAAGATGATCAGCGAGATGCCGTTTCCGATCCCCTTGTCGGTGATCTGCTCGCCGAGCCACATCAGGAGCATCGTCCCGGCGACCAGCGCCGTGATCGCGTAGAGCAGATACCAAATCGAGGTGTCGTAGAAGACGCCGGCCCGCTCCATCGCGCCGCACATCGTCGTCGCCTCGACGGCCGCGAGCACGATCGTCAACCAGCGCGTGTACTGGCTGATCCGCTTACGGCCTTCCTCGCCGCCCTTCTTCGCCATCTCCTCGAGCTGCGGTAAGACCACCGTCATCAACTGCATGATGATCGACGCGTTGATGTACGGCGTGATCCCCATTGCGATGATCGAGAGCCGCTGTAAAGCGCCGCCCGACAAGAAGCCGAGGAAGCTGTAAAATGATCCGGTCCGCAGCAGATCCTGCCAGCGGGCTTCGTCGACGTTGGGTAACTGAACGTGAATCATGAACACAAACAGCGCGAACGCGCCCAGCACGAACAAAACGCGTTTGCGAATATCCGGGACGAGCAACGCCGACTGGAGGTTTGCGAGCACGGGTGGCTACGCGTCCTCGCCGAGATCGGCGCCGGCGGCGCTCAAGGCGGCCCGGGCGGTCGCCGAGAACAGGACGGCACGCAGCCGGAGGCCCGGCGGCAGCGTTTTGCCGGGCTTGGTTCCCCCGAGGATCTTCACACCGTCCAGCTGCTCGCTGATGAGGTGACGCGCCTGGAGCGACTCGGGCGTCACTTCGACGCTTGGGTCCCAACCGGCGAGGGCCGCGAGATTGACGACCGCGAGCCGCGAGCGAAAGTGTCCGATATCGCGCGCCTTTTGCGAATAGCCGCGCCGATGCGGTAGCCGGCGTGCCCAGGGAGTCTGGCCACCTTCGAAGGCGGGCCCTTTGCCGCCGCCCGAGCGCACCGTCTGACCCTTACCGCCCTCCCCGCCGGTCTTCACCATGCCCGAGCCGTGACCACGACCGACGCGGGTGCGTTTGGGGCGCGCACCGGCGTTCTCGCGCAAATTGGCGAGCGTCACCGTCGGTGAGCCCGCGGCAACGCCGGCGGCCGCCACGACCGCGGCACCCTTCTTCTTCGATTTCGACGGTTTCGGCTCAGCCATGCTCGATTCGCTCCCGGGATATTAAGAGAAGAGTTCGGCGACGGGTTTGTCGCGCAGTTTAGCAACCTGATCAGCCGTCTTGAGCGACCGCAGCGCTTCGACCGTTGCCAGCACGACGTTGATCGGGTTCGAACTGCCGAGTGACTTGGTCAGGATGTCGTGGATTCCGGCTAATTCAAGGACCGCGCGCATCGGGCCACCGGCGATGACACCGGTTCCCGGCGACGCCGGCTTCATGAAGACGCGACCCGCACCGACCTGAATGGTGACTTCATGCGGGATCGTCTTTTTGACCATTGGAACGGTGATCAGTGCCTTGCGCGCCTGCTCGACGCCCTTGCGAATCGCTTCGGGAACTTCGCCGGCCTTGCCGATGGCGAATCCGACGCGTCCCTTGCGGTCGCCGACGACGACCAGCGCGCTGAAGCTGAATCGCTTGCCGCCTTTGACGACCTTGGCCACCCGGTTCACGCGGACGACGGTCTCTTCGAGCCCCGACGAATCGCGGTCTCTGCCTCGGTAGTTCATGCCTAAAACTCCAGGCCGGCGGCGCGGGCGGCGTCGGCTAGCGCTTTGACGCGGCCGTGGTACTTGAGGCCGCTCGTATCGAAAACGACCGCCGTTATTCCGACGGCTTTCGCCTTCTGGCCGATCGCTTCGCCCACGCGGCGAGCAGCGTCGACGTTGGTCCGCGAGTCGCTTGTCGCGAGCGATTTCTCACGAGTCGATGCCGCGACCAGCGTATGGCCGCGCGAGTCGTCGACGACGATTGCGTAGATGTGATGCAACGTGCGATGGACCGACAGGCGCGGCCGCTCCGGCGTGCCGACGACCTTCTTGCGCAGCCGCCGATGGCGGCGCAGCCGTTGCTCGGTGCGCGAATTCCGCATTACTTCTTGCCAGCCTTTCCGGCCTTGCCGAGCTTCTTGCGAACGACCTCGCCCTCGTAACGAATGCCCTTCCCCTTGTAGGGTTCGGGCGGGCGGAGGTCGCGAATCTCGGCGGCGACTTGGCCGACCATCTGCTTGTCGATGCCGTCGACGTGGATCTTGCCGGTGCCCTCGACTGTGAACGAAACGCCCTTTGGCGCAGCGTAGCTCACCGGATGCGAATAGCCAAGCGTCAAATTCAACTTCTCGCCGGACTTTGCAGCGCGATAGCCGACGCCTTGAATCTCCAGGCTCTTGCGGAAACCCTTGGTCACCCCTTCGACCATGTTGGCGATCAACGTCCGGGTAAGCCCATGCGCGGCGCGCGCCGGCTTCGCATCGCCCTGGCGGTCGACGAGAACGGTTCCGTTTTCGACGCGGACGGCGACGACCGGCAGGATCTGCTGCGAGAGCTCACCTTTGGGGCCCTTGACGTGCACGACCGAATCCGCCACGTTGACCGTGACGTTGGTGGGTACTTGGACGGGTAGTTTACCGATGCGGGACATGTCGTTTAGATCCTCACCACACGTATGCCAGGACCTCGCCGCCGAAGCCCTCGCGCTTGGCGCGTTTGCCCGACATGATGCCTTTCGAGGTCGAAATGATGACCAGGCCCAGCCCGCCGAGTACGCGCGGGATCTCGGCCTTCGAGGTATAGACGCGCAGACCGGGACGGCTGATGCGGCGCAACCCGGTAATGACTTTCTCCTTATCCGTTCCGTACTTGAGCGTGACGCGCAACGTGCCTTGCGGCCCTTCGGGCACGACGGCAATGTCGCGGACGAACCCCTCTTCTTTCAGGATCGCCGCGACCGCGCGCTTCATGCGCGACGCGGGGATGTCGACCGTCTCGTGACCGGCGGTATTCGCATTGCGGATCCGCGTGAGCATATCGGCGATCGGATCGGTGATGACGCCCATCAGCTTGCCCCCCCTACCACGATGCCTTCACGATGCCCGGAATATGGCCGCGATGGGCGCTCTCGCGGAAACAGATCCGGCACATGCCGAACTTACGGTAGAAGCCGCGCGGGCGACCGCACGACAGGCACCGGTTGTGCTGGCGGACCTTGAACTTCGGCGTCAGCTTTGACTTCTCGATGAGCGACGTTTTCGCCATCAGGTTCGCTCCTTTTGCAGCGGCAGTCCCATGTGGGTCAGGAACTCCGTCGCTTCTTCGTCGTTCTTGGCGGTCGTCACGATCACGATGTCCATGCCGCGCATTTTGTCGACTTTATCGAAGTTGATCTCGGGAAAGACGATCTGCTCGCGCAGCCCAAGATTGTAGTTTCCGCGCCCATCGAACGACTTGCGCGGAAGGCCGCGGAAGTCACGGATGCGCGGCAGCACGATGTTGAACAGCTTGTCGAGGAATACGTACATCCGCTCGCCGCGTAGGGTCACCTTGGTGCCGATGTTCATGCCTTCGCGCAACTTGAACGCCGCGATCGATTTTTTCGCTTTTGTGATCACCGGCTTTTGACCGCTGATCGCTTCGAGCTCTTTGACGGCCGTGTCGAGAACTTTCCCATTTTGAATCGCTTCGCCGACCGACATGTTGATCACGACTTTGTCGAGCTTGGGCACCTGATGAGCATTCGCATAGCCGAACCGTTCGATCAACTTCTTGCGAACGTCGGTTTCGTAGCGTTCGCGCAATCGCGTCATCGCCATCGTCAGCGTCCTTTCGCCGACTCGCGCGCCGGCTCGCCGCACCGCCCGCAGACGCGCTGCGAGCGATCCTCGACTACCCGATGCTTGATCCGAGTCGGGGCCTGACACTTTTCGCAGACATACATCAGCACCGAGAGCGGCAGCGGAGCTTCCTTTTCGATTATCCCCGCCGACTGCGAACCACCGGAGCCTTGTTTGGTGTGTCGTTTGACGAGGTTGTGCCCTTCGACGGTCGCTTTGCCGGCCCGCGGAAAGACCGCCTTGACCGTGCCGCGCTTGCCCTTCTCTTTACCGCGCCGGATCATCACCATATCGCCCGCGACGATGTTCTGCTTGATAACGGCGGCCATCAGAGCACCTCCGGCGCAAGCGAGGCGATCTTCAAGAAGCCGCGGTCGCGCAACTCGCGACAGACCGGCCCGAAGACGCGCGTGCCGCGCGGGTCGAGATTGTCCTTGTCACCCTTGATGATGACGCACGCATTCTCGTCGAACTTGATCGTCGAGCCGTCCGGGCGTTTCATCGGTTGGGCGCAGCGTACGATCACCGCTTTGACGACTTGGCCCTTTTTTACGGCCGCACCCGGGATCGCGCTCTTCACGGTACCGACGATCACATCGCCAACGAACGCATAGGGGTGCCGGCTGCCGCCCTGCACGTGAATGCACAGCAGCTCGCGCGCCCCGGAGTTGTCGGCGACCTTGAGCCGCGTCTCCTGTTGGATCATTTCGCCTTCTCCACGACCTCGACCAGCCGCCAGCGCTTATCGCGCGAAAGCGGACGGCATTCCATGATGCGAACGGTATCGCCGATCCGGCATTCGTTCGTCTCGTCGTGCGCCTTAAAGCGTACCGACTTTTTTACGATCTTCTTGTACACCGGATGGGGAACGCGCGTCTCGCTCACGACGACGATCGTTTTGTCCATCTTGTTCGAAACCACGCGCCCTTGCTTGACGCGCCGGCGACTACGCTGCTCCATTTTTGGCCTCTGCGATTCGCTTCTCGCTTATTACGGTCTGAATCTGCGCGTAACTGTGCCGAATGGCCCGCACCTTACTGTAGTCCGAGAGGTGACCGGTGCGCAGCGCAAAGCGCAGGTTGAAAAGTTCTTCTTTGGTCTCACGAGCTTTTTGTTGCAGCTCGGCAATCGTCAGGTCGCGCATCTTCAAAATCTCCGTACGGCTCATGCCTCGACCTCCGTGCGGGAGAGAACCTTGGTGCCGATCGGCAGCTTTGCCGCGGCCAGCCGCAGCGCTTCGCGGGCAACGGTTTCCGGAACGCCGGCCAACTCGAACAACACGCGGCCGGGCCGGATAACCGCCACATAGAACTCCGGATTGCCTTTGCCGGAGCCCATCCGCGTTTCAGCCGGTTTTTTGGTTACCGGCTTGTCGGGAAAAATCTTGATCCAAACCTTGCCGCCGCGCTTGATGTGACGTGTCAGCGCAATTCGGGCCGCTTCGATTTGACGGCTAGTCATCCAGCATGGCTCGAGCGCCTGCAGGCCGTAGTCGCCGAAGGTCAGCGAACTGCCGGTCATCGCCCGGCCGGTCATGCGACCGCGGTGCACGCGGCGCCACTTCACTCGTTTTGGTGTCAGCATTATTCGTTCGCTCCTGCCGGACCGGCGCCGTCGGCGACCGCGTGATCGATCGGCGTTTCGGCCGGCGCAGTCTCGACGACCGGGGCGGTCTCGGCGGTCGGAGCCGCGTCGACGACCGGAATCGGCTCGACGCTTGGAACCGCATCGCTGGCCGGAGTGGCCTCGGCGAGCGGCGACGGTTCAGCCGGGGGAGACCCGAGCGTAACGCCGTCGGCCGGCAGCCCCGGTCGCGCACCGCGAGCGCGGCCGCGCTCGCCGCGCCGGTCGCGGAACGTCGTGCGCTCGGCGGCTTGCGCCCGTTCGGCGCGCGCCGGATCGCTCCGCGGAACATCGGGCAGTACCTCGCCCTTGTAGATCCACACTTTGACGCCGATGCGACCGAACGTGGTGAATGCTTCGACGTGGGCATAATCGATGTCGGCGCGCAGCGTATGCAGCGGCACTTTACCGTCGTGATTGCGCTCCGAGCGCGCGATCTCCGAGCCGCCGAGCCGACCGCCGACCTGCACCTTCACGCCGCGCGCGCCGGCCTTCATCGTCCGCATGATCGCCTGCTTCATGGCGCGCCGAAAGGCGATCCGCTTCTCGAGCTGATCGACGATATTTTGGGCAACCAGCCGCGCGTCGAGTTCGGGATGTTTGATCTCGACGACATTAACCTGGACATTTTTCTTCGTGAGGTGCTCGAGTTGTTTGCGGATATCTTCGATTCCGACACCGCGCTTTCCGATGATGATGCCGGGTTTGGCGGTGTGGACGATGACCCGCGCCTGATTCGAACGCCGCTCGATCTCGACTTTGCTGATCGATGCTGCGCGCGTCAGCCGATTGAGATACTTGCGGATCGCCGCATCTTCGTGCAGCCAAGCCCGGTAATGTTTCTTCTCAAACCAACGGCTGTCCCAAGTCCGGGTGATCCCGAGCCGCAACCCTACCGGGTGAATCTTCTGACCCATTAAACGGAGCCTCCGGCAGCCGCGGCGGCGGCTTTGGGTTTGCGTAGCGCGGGTGTCTTTTTGGCACCGCCGGCGGCGACGGCGCGCGTGCGCGAACTCTTGGTTGACAGCGCTATCGATGCGCCCGGGCCGCGCTTACGCTCGCGTTTGGGCGCCGCAGAACTGACGGCGATCGTGACGTGCGAGAGCCGCTTGCGTTTGAACGCCGCGCGCCCTTGGGCCCGCGGGTCGAGACGCTTGGTCATGCCACCACCCGGACCGCTGTCGACGGTGATTTTGGCGACGTAGAGTTCATCGGTTGCGAGCCCGTGATTGTTCTCCGCGTTCGCCATCGCGCTGCGTAGCAGGCGTTCGATCGGCTCGGCCGCCTCGACGCCGCTGAACTTCAGCAAAGCCAGCGCTTCGCGAACGCTCTTGCCGCGGATGGCGTCGGCGATGCGCCGTAGCTTTCGCGGTCCCATGCGAGCGAACTTGAGATGCGCGAGCGCCTGCGGGACGGGTGCCGCTTCAGTCGTCGCCATCTACTTCACCGCGCTCTTGTCGCTGCCGGCGTGGCCCTTGAAACTCCGCGTCGGCGAGAACTCGCCGAGTTTGTGGCCGACCATATTCTCGGTGACAAAGACGGGAATATGGGTCCGCCCGTTATGAACGGAGATCGTATGACCAACCATCGACGGCACGATCGTCGAAGCGCGGCTCCAGGTCTTGATGACCCGCTTCTCGCGCGTCGAGTTCAGCTTCTCGACTTTTTGCATAAGATGGTCCGCGATGTACGGACCTTTTTTGAGCGAGCGGCCCACTACTTGGCACTCCGCTTGCGAACGATCATCTTCGCGGTCCGCTTATTGCGACGCGTCTTCTTACCCATTGTCATCTGTCCCCATGGCGTCGTCGGTGGCCGGCCGGAAGTCGAGCGCGCTTCGCCGCCGCCGTGCGGGTGATCGACCGGATTCATGGCAATGCCGCGAACCGACGGCCGCTTGCCGCGGTGGCGCTGGCGCCCAGCTTTTCCAACGACTTCGTTTTCATGATCGATGTTGCCGAGCTGACCGATCGTCGCGCGACAGACGACCTGGATGCGGCGGACTTCACCCGACGGCATGCGCACCAGCGCATAGTCGCTCTCCTTGGCCATCAGCTGCGCCGAACCACCGGCCGAGCGAACCAACTTCCCACCCTCACCCGGTCGCAGTTCGATATTGTGGACGACCGTCCCGACCGGAATGGATTTCAACGGCAACGCGTTGCCGGTCTTGATGTCGGCCTTCTCGCCGGATTCGAGCACGTCGCCGACCTTGATACCGACCGGCGCGAGGATGTAGCGCTTCTCGCCGTCGCGGTAGTGCAGCAGCGCAATCCGCGCCGACCGGTTCGGGTCGTACTCGATCGCCGCGACCTTCGCCGGGATCGCATCCTTGGTGCGCTTGAAATCGATGATGCGATACTGCTTGCGATAACCACCACCCTTATGGCGCACGGTAATATGGCCGTTGTTGTTGCGGCCGGAGTGCTTCTTACGCACCTCGACCAGCGACTTCTCCGGCTCTTTTTTTGACAGTTCGGAGAAGTCCATCACGGTGGCAAAGCGCTTGCCGGGCGAGGTCGGGCGGAATCTTTTTACGGGCATCTCGACGCTGCTCCCTTACTGCTCGAAATAATTCACGCCGCCGATCGCGATTTTCTGACCGGCTTTGAGGGTGACGACGGCCTTTTTCCAGTCCGCCTGCTTCCCTGACGAACGGACGCCGCGGCGTGCAAAATTCTTGCGTTTGCCGCCGACGTTTACGGTGTTGATCTTGACGACGTCGACCTTGAAAATCTCCTCGACGGCCTGCCGGATCTGGGTCTTGGTCGCCCGCGCATTGACCTCGAAAGCATATTGCTGAAACGCGGTGCCGGCCATCGTCTTCTCGCTGATCAGCGGAGCGATGATAATGTCACGCGCTTCCATTGGACTTCTCTCCGAAGATTGCGACCAATTCGTCTTGGGCGGCGGGGGTGAGTAGGAGGCGGGCGTGACCGACGACATCTTTCACGTCGAGGGCGTGGGTATGCGTTACCCCGACGCCGGGCAAGTTGCGTGAGATCCGTTCGATCCGTTCGCCGGCCGAATCGCGCTCGGCGGCGGCGTAGACGATGAGGATGCGCTGACCGTCGACTGCGCGCTTGCGCGAGCCGAACAACAGGGTCGCCATCTGCGCCGTCTTTGCCAGCTCGAATCCGTCGACGGCGAGCAACGTAACGCAACCGTTGGCGAACCGGTCGCACAGCGCGGCGTGCATCGCAGCGCGACGCTCTTTCTTATTGAGTGACGTCTCGTAGCTGCGCGGCTTTGGACCGAACACAACGCCGCCGTGGGTCCATTGCGGCGAGCGCGTTGAGCCCTGACGAGCGCGGCCAGTGCCCTTTTGGCGCCACGGTTTGCGGCCGCCGCCGGAGACCTCATCGCGGCGCTTGGTCGATGCCGTACCGGCCCGCGGATTGGCGAGCTCGCGAAAGACCGCCCGGAAGATCGCGTTTCGTTTCGCCGAGGCGTCGGTTGCAAAGACGGCCGGGGTATCCGCTTCGCGCACGGTCGCGCCGGTGGCGTCGATGACCAGCATTACTTCGCCTCCGCCTTTCGTTTGGGCGGCCGGACGGCCGCTGAGATCACGACGATTCCGTTCTTCGAGCCGGGAACCGGGCCGCGCAACAGCAGCAAATTACGCTCGACGTCGGCCCGGACTACTTCGAGGTTCTGATGGGTCGTGCGATCGACGCCGTAGTGGCCGGGCCGCCGGCTGCCGCGGTGGGTATGGCCGGCGTTGGTGTCGCCGTTGGAGGCCGGTTGGCGATGGATCATCGACCCGTGACTCGCCCCACCACCGTGGAAGTTCCAGCGCTTGATGCCGCCGGCAAAACCGTGACCCTTGGAGATTCCCGCGACGTCGACCCGGTCGCCCTCGGCGAACTCGGCGACCGTGACGGTCGCGCCGACCTCGGGCGCCGCTTCGATTCCGCGTCGAAACTCGCGAACGAGCGCCTTGGGCTCGAGCCCTAGGAGTTTGAACCGACCGGCGTGCGCCTTGGTCATGCGGGATTTCTTGCGGTTGCCGAAGGCGAGCGCCACCGCATCGTAGCCGTCCTTGTCAGTGGTTTTTCGCTGCAGGACCGAACACGGGCCCGCCTCGATAACCGTCACCGGCACGTAGCGCCCGTCAGCGGTAAAAACGCTCGTCATCCCGACCTTGCGGCCGACGATGTTCTTCATCCCCTCTGATCCCCTCACCGATTAACCCACGGAGCCTGGCGTATCTGTAATCTCTCTCGCCGCGACGCACGAAGGCGCGCCGCGGCGGGGACCACAACCCAATGAGGATACCAAGCTGCCAAACCGTTGTCAAACGACTCGCTGGAAACGAACGACGCCGGGATCAACGTTGCATCGATGAGTTCTCGCCCAACAAGCTCAGGAGATCGCCATGCCGGACTCGCAGCTCAAGACCAGACTCGCCTTCAGCTTGGCCGTCGTCTTGGCGACCGGTTCGACCGTGGCCACTGCCTCGGCGGCCCGGTTCGAACCAGCCCTTCGGATCGTCCGGCCGGGGCCGACCAGTCCCGCGAGCAACGCGCTCGCCGACCTACGGTTCGCGCGACTCTTGCTTGCTCGCGACGTCTGGCGCTCGACCGAGGAGCAAACGAACTCGGCCATTCCCCGGCTCGACAACGCGATCGGGGCGCTACAAGGCTCCGGCCTCCGCGCGCCCGACTCCCAACTGCCGAACCGGCTATCGAGGGACGCCGCGCTTCACGAGGCTTACGGCAAGATCAACCGCGCCCTCAACACGCTCCGCGGCGGCGGCCTTCCATGGACCGCGTATGCCCGCAATCGTGCGGTCCAAGAGACTGAGGCGGCCGCGAACCTCGTCTATGCGGCGATCGAGCGGCTCAAAAGCGCCGAGCAGCAAAACAGCCGCTGACGTCCGATCTAAGCCTTGAGTTCGATGTCCACCCCGGCTGGGAGATCGAGGTGCATCAATGCGTCCATCGTCTTCGGTGACGCTTGGAGAATGTCGATGAGCCGCTTGTGCGTCCGCATCTCGAAATGCTCGCGGCTCTTCTTGTCGACGTGGGGCGAGCGATTGACGCAGAAGCGATTGATCTCCGTCGGTAACGGAATCGGCCCGCTAACGAACGCGCCGGTCCGCTTCGCCGTATCGACGATCCGCTCGGCCGACTGATCGAGAATCTTATGATCGTAGGCCTTCAGCCGAATCCGAATCTTCTGTTTAGCCATCTCTAACTTTCCTAGCTACTTTCTAAATGCCGCTCGATCGTGACGATCTAAGCGGGGACCGAACTCCGGTCAAATTGGGTGCGATTTCGGTGACTGTCTAGGCGCGCGAGGGCGCAGTGTACGCATAGCACATAAGCCCCCGCGCAACGACGACAGACGCCGAAAGCGTGCCCAATTTCATTCATTCGGTGATGCCGGTTACGACGCCGGCCCCGACGGTCCGGCCGCCCTCGCGGATTGCAAACCGGAGCCCTTCTTCGCAAGCGATCGGCGTGATCAACTCGACGGCCATCTGAACGTTGTCGCCCGGCATGACCATCTCGACGCCCTCGGGCAACTGGATCGTCCCGGTTACGTCGGTTGTGCGGAAGTAGAACTGCGGACGGTAGTTCGCGAAGAACGGGGTGTGGCGGCCACCCTCTTCTTTAGAGAGGACGTAGACCTCGGCCTTGAACTTTTTGTGCGGCTTGATCGAGCCGGGTTTGGCCAGCACCTGCCCACGTTCGATGTCGGTTCGCTCGATGCCGCGCAGCAGTACGCCGATATTGTCGCCGGCGATGCCCTCGTCGAGCAGCTTGCGGAACATCTCGATGCCGGTGACGACCGATTTGCGCGCCTTCTCTTGCAGGCCGACGATCTCGATCTCTTCGCCGACCTTGACCTTGCCGCGTTCGACTCGACCCGTGCCGACCGTACCGCGGCCGGTGATCGTGAAGACGTCTTCGACCGGCATCAGGAACGGCTTGTCGACCGGGCGTTCCGGCGTCGGGATATAGACGTCGACGGCATCCATCAGCGCGAAGATCGGGTCGGCATCCGGGTCGCCCCGTTTGCCGCTCGAGTTCAGCGCCTTTAGCGCCGAGCCACGGATGATCGGCACGTCATCGCCGGGGTATTCGTACTGGCTGAGCAGTTCGCGCACTTCCATCTCGACGAGTTCGAGCAGTTCGGCGTCGTCGACCATATCGACCTTATTCAGGAAGACCACGATGTAGGGAACGCCGACCTGGCGCATCAACAGAATGTGTTCGCGCGTCTGCGGCATCGGGCCGTCGGTCGCCGAGACCACCAGGATCGCGCCGTCCATCTGGGCGGCTCCGGTGATCATGTTCTTGATGTAATCGGCGTGACCGGGGCAGTCGACGTGCGCATAGTGTCGCTTGGCGGTCTCGTACTCTTGGTGCGAGATCGCAATCGTGATGCCGCGCTCCTTCTCTTCGGGCGCGTTGTCGATGTCATCGACGTTGCGCCGTTGAATATTCGCGTTCTCGGTGGCAAGGCAATTGATGATCGCCGCCGTGAGCGTCGTTTTCCCGTGATCGACGTGACCCGTCGTTCCGATGTTTACGTGCGGTTTGCTGCGCTCGAATTTCGCCTTCGCCATCTGCTTACGTTACTTCCTTACGGTTCCGGGAGTGATGAATAATGTCATGCGGCCGGTTTCTTACCCTGAGCTTTGGCGACGATCTCGTCTTGGATGGACTTCGGCGCCTTCTCGTAATGTGAGAACTCCATCGTGTACGTCGCTCGGCCTTGCGTCGCCGAGCGCATGTCGGTCGCGTACCCGAACATCTCGGCGAGCGGCACGTTCGCGGTGATCACCTGGACCCCGCCCGGGGCGTCCTCGGTCAGATGAATGACGCCGCGCCGCTTCATGAGATCGCCGTTGATCGCGCCGAGATAATCCTTGGGCGTCGTCACCTCGACCTTCATGATCGGCTCGAGCAAGACCGGTCCGGCCGCTCGATTGGCCTCTTTGAACGCCATCGAACCGGCGATCTTGAAGGCCATCTCCGATGAGTCGACGTCGTGATAACTTCCGTCGAACAGCGTCACCTTGAAGTCGAGCACCGGATAACCCGCCAACACGCCGCTCTGGCAGGCCTCGCGGATGCCTTCCTGGACCGGCTTGACGTATTCTTTGGGGATCGTGCCGCCGACGATCTTCGATTCGAAGACGTAGCCGGTTCCGGGCTCTTGCGGCTCGAGCCGAATCCAAACGTCGCCGTACTGACCCTTGCCGCCCGACTGGCGGACGAACCGGCCCTGCCGCTCCACGGTCTTGGTGATCGCTTCTTTGTACGCAACCTGCGGCTTGCCGACGTTGGCATCGACTTTGAACTCGCGCTTGAGTCGATCGACGATGATCTCGAGGTGCAGTTCACCCATCCCGCCGATGATCGTCTGCTGGGTCTCGTCGTCCGTCCGCATCCGGAACGTCGGATCTTCCTGAGCGAGCCGGCCGAGCGCTGAGCCAAGCTTATCCTGATCGGCTTTGGTCTTGGGTTCGATCGCCTGAAAGATCACCGGCTCCGGGAACGTGATCGTTTCGAGAATGATTGGATGCTTCTCGTCGCAGAGCGTATCGCCCGTGCGCGTATCGGAGAGTCCGACCGCCGCCGCGATGTCGCCGGCACCGATCCAATCGATGTCCTCCCGGTGATTGGCGTGCATCCGAAGAATGCGACCGATGCGTTCCTTTCGGCCGGTCCGCGCGTTGAGCACGTACGAGCCCTTTTCGAGCACACCTGAATAGACCCGGAAATAGGTCAAGTTGCCGTACGGATCGGTCGCGATCTTGAACGCGAGCGCCGCGAACGGCTGCTTGTCGTCCGGTTGGCGCGTGATCTCTTTGTCGTCGTCCTTGGGATCCATGCCGACGATCGGTTTGGCGTCGAGCGGCGACGGGAGATAGTCGACGACCGCATCGAGTAACGGTTGAACGCCCTTGTTCTTGAAGGCTGACCCGCAGAGCATCGGCAACACGGCGCCGACGATCGTAGCCTTCCGCAACGCCGCCTTCAGACGTTCGACCGGCAACTCTTCGCCGGCGAAGAACAACTCGAGCAGCTCGTCGTCTTGCTCGGCGACGGCCTCAATCAGTTCTTTGCGCCACGTTTCAGCGAGGTCGCGCAGGTCGCCGGGCTCGACGTCGAGCTGCTCCATCGCCGATCCGAGGTCGTCGGTGTAGAGGGTCTTCTTCATCGTGAACAGATCGATGATGCCCTTGAACTGGTCCTCGGCGCCGATCGGCACCTGGATCGGCACCGCGCGAGCGCCAAGCCGCTCGCGAATCTTTGCGACGACGTTGAAGAAATCGGCGCCCATCCGGTCCATCTTGTTGACGAAGATGATCCGCGGGACTTTGTATTTGTTCGCCTGGCGCCAGACGGTCTCGGACTGCGGCTGCACCGCGGCCACCGAGTCGAACAGCGCGACCAAGCCGTCGAGCACGCGCAGGCTGCGCTCGACCTCGACGGTGAAGTCCACGTGCCCTGGCGTATCGATAATGTTGATTCGCGTTTCGCGCCATGTGCAAGCGGTCGCCGCCGACGTGATCGTGATCCCGCGCTCTTGCTCCTGAACCATCCAATCCATCGTCGCGGCGCCGTCGTGAACCTCGCCGAGCTTGTGCGTCCGCCCGGTGTAGAACAGGATGCGTTCGGTACACGTCGTCTTGCCGGCGTCGATGTGCGCGGCGATGCCGATGTTACGGGTTAGTTCTAGCGGATATTCTCGCGTGCCCATGATCCGCTACCACCGATAATGCGCGAACGCCTTGTTCGCATCGGCCATCTTATGCGTATCTTCGCGCTTCTTGATCGTTGCGCCGACGTTGTTCGCCGCGTCCATCAACTCGTTGGCGAGTTTCTCTTCCATCGAATGTCCGGGCCGCTTGCGCGCAAACTGAATGATCCAGCGCATCGCCATCGCCTGGCGACGATCCGGCCGGACTTCCATCGGAACTTGATACGTCGCTCCACCGACGCGCCGCGGCCGGACCTCGACCAACGGCATCGCGTTCCCCAACGCCTGCGTGAATATCTCGAGCGCGTCGCGGCCCATCTTATCGTGAACGATCTCGAGCGCATCGTAGGTTAGACGCTCGGCCGTGGACTTTTTGCCGTTGAGCATGACCTTATTGATGAAGCGAGCGAGCACTTTTGAGTTGTAGCGCGGGTCGGGGAGGATCTGCCGCTTGGGAACGGCACCTTTGCGAGGCATCGGCGGGAACCTACTTCTTGGCGGCGCGCTTAGCGCCGTACTTAGAGCGACCTTGCTTGCGGTTTTGAACGCCTGAGGTGTCGAGCGTCCCGCGAATGATGTGATACCGGATACCCGGCAGATCCTTGACGCGGCCGCCGCGGATGAGCACGACCGAGTGCTCCTGAAGATTGTGGCCAACGCCCGGGATGTAGGCCGTAACCTCTTCGCCGTTGGTAAGCCGCACGCGGGCGACCTTTCGTAGCGCCGAGTTCGGCTTCTTCGGCGTGATCGTCTTCACTTGCGTGCAAACGCCGCGCCGAAACGGGTTACCGGTGACCGCGAAGGTGCGAACGGGCAGGTCGGGGTGCCCGGGCTTAGGGCCCGTTTGCGCGACGCGCAGGGCCGGCGCCTTGACCTTTTTCTCGAGCTTTTCGCGTCCCTTACGGACGAGCTGGCTTATCGTCGGCACGAACTCTCCACGTTGCTCGGGGGAGATACTCCCCCGTCCCTCCAAGGTTGGCGTCTCGGCTCGGTCACGTTCTGCGGCCAGGAGACGCACACAAATCCGGCACCACCGCGGGCGGGCCGGAACCCTCGGAGTATAGCAGTTTCGGCGAGAACCAGTCAACGGCTCGAACGACTCGGAGCGCGCGCGGACGGATCAGGGCGCAAGCTGCGTCGGCGGCGCGGCGGGCGCGGTCGATCGATCGGCGGCGCCGAATGCGCTGAACGGATCGTACGGATTTGCAGCCGGCGAACCTTCGCCGGCTGCGTAGCGCTCGGGGATGGACGCGCCCATGAACGCCTGAAGGGCCGCACCGAGTTGCCCGATGAGACCGGCGAGCTGGCCGACGATGCCGACGAGCATCCCCTGCAGGCCGTCGGCCGGCGACGATTGCCCATCGGCGCCGACCGGCGCCGGCATCGTCTGCAGGCCAAAGCCCGGCGAACGAATCGGAACGATCCGATCCAGCCGCCCGGTAAGCTGCGTCGAGCCCGCGTTCGAGCCACAGACCGTCGGCGGTTGATCACCGGCGAATCCGGGCGGCGGGCTAAAAATTGCGTTGGGCTCGATCATCGAATTGTCGCTCCTTTGTTCGAAGAGTTGGTTGAGCACGCTCGCCGGTCGATCACGCCGCAAAACCCGACGGCAAGCCCGCAGGACGATTTTCGGACGGGCAACCGGCTAGAATGCGCCCATGGAACAGGTAATGACGTCCCGACCGACCGCGCTGGATGGGTCGCCGGCGCCACGTGCGCGGGTTCTCGTCGTCGAAGCGCAGGCGCTGTTCGCGCACGCCCTTTGTGCGGTCATGGCCAAGGAGCCGGGGATCGAGATCGTCGGCGAGATGCGCGCGATTGCGCCGGCCGAAATCAAGCGCCGGCAACCGACCGTGGTACTGTTTGACGCCGACGGCCAACCGCTGGACGTTGCCGACGGCGTGAACCTTTGCCGGGCGGCCGTAGCCGACGTCGCCGTATGCGTCCTCTCGATGCGGGCCGCCGTCGAATCGATGCAACGTGCGGTCGCCGCCGGGGCCGCCGCGTACGTCGTCAAAGACGTCTCGCCGCGCGAGCTCGTCGCCGCGGTACGCTCGATCATGGGCGGCGCAACTTACGTCGACCCGCGGTTGGCCGGAGCGATGCTCCGCCGTAACCAATCGACGACCCGCGGCTCGAGCGAACTGTCGGCGCGCGAATCCGAGGTCATCCGGCTGATCGTCGACGGTTTTGCCAATAAGGAGATTGGAGCGCGGCTGCACCTCTCCGAAAAGACCGTTAAGAACCACGTCAGCCGCATCTTCACGAAATTGAACGTCAACGCTCGAACTCAGGCGGCGGTGACCGCCATCCGAAGCGGGCTGGTCTAGGGCCAATTCGCGCCGCCGGCCAGGAGCCGTTCCTGAAAAAGGGTGGCGGCCGGGGGCCTCCTCGGTATACTATGGGGCTAATGAAACACGCTGCGGCAGAGGCCCGGCTGCCGAAGAACTACCAGCTACTCTGGGAGATCGTCCGCGAGCAGCACCCTGGGACGCACTTGACGACCAGCGACATCTTCGTCGAGGCGAAGCGACGGCGGCCGGCGATCGGGTTTTCGACCGTCTACCGCGGGCTCGCCCGGCTCCGTGAACTTGGTTTGGTCGCCGAAGTCGCCGTTCCGGGCGCCGATTCGGTCACCTACGAAAACTCCGGTTCGCAACATTCGCACTTCCGGTGTTTGGCCTGCGGTCGCGTCCAAGACATCGACTACGTCCTGCCGCGCAGCGTTCTCGGCGCGCTCGAGGCCGCTCACGGTCTGACGATCAGCGTCGACGCCATCGCTTTGAGCGGCCGCTGCGCCGAATGCCGCACCGCGGTTTAGCGTGTAACCAAAATCGCGGCGATCAGCGACGGCGGCAACACGAGCAGTCCAACTCGAAAGAATTGAGCGGGCGTCACGACTATTCCGTCGCGCCGTAACATCACGAGCCATAGCAGGGTTGCCAGCGACGCATTGGTCGTAAGGTTCGGACCGAGATCGACGGCGACCAGCCACGCGTCGCGCAACTGGGCAACCGCCCGACCGCCGGTGAACGCGTGCTGCGCCACCAGCGCCACCGGCAGATTATTCAGCAGCGCCGACGCGACGGTCACGACGCCCGCAACAATAACGCCGCCGACAACCGTCCCGTGGGCAGCGGCGATTCGCAGCAGGGTGCGAAATAGGTCGAGGGCGCCGGTCCGGTCGAGCGCCGTGACTACGACGAAGAGTCCCGCGACCAGCGGCACGATGCTCCACGTGATGTGGGTGACGATCGGCCGCACCGACGGCCGATCGGTGAGCGCGATCACGACCAATGCGACTGCGCCGAGGATGAGCGTGGCGATCCCGATGTCCGCGCCCAACGCCGAGACGACGACCAGCGCAATGAGAGCGACGGTCAGTACAGCGGCGGCGATGCAACCGCGCCGGTCGAGGCGGTCGACTTGACCGCGCGGCAAGCCGCCGGCTCGGAGCGTCCGCCGCCAAACCAGCGCCAAGAGCGCGAACGTTGCGACGATTGCAACCAGCGCCGGCAGACCGAAGCGCGCGAGCCATACGAACAAAGTCGGAACGCCGCGACCAAAGACGACCAGATTCGCCGGATTCGAGATCGGCAACACAAAGCTCGCCGCATTCGCAACGAATGCGCCGGCAAATGCGTAGGGCAGCGGATCGACCTCCGTGCGCCGCAAGACGGCGACGATCGCCGGGGTCAGAACGACCGCGGTCGCATCGTTTGACAAGAAGATGGTAATTACGGTGCCGACGCCGTAGACGAGCGCAAACAATTTGAACGGCGTGCCGCCGGCCGCTGCGAGTGCCGCACCGGCAAGCCAATCGAACAAGCCTTCCGCGCGCGCCACCTCCGCCAGCAGCATCATCCCAACCAAAAACAGGTAGACGTCGAACCCTTGCTTGATCGCGTCGAATGCGCCCGGCACCGAGATGAGGCCGAGCGCGACCAGGGCACCCGCGCCGGCGCTCGCCCAGATCGCCTCGGCGACGCGCCACGGCCGCGTAACGACGCCCACGATCGTCAAGCCGCAGACGATCCACGTTACCGCATGCGCGATTTCAACCGAATGCACGACGACCATTACACGCGATGAACGCCGACGGACCGCCCGCGCATTCGCAAGCGGTCCGCCGAGCGATCGAAGCGCGGATCAGAGATCTTCGGGATTGATGCCGCGCCGGTTGTACTGGGTCGATTTCGGCGGCGCCACCACGGCGACGTCGCTTGGATACTCGCCTTCGTAATGCACGGTCTGTTCGAGCGGCGGGCGCCGGTCGGTAAAGCCGGTGACGAGCTTGGAACCGGCGGTGACCGGCTCTTCGGGCTCGATGACCGGTTCGTAGCCATCCAAGAACGCACCGCGTGGACGGCCATCCTCGTCGAGATCCTGGCCTTCGGGCTGAATCTGCAGGTTGCGATAGCGCGTCATCCCGGTTCCCGCCGGAATCAGCTTGCCGATGATGACGTTTTCTTTAAGACCAAGCAGCGGATCGTGTTTACCTTTGATCGCTGCGTCGGTCAGCACGCGGGTCGTCTCTTGAAAGCTGGCCGCCGACAAGAACGATTCGGTCGCCAGCGACGCCTTGGTTACGCCGAGCAGCACCGGTGACGCTTCCGCCGGCTTTTTCCCGTCGGCGCGCATCTTCTCGTTCTCCTCGGCGAACTGCGCAGCTTCGATCAACTGGCCGGGCAGCAACCGCGTGTCGCCGCCGTCGACGACTTTGACCTTGCGCAGCATCGATCGAACGATGACCTCGATGTGCTTGTCGTTGATGTCGACGCCTTGCGAACGGTAGACCTTCTGGACTTCCTGAACCAGATAGTTCTGCAGTGCCGTCTCGCCCTTGATGCGCAAGATGTCGTGCGGGTTGAGCGAGCCCTCGTTGAGTTGATCCCCGGCGGCGACCTGTTTGCCGTCGTTGGCGAGCAGATGGGTACCGTGCGGCACGTCGTATTCGTGGTCCTCGCCGCCGGCGTCGGTCACGATTGCGATCCGCTTGGACTTCTCCTCGGCGATTCGAACGGTACCCGAGACTTCGGTGATCGTTGCTTGACCCTTGGGCTTACGCGCTTCGAAGATCTCTTCAACGCGCGGCAGACCCGTAATGATGTCCTCGGTTGCGACGCCACCGGTGTGGAAGGTTCGCAAGGTCAACTGCGTACCGGGTTCGCCGATCGACTGCGCTGCGATGATGCCGACAGCTTCGCCGATGTCGACGGCTTGCCCGGTCGCGAGATTGCGACCGTAACACATCGCGCAGACGCCGTGCTTCGCCTGACACGTCAGCACCGAGCGAATCTTGACCGCGCCGATGCCGGCCGCGATGATCGCCTTAGCCTTTTCTTCGTCGATCTCTTCGCCGCGCACGACGAGCTTGCGCTTGGGGCTCGCGGGATCCTTAATGTCCTCGGCCGCGCGCCGGCCGATGATGCGGTCGGAGAGCGGCTCGATCGTCTCTTTGCCGACGGCGATGTCGCTGACGGTGATTCCGGCGGTCGTTCCGCAATCGTCCTCGCGAACGATCACGTCCTGAGCGACGTCGACCAGACGCCGCGTCAGGTAGCCCGAGTCGGCGGTTCGCAGCGCCGTGTCCGCTAGCCCCTTGCGAGCGCCGTGCGTCGAGATGAAGTACTCGAGAACCGTCAAGCCCTCTTTGAGTGAGGCTTTGACGGGGATCTCGAGGATCCGGCCCGATGGATCGGACATCAGCCCGCGCATGCCGCCGAGCTGTTTGACCTGAGAGATCGAGCCGCGCGCGCCCGAAGTCGCCATCATGAAGACGGGATTGAGCGGGTTTTGCGCGGCCTGCATGGCGCCGGTGACCTCTTCGGAGGCCTTGGTCCAGATCTCGATTGTCTTGTTGTACTGCTCGTCCCCCGAGATGAAACCTTGGTCGAAGAAGTCTTGCAGTTTGTCGACTTCTTTCTGCGCGTCCTCGAGAATCCGATACTTGTCGTCGGGTACGACGATGTCGTTGATCGAGACGGTCGTTCCCGACAACGTGGCATAGTGGAAGCCAAGCGTCTTGACGGCGTCGAGAAACTTGGCGGTCTCGGCATTTCCATGCCGGCGGTAACAATCGGTGATCAACTTCTTGAGCGCCGACTTGTCGACGATCTGATTGACGAACGGTTGGTCCCATTCCAGCGGGAACGCGTCGTTGAAGATGACGCGGCCGACGGTCGTCCGGACAAGTTGATTGTCCATCCGGACCAGGATCCAGTCGTGGAGCCCGATCGCCTTGTGCTCGAACGCCAGAATCGCCGCCGACGAGTCATGGTACGAGGGCAGCCGATCGGCCGGGTCATCGGTCTTGCCGCTGGCCGTGCGCGTCCCGAAGGCGTGATCGTCTTGCAGTTCGCCCTTCGCCGGCCCCTTATACTCGTCGCGTTGGAACGTCAAGAAGTAGAGGCCGAGAACCATGTCCTGGGTCGGAATCGAGACCGGCTGGCCGAACGACGGCTGAAGAATGTTGTTCGCCGATAGCATGAGGATGCGTGCTTCGGCCTGCGCGCCCGCCGAGAGCGGTAGATGGACGGCCATCTGGTCGCCGTCGAAGTCGGCGTTGTACGGCGTGCAGACGAGCGGGTGAAGGTGAATCGCCTTACCTTCGACCAGGACCGGCTCGAACGCCTGAATGCCGAGGCGATGCAAGGTCGGCGCACGGTTAAGCAACACCGGATGCTCGCGAATCACGTCGTCCAGCACGTCCCAAACCTCGGGACGAACCCGCTCGACCATGCGCTTAGCGCTCTTGATGTTGTGCGCCTGACCGCGGTCGACCAGCTTCTTCATCACGAACGGCTTGAAGAGTTCGAGCGCCATCTCTTTGGGCAAACCGCACTGATGCAGCTTGAGGGTCGGGCCAACGACGATGACCGACCGGCCCGAATAGTCGACGCGTTTGCCGAGAAGATTCTGTCGGAACCGGCCCTGCTTGCCCTTGAGGATATCCGATAGCGATTTGAGCGGACGGTTGTTCGGTCCGGTTACCGGGCGGCCGCGGCGGCCATTGTCGATTAGCGCGTCGACCGCTTCCTGCAGCATGCGCTTCTCGTTTTTGATGATGATCTCGGGCGCCGACAGCTCGAGCAACCGTTTGAGCCGGTTGTTCCGATTGATCACCCGCCGGTAGAGGTCGTTGAGATCCGAGGTTGCGAACCGGCCGCCGTCGAGTTGGACCATCGGGCGCAGTTCGGGTGCGATCACCGGAACAGCCGCTAGGATCATCCACTCGGGCTTGTTGCCGCTGTTCAGGAACGCTTCGACGACTTCGAGCCGTTTGATCGCCTTGATGCGTTTCTGGCCGGTCGTCTCTTTGAACTCTTTGCGCAGATCCTCTTGGATCTTGCGCAAGTTTAAGTCGCGCAACAGTTCGCGGATCGCCTCGGCGCCCATCCCGGCCTTGAACGCGTTGCCGTATTTGTCGCGCGCTTCTCGGTACTTTAGTTCGGAGAGGATCTCGCGCTTTTGCAGCGGCGTCTGGCCGGGATCGATGACGACGTAAGCCGCGAAGTAGATGACCTTCTCGAGCTGGCGCGGCGACATATCGAGCAGGATGCCGATGCGTGACGGCACGCCCTTGAAGTACCAGATATGGGTGACCGGCGTCGCCAGTTCGATGTGGCCCATCCGCTCGCGCCGGACTTTGGCGCGGGTGATCTCAACGCCACAGCGATCGCAGATCATCCCTTTGAATCGGATGCGCTTGTACTTGCCGCAGTGACATTCCCAGTCTTTGGTCGGCCCGAAGATCTTCTCGCAAAACAGTCCATCGCGCTCGGGTTTGAGCGTGCGATAATTGATCGTCTCGGGCTTCTTCACCTCACCGAACGACCAGGCGCGAATTTGTTCCGGACTTGCCAGACCGATTCGCATCGCATCGAAGTTGTTGACGTCGAGAAGATTCAAGGAGTGACCTCATCAGCATGCCGCACCCGCCGGTCGGCGGACGCTCTGTGCCCGAGAAATGACGAAACGAACCAACGGAGTCGGCAGCCCACCGACCCGACAGGTTCGCGCTGAGCGCGCCTCGGGGCATAGGCAGACATCGTACCACCGCCTCGCAAAGGCGTCAAGGAGCGGTCCGGGGAGCCGGGCCGCTCCAGCGATCTCAGTCGCGCTAGAACTCGTCCTCGAGCGTGGCCAGCGGAGATTCTTCCTCTTCCTCGTCGCCCGACGGCTCTTCGTCCTCTTCTTCGAGCACGTAGCCTTCGTCGACGTCCTCCTCTTCGGCCGGCGCTTCTTCGTCAATGGCGTCGTCGGCCAACAGTTCGTCGCCGATTCCCGGGCGGATTTCGCCCATTGTGGCTTCGTCGCCGTCGAGCTCGCCGGCCGGCGCAAGCGCGCGCGGAGCCGCCGTCGCTGCCGCGACCTCTTCGTCGCTGGCCTCGACTTCCTCGTCGTCCTCAGACTCCTCGTCGACGTCGCCGGCAACCGCATCGGGCACCGCAACCCCGCCGAGCGCCTCGGCGGCCACCCCGGCCGCCACGCCGGCGGCGAGCCGTTCCTGTTCGGCTTCGCGTAAGGCAACCGCGGTTTGCTGCATCCGCGGATCTTCGTCGCCCATCAGCAAGCCGATCTCTTGGGCGCTCTGCGCGAGATCGTCGTCCTGGATCTTGATCTCGATCTCTTCCCGGTTCTCGGTGAGGACTTTGACGTCGAGCGCGAGCGACTGCAGTTCCTTGATGAGCACCTTGAACGATTCGGGTACACCCGGTTCCATGACGTTTTCGCCCTTGACGATCGCTTCGTACGTCTTGACCCGGCCGACAACGTCGTCGGATTTGACCGTAAGCAACTCTTGCAAGGTGTACGCTGCGCCGTAGGCTTCGAGCGCCCAGACCTCCATCTCGCCGAACCGCTGACCGCCGAACTGCGCCTTGCCGCCGAGCGGCTGCTGGGTGATCATCGAGTACGGACCCGTCGACCGCGCGTGAATCTTATCGTCGACCAAATGCGCCAGCTTGAGCATGTAGATCATGCCGACGGTGATCGGCCGGCTGAAGCGATCGCCGGTGCGGCCATCGCGTAACCAGGTCTTGCCGTCGGCCGGAAGACCCGCGTCCTGCAGCCACTCACCGATGTCCTCGGCGTGCGCGCCGTCGAACACTGGCGTTGCAACGTGCATTCCGAGCATCCGCGCCGCCCAACCGAGATGCGTTTCCATGATCTGACCGAGGTTCATCCGCGACGGCACACCCAACGGATTGAGCACGATGTCGACCGGCGAGCCGTCTTCCATGTACGGCATGTCTTCTTCGGGCAGCACCTTGGCGATGACGCCCTTGTTGCCGTGACGGCCGGCCATCTTGTCACCCTGCAGAATCTTGCGTTTCTGGGCGACATAGACCCGAACCAAATGGTTGACGCCGGGCGACAGCTCGTCGCCGTTCTCGCGCGAGAACATCTTAACGTCGATGATCTTACCCTTTTCGCCGTGGGGGACTTTCAAGGACGTGTCGCGCACTTCACGCGATTTCTCGCCGAAGATTGCGCGCAGCAGCCGCTCCTCGGCGGTCAACTCGGTCTCGCCTTTGGGCGTTACCTTGCCGACGAGAATGTCCTCGGGGCGAACCTCGGCACCGACGCGGATGATTCCGTTCTCGTCGAGATCCTTGAGCGAGTCTTCGCCGACGTTGGGAATGTCGCGGGTAATCTCTTCGGGGCCGAGTTTGGTGTCGCGGGCCTCGCACTCGTATTCCTCGATGTGGATCGAGGTGAACCGATCGTCCTTGACCATTCGCTCGGAGATCAGGATCGCGTCTTCGTAGTTATAGCCTTCCCACGGCATGAACGCGACCAAGACGTTTTGGCCCAGCGCCATCTCGCCGTCGTCCGACGACGGACCGTCGGCGAGGATTTGGCCGCGCACGACTTGCTCGCCGATCTGAACGATCGGCTTTTGATTGATGCACGTTCCCGCGTTGCTCCGGGTGAACTTCAGCAGATCATAGGACTTCTCGACGCTGTCGGTGCCGTTGACGAGAATCTGGCGGGCGTCGACGTAGGTGACCGTGCCGTCGACGTCGGCCAGCACGCAACCACCAGAGTCCTTAGCGGCGCGGTACTCCATGCCCGTGCCGACGATCGGCGCCTGCGGGCGCAGCAGCGGCACCGCCTGCCGCTGCATGTTCGCGCCCATCAGCGCGCGGTTGGCGTCGTCGTGTTCCAGAAACGGGATCAGCGCCGTCGCGACCGAGACGATTTGTTTGGGCGAGACGTCCATCAACTGCACCTTTTCGGGCGGTTCGTTGACGTACTCCTCAGCATACCGGCAGACGACTTGGTCGGCGGTCAACCGGCCCTTCGCGTCGACCAGCGTGTTCGCTTGCGCGATGATGTACTCGTCTTCCCGGTCGGCCGTCAAATAGACGATCTGATCGGTCAACTTGGATTCGTGTACGACGCGATACGGCGTCTCGATGAAGCCGAACCGGTTGACGCGGCCGTAGGTCGCCAGCGATCCGATCAGCCCGATGTTGGGGCCTTCCGGCGTCTCGATCGGGCAGATGCGGCCATAGTGCGAGTGGTGAACGTCGCGGACTTCGAAGCCCGCGCGCTCGCGCGAGAGTCCGCCCGGCCCGAGGGCCGACAGGCGGCGCTTGTGCGTCAACTCGGCGAGCGAGTTGGTTTGATCCATGAACTGCGAGAGCTGCGACGACCCGAAGAACTCTTTGATCGCGGCGACCACCGGCCGAATGTTGATCAGCGCCTGCGGCGTTACGGTTTCTATGTCTTGAACCGTCATGCGCTCGCGCACAACGCGCTCGAGCCGGAGCAGCCCGACGCGAAACTGATTTTGAAGCAGCTCGCCGACCGACCGCACGCGACGGTTGCCTAGATGGTCGATGTCGTCGATATGAATTTGCTTGGTGGCGACTTTGATCAGCCGGCGAATGACCGCGATCATGTCCTCGCGGACCAAACATTTCTTGTCGATTGCGGGAATTTTGAGCTTGGCTGCGACGTATTCGCGCTCGAGCTTGCCTGAAAGCTTGTACCGGCCGACGCCCGCGAGGTCGTAGCGCTTCTCATCGAAGAACAGCGACTCGATTAGCTTCTCGGCGTTCTCGGCGTTCTCGGGCTCGCCGGGACGCAGTTTCTTGTAGATCTCTTTGAGCGCGTCTTCGCGGGTCTTTATGTCCTTGTCTTTTTCGAGACAGTTGACGACCAGCGGCGAGTTGTCGAACAGCTTGAGAATCGCTTCGTCGTTTTCCCAATCGAACCCGAGATCGGGGCGCGAGAGTGCCCGAACGAACGTCGTTACATAAATCTTGCGGTTCTTGTCGATCCGGACGCCGAGTGTCCCCTCGGTCTCGTCGTTCTTGGTCCCGTTGTCGGTCTCGAACTCAATCCAGGCGCCGCGATTGGGAATGATCGTCGCGTTGTACGTCGGGCGATTGTTGGTGTCGCTGTCCTGCAAGAAATAGACGCCCGGCGAACGGACGAGTTGGCTCACGATCACGCGCTCCGCGCCGTTGATCATGAACGTGCCCTTATCGGTCATGAGCGGAAAGTCACCCATGAATATCTCTTGATCCGGGATGCCCTTGATCTCGCCCGATTCAGCCGTGATCAACCGAACCCGAACGCGTAACGGCGCGCTATAGGTCATGTCGCGCTCACGGCACTCTTCGACGGTATATTTCGGTTCCCCGAGACTGTGTTCACCGAATTCGAGGACTAAGTTACCGGTGAAGTCCTTGATCGGTGAGATCGATTCGAATGCGTCCTTCAACCCATCGGTGATGAACCAATTGAAGCTCGCCTTTTGGAGTTCGATGAGGTCGGGGATCTCGAGAACGTGCGGAATCTTGGCGAAGCTGTGGCGCGGCCGCTTCGACCCCGGATCGGGAAACGTCGGCACCGTGAACGCGTCGGCCGAGGGTGCGAAGCCCGAGCCAACGGTGAACGCCGCGACCGGCGCGACGTTCGTTTCGTCCGCGGCGGTACGCTTCGACCTCGTCGTCCTGGCGGCGGATGCCTTCGCCGAGCTAGACTTGGGGAGCGTCGATTTCGCCATTACCGTTTTATATCTCTCACTACGAAGCGCAGGGCATGGGCTAGCCCCGACCAGCGCCCGCCAACGTCGAAAGGCCAGCGAGTGGTTTCTCGCCCGCCTTCGGTGGTGTGCTGCTCAGGGGCACAGGGACCCATCGTACCACGCGGTGCAAGAGGGGTCAAGGCAGGACGAACCCGAGTGGACGGGTCCCGGCCGATCGTTGAATCCGGCGTGGCGCTCGCGTCGTTGAAGGGAAGTCGTGGGGATCGCACAGTTCGCGGTGACGCGCCGGGTCACGGTCGCGATGATGGCGACGGCTATCGTCGTGTTGGGCCTGTTTGCTTTGCCCCGCCTGCCGGTCGACCTGCTGCCGGCGTTTCAGCCACCGGTCGTCACGGTCACGGTTCTCTACGGCAACGTCGCCCCCGAGACGATGGAGACCACCGTCACTCGCCCGATCGAGAACGCGGTCTCGCGCGTTCCAGGCATCGACTACCTCCAGTCTGATTCGTTCCAGGGTGAAACGGTCGTCCGAGCGATCTTCAAGTACGGAACGGACATCAACGTCGCCGCCGTCGACGTCCAGCAGCAAGTCGCGCGAATCCGGGCCCAGCTCCCCAACGACCCGAATCTCCAAGAGCCCGAGATACTCAAGGCCGATCCAAACTCGCTGCCGGTCGTCCGGCTGTATGTGACCGACTCCAGCCGCACGCAGCGCGACCTCGCCGACCTGTTCAATACGACGCTCTCTGACGAGTTCTCGGCGGTGCCGGGAGTCGGTAGCGTCAGCGTCGCCGGCGGGCAGACGCGGGCGATCATGGTCGAGCCGAATCAACGCTTGCTCGCCGGCTACGGGCTGTCCAATGCCACGATCGTGCAGCGGATCGCCAGCGAGAACGTCGACGATCCAGCCGGCATCATCGCGATCGGCCCCAACGAGTTCGGGATCCGCACGAGCGCGCTCTATCGTTCGGCCCCGGAACTCGCCGACACCGTCGTGGCAATCAAGAACGGTGCGCCGATCCATCTGCGCGACGTCGCGAGCGTGCGTGACGCGATCGAAGACCAGCGGGCGTTCACTCGGCTCAACGGCGTCCCGGCCGTTTCGGTCGTGGTCACGGCTCAGCCGGATGCCAACGTCGTCGCGGTCGCCGACGGCATTAGGCAAAAGATCACCGAACTGGGGCAGCGCTATCCCACGATGACCTTCGGCGTCGCGTTCGAGCAAAGCGGTTTCATCCTCGAGGCCGTGCACTCGCTTGAGCATACCGCACTCTACGGTGCGCTGCTCGCGGTCCTCATCATCCTGCTCTTCCTGCACTCGTTACGATCGACGCTGATCGTCTCGGTTTCGCTGCCGATCGCCGTGCTCGGAACCTTGTTCGCGGCCTATATTTTTCATCAAACGCTCAACACGATGACGCTCGGCGGCTTGGCGCTGGCGGTCGGCCTGATCGTCGACGACGCCGTCGTTGTCATCGAAAACATCTTCCGGCATCTCGCCGAGGGCGAGCGGCCGCCGGATGCGGCCCGCAATGCGACCGCCCAGATATTCGCGGCGGTCATGGCATCGTCGGTTACCGTCATCACGGTCTTCGTCCCGTTGCTGCTGATCCCGGGACTACAGGGCCTGATCTTCGGTCCGTTTGCGTTGACGGTTATGACCGGCGTCGCGATCTCGTTGTTCGTCGCCGTCACCACCGTTCCGATGCTGGCGAGCTTCGCGCTTCGCAGCGGCAAGGTCACGGCGGGATCCGCGCCGGGCGCACCGTCGCTGTACCGCCGGTTCAGCCTCGGATTCGACCGTCTCTACGAGGGTTTCGAACGGCGCTACCGCCGGCTGCTAGCGTGGTCACTCGACCGGCCGCGGACAGTTCTGGCGGTGGGCTTACTCCTGCTCGCGACCACGCTGTTCGCGGTTCGGTCGGGGATCGTTCAGACCGAGCAGTTTCCGGCCAGCGACTCGCGGTTCGCGCGCCTCGACGTTCGGACGCCCAACGGGACCTCGCTGGCGCAGACCGATCGCGTCTCGCACCTGATCGAAGCGGCACTCGTGAAGGACCGCCGCGTCCAAGAGGTCGGCGTCACCGTCGGCTCGTCGTTCGCCGGCGTCTCGCGGCCGATCACCAACCAAGCCTCGCTCTCGGTCACCCTTCGGCCCGACATCTCGGGCCTGCGCGCGACCCGCTTCGTCGAACAATGGCAACGTGTGCTCGGCGCTGCGCAACGGACGACGGCGCCGGTGACTATCTCGCCGAAACTTCAAGCCATCCAGCGCGACCTGCGCGCCACGCTCGTCGGCACGACCGTGCGCGCGCGCACGGTCGACATCTTACAGCAGATCATCTCGCGCGGCTCGGATAACCTGCAGATCCAAATCTACGGACCCGACGTGAAGCGGCTGTATGCCCTCGCCTACGGCGTCATTCCGAAGCTCGCGCAGATTCCCGGCATCGTGCGACCGGATACGAATATCACCGCGTCCCAACCCGAAGTCGACGTCAAGATCGACCGGCGGCTGGCAGCGCAACTCGGCTTCACGACCGGCGAGGTCGCCCAAGACATTGCGACCGCCACCAGCGGCACGATCGCATCGTACTATCAAATCAACGGCAACCAATATCCGATCATCGTCGAGAACCCGCCCGCGCAACGCCGCAGTTTCGCGTCGCTCGCCGAACTGCCGCTGGTACCGCCGGCGGCCGTCGGCACAACCGGAACGACCTCGCTCGCGACGGTTCCGCTCGGCGCGCTGGCGGCAATCACGACCGGGGTCGGGCCCTCGCAGATCAGCCGCCAGGACAAGCAGCGGCGCATCGACATCAACGCCCCGGTGATCGGGCATCCCCTCGGCGAAGCGCTCGAATCGGCCACCAAGATCATGAACGCCTATCCGCTGCCTAGCGGTTACCGCTGGGAATACGGGCCGGCGATCACTCAAAACACGCAGACATTCCACGCTCTCGGTCTGGTCGTCGCGCTGGCGATCGTCTTGATCTACATGCTGCTCGCCGCCCAGTTCGAATCGCTAATCGACCCGCTCGCAATTATGTTTGCGGTTCCGTTTGCCGTCATCGGCATCGTGGGCTCGCTGGTCGTGACGCACCGCGCTTTCGGCTTGACGGCGTTCATCGGCTCGCTCTTGCTCGTCGGCATCGCGGTGAAGAACGCCATCTTGGTCGTCGAGTTCACGGAACAACTCCGCCACCGCGGCCTCGGCGTCCGCGAAGCCCTCATGCAGGCCGGCGCGCGGCGGCTGCGCCCGATCTTGATGACGACGCTGGCAACGATTGGCGGCATGACGCCGCTGGCGCTCGGCATCGAGCCCGGCAGCGCAACCCAGGCGCCGCTCGGCACCGTCGTCATCGGCGGCTTGATCACGTCGACCGTCCTCTCGCTGATTCTGGTTCCGACGCTTTATCTCGTGCTCAATGGCCGCCATGCCAGGACGCCACGAATCGAACCGCCGCCGAGCGGACGGGCAATCGATCGTCCCGAACCGCTCGAACCGACAGGAGTCGCGCTGTAGGCTGATCGCGGTGCCCGCAACGCTGTCAGCCGCTACCGATCAGCCGCCGCTGGCGTGGGCTTCGCGTTTGGTTACGCGGTAGACGTTGCGGACGTCTCTGAGCGTGCGGAGGCGAGCGATGACTTTGTGGAGATGATCGAG
>JBOHTW010000015.1:0-2227 GCA_050733835.1 Vulcanimicrobiaceae bacterium | reverse complement strand
GCGGAAGTCCGCGGTCGAGACCAGCGTGCCGAACGAGAGCGCTTCGATCGTAAGCGCCTCGGCCAACGGCGCGTCGGCTCCGGCGTCGATCGCGCGCTTGGCGGCCGCGATCGCAAGTGGGGCCTTGGCGACGATCAACCCGGCGACGCGCAGCGCCTCGCCGCGCAGTTCGGCGAGCGGCACGACCCGTTCGACCAAGCGCAGACGGAGGGCTTCGTTCGCGTCGATCGGCTCTCCGGTTAGGCACAAATACATCGCCATTCCGCGCCCGAGCAACCGCGTCGTCCGTTGCGTTCCGCCGTAGCCGGGAATCAAGCCGAGATTCACTTCGGGCTGTCCGAACCGCGCGTTCGCGCTTGCGATCCGGATATCGGCGCCCATCGCCAACTCGCAGCCGCCGCCGAGCGCATAGCCATTCACGGCGGCGATCACCGGCGTGCGCAGGCGTTCCATGACAAGCGTCACCGCCTGTCCGAAGCGCGCTTGGTCCGCACCGCCGACTGAACCCGGGAGGGCGTTGAGCTCGGCGATGTCGGCGCCGGCGGCGAATGCGCGCTCGCCCGCGCCGGTGATGATGATGCAGCGCACGCTCGCGTCGTCATCGAGATTGAGAAGCGCGTCGCGCAACTCACGCAGCATTAAGCCATTAAGGGCATTAAGGACTTTGGGACGGTTGAGGGTCACGATCGCAACCGCGTCCACGCGGTCGATGAGAATGGTCTCGAAATCACTCATGAGCGGCACCCTTCGGGAGATGCGGACGGGTCCCTCGGCCTGTGCTATACTGAAGCTAACTGCGCTCGGCTCAATGCCGAGGCGCGCTCGCAGGGAAAGGGAATCCATCATCTGATGCGCACGGTCTACCATGAAGCATTGGAGTCGGCAAGGCTGGACGTCGTACGGCTCGGTGCACTTGCCGGTGAGGCGATCCGCAACGCGGTCGCATCGCTCGACCGCCGCGATACCAACTTGGCGGCGCGCGTGATCGCGGGCGATGACGCGATCGACGATCTCCGCCGAAAGATCGAGGCGTCGTGCATCGAGTTGCTGTGGCGCCAGCAGCCGGTCGCCGGCGATCTTCGTGCGGTCGCGGCGATGCTTGAAATCATCGTCGATCTCGAGCGCATCGGCGACTACGGCGTCGATATCGCCAAGAACTCGATCAAACTGACCGACGTTCCGTTGCGCCCGGCGCGCGTCGAGATCGGTCGGATCGCTTCGGTCGCCGCGGCGATGCTCGAGGACGCGATGCGGGCTTACACCGAGCGCGACAACGATCTGGCCGGCTACGTGATCGAGCGCGACGACGAAGTCGACCAACTCTACAATCGCGGCATCGAGGCGCTTCAAGAGGAGATGCAGGCCGACTCCGAACTCGTCCGGGCCGGCACCGTCATCCTATTCGTGCTGGCGGCGCTGGAACGCGTCGGCGACCGGGCGCAAAACATCGCGTGGCACACCAAGGAGATGATTGGCTCGGCCTGAGATCGCCGCCGGCGTGCAACCGGCGCCGCTCGCGCGGCACGAATTCGAAGTTGCGCCCGACCTGATCTATTTGAATCACGCCGCCGTCGGTGTGTTGCCGCGCCGGACGCGCCTGGCGGTCGACGAGTTCGTCCGGGCCCAAGCTCGTCGCGGCGGCCTCGGGGTCGCGCCGTTCGAAGCGCAGATCGATGCCGCCCGCGAGCGGGTCGCGCGGCTCGTCGGTGGCCGCGCCGATCGGATCGCATTTTTGCGGAACACGAGCGACGGCGCAAACGTCATCGCCCGCGGGCTCGACTGGCAACCGGGCGACGAGATCGTCGTGAGCGACAACGAGTTCGGTGCGAACGTCCGGCCGTGGTTGGCGCTGCGCGAACACGGTGTCGTCATCCGGTTCGTGCCGACCGCCCACGAGCGCTTGACGCCAACCGTGCTCGCCCGCATGCTGAGCGCGCGTACGCGGGTGATCGCCGTGTCGTGGGTTGGTTTCCTCGACGGTTATCGCCACGACCTCGCTGGTTTGGCGGCGGTCGCGCACGACGGCGGCGCGTGGCTGTGCGTCGATGCGATCCAGGGCCTGGGCGTGCTGCCGTGCGACGTCGAAGCGCTCGGCGTCGACGCGCTCTACGCCGGAACCGGAAAGTGGTTGCTCGGCTTAGCTGGCCTGGGGCTGCTCTATCTCCGCGACGATTTACAGGCGGTCGTGCAGCCGCGCTGGCGCGGCTGGCGCGACGTCGCCGATATT
>JBOHTW010000014.1:0-5315 GCA_050733835.1 Vulcanimicrobiaceae bacterium | reverse complement strand
CGTTCGGCCGGATCGTCGCTCGCGGGATCACCGGCACGGATCGGCAGGGCGTCGGCGCGGGTGACGATCGTCGCCGGCTGTTCCGGTGGCGCCGCCTGACGGTCATCGGCCAGTCGCACGCTGCGGTCGTCGGCGGCTAACTCGACCGGGAATATGCGCGCGTCGCGCGGGGGAAGGTCGAGTTCGGGCAACGGGAGCGAACGGCCGCCGACCGCGAGCCGCGCGTCGGTAATGGAGATGGCGCTCGTCGTCGGGTTGACCGCAACGATGAACCGCGGGTGGTTCGTGACGTCGTCGGCGAGCACCGCGAGCGGGACGCGCTCGTTCGCATCGAACGCTGCGCCGTCGGTCGGTTCGTCGCTCGGGAATATCGCCGGCGGACCGGCGTCGGCCGGCAGGTCCCGCTCGCCGCGCAGCCCGAGTGGCGGCGCACCGAGGACGACGACGCGTCCGCCGCGGTCCACATATCGCTGCAACGTCGCAAGCGCCGCTGGGTCCCAACCGCCGGCGGCTTCGACCGTCGCCGGATAGGGCATCGGCACGATGAGCAGCGGCGTGCGCGCGAGGGTCGCATCGTCGGCGAACCGCAGATCGACGAGCCTGCAGGTTCGGCCCGCCAGCCGGCAGCGGCGTTGCGCCTCGATCGTTCGCGCCGCGATCTCGGCGACTGTGGCGTTCGACGTCCGCGCCGGGACGAATGCGCTCGTTAGATACGCGATCGCTGCGTCGGGAACGAGATGACTTTGTGCGAGCGCGGCGCCATAGCGCGTGACGACCGCGCCGAACCGCGCGACCGGCGCGTAGCGCGGGTTGGCCGATCCGTCGAGCGCGAGCGCCGCATCCCACGCGTAAAACGCGTTGGCGAACGGGGCCTCCATGCCGGCGGGGTAGAGCGTGTCCTGGGCGGGAAAATGGATGACGCCGTGGGCGCCCATTGCGAGCAAGGTTCCTAGTGCCAACGTCGTGTTCGCCGGATCGGCGGGTCGCGGGAAAATTTCGCCGGGTTCTTCGAGCCAGCCGGCTTGAAACTCGCTCTGCATCACCGGCAGGTGCGGCTGGGTTTGCAACAACCCGGTCGAGAACGCGAGCTGCGCGAGATCGTGTTCGCCGATCGCGTACGCATCGCTTTGATACCAGTTTCCCCATGCCCACACCGGCGACGACGGCGTGACCTTCATCTGGTAGGTATTGATGAAGACCGGGGTCGTCGGGCCGGTCACGCCACGGACGATCGCCGCGAGCCAATTGAGATACGCCGTCAGATGCGGTGCCGGCCAGGTCTGATTATCGATGTACGCGCCTTGATCGTCGTCGAGTTGGATGGCCAGCACGCGATCCGCCACCGGCGCGAACTCCGCCAACGCGCGGCGGATCCAGCGGGCGGCATAGTAGCGGTGCGTCGCATTCGCCATCCACTGCGCGGCGGCCGCGTCGGAATGTTCGTTTTGGAAAGTCGCGGTTGGCGGGTAACGACCTTCGAGAAGATCGTGCAGCGGCACGCGGTAGGCGGGCCGGGCGAGCAGCCATGCCGGATAACCGCCATTGCGCCACTCGTTGCGGATCACCGGCCCCGGGCGAACGACGAGATAAAATCCCAATTCGCGTGCAAGCCGCAAAACCTCATCGAGATCGCGGCGCGGGCTCGTGCGGCCGGTAAAATCGAAGTCGTCGTCGGCGATCTCGTGCCAGTTCCAGATCACGTAAAGATCGAGCGTGTTGATGCCGAGCGCGCGCAGGCGCTCCATCGAACCACGCCATTGCGAGCGCGGAAGCCGTTCGTAAAAAAATGCCGCGCCGTTGACGAAGACCGGCCGGCCGTCAACGGAAAAGACGGGGTAGCCGTGGACGTGAACGATCGCGCTATGGGTGAAGCCGGCGGCCGTCGCCGGCCGTGGCAGGCACAGGCTCGCTACGACCACGATTGCGGCTAAGACCTTGGCGGCGAACGGCCACGCGGTTCGCGCGCGCGCCCAGCCGACATAGACGGCGACACCGGCGCCAACGCTGACAAAGCCAAACGCGATCGCAAACGCGCCGGCCGAGAAGAAGATGTAGACCCAACCGGCGAGCGCGACGATCAGGGTGAGCGGGTAGAGGCGCATCCGGTACGGTGCGGCGACGCCGCGCGCGCGGAGGGCGACGATCGCCGCGATCTGGGCGATGTTTTGAACGATCACGAGCCCGGTCGTCAGCGCCTTGATCACGTTGTCGAGCGAAAGAAAGCAGGCGGGGAGTGCCAGCAGACCGATCACGAGCAACGCGACGCTCGGAAAGCGGCCCGACGGATGGAGCCGCGCGAATGGCCGCAGGAACGTGCCGTCGGTGGCCGCGGCATAGGGAATCCGCGCGTAGCCGAGCAGGTTGCCGAACGTCGACGCAAATGCCGTCACCAGGATCGCAACGGTCACGGCGCACGCGGCCAGGGTGCCCCAACCGCGCTCGACGACCGTCGATGCGACGAAGTTCGCGCCGGCTGGCGGCGCGCCGCCGGCGACCTTTGGAACGAGATCCTGCCAAGCGACGCTGCCGAGCACGCCGACCTGCAGGACGATGTACAGCACGGCGACGATCGCAATCGACCAGAAGATCGACTGCGGAATCGTCCGCGACGGCGCGACGACTTCGTCGCCGAGCGTCGCCGCTTGCCCATAGCCGTAATAGTCGTACAGCGTGATAACCAGCGCCGGGCCGAGCCCGGCCAGCAATGCCGGCACAATCGATTGCGATCGGTCGAGCGCGAGCGCGCGACCGGGGTCGAAGTGGACCGTCGACGCGGCGATCACGGCGACCAAGGTCGCGACGGCGACGACGCCGAGCGCCGTCGAAAACCGCGCGATGCTTCCGATCGAGCGATAGAGCAGACCGATGGTAAGCGCGCCGGCCGCGACTGCTAGCCATTGCGGTCGATAGCCGCTAGCGAGCGCGGGCCACAGATAACTCGCATAGTTGGCGAACCCAATGTAGCCGCTGGCGAGCAACAGCGGGGCTGACAGCACGATCTGCCAGGCGAACAGAAACCCGAGCGCCCGGCCGAGGGCGTCGCGACCGAACGTCTCGCGGACGAATGCGTAGGTTCCACCGGAGCCCGGATAGAGCGAACCGAGTTCAGCCCAAACCAGGCCGTCGCAGACGGCGATCAGCGCGCCGACGATCCAGCCGGCGAGCGCGAGCGCACCGTGCAGTTCCGCGAGCACGAGCGGAATCGTGATCAGCGGCCCGATTCCGACCATCGTGATCACATTCACCGCGACGGCGCCGCGTAGTCCGAGCCCCCGAATCATCGCCGCGTCATTCCGATGCCGCAGAGGCCGTCCCTATCGGAAGCGGTCGCAGGAGTCGCGCACCCGCACGCGGAGTTTCGAACGCATGGCGACCAATGACCTCGGGCGGCTGATGGGTTTGCGCGGCGATCTGCGGATCGACTTCATAGCGTCACCGGCGCTGCAGGACAATCCGCTCGGCGACTCGGGGACCCGCCCGGTCGCGGTCTATCTGCCGCCGGGTTACGATCCCGGCGGCTCGACGCAGTTTGCCGTCTTGTACGGTTTGCACGGCTACTCCGGCGGCGTTGGAAGCATGTTGGCGACGCGACCCTGGGAGACCAACGTCGTGCAGTGGGCCGACCGCCTGATCGCCGACGGCTCGATGCCGCCGGTGATCGTGGCGCTGGTCGACGGTTTCACGCGGCTGGGCGGATCGCAGTACGTCGACTCAATCCACAATGGCGCGTACGCGACCTACGTCGTGCGCGACGTCGTCGGGCATCTCGATCGGTCGTATCGTACGATTGCACGCGAAGGCGGTCGCGCAATCTTTGGAAAGTCGTCGGGTGGGTTCGGCGCCGTGCACCTCGTGATGGAGCACCCGGGGATATTTTCGGCGTTTGCCTCACATAGCGGCGACGCGAACTTTCGTGGGGCCTTCATCGTCGCGTTCGCAGCCGCCCAGCGAGCGATCGAGGCGCGCGGCGGGATCGCCGCGTTCGTGGAATACTTTGAAGCCAAACCAAAGCGTTCATCGGCCGAGTTTGCAACGATGGAGATGCTCGGCTACGCCGCCGCGTATTCGCCGCGCGCGCCCGAGGCGTTTGCGATCGATCTGCCGTTCGATTTGAAGACCGGCGAGCTGCGCGACGACGTTCTGGCGCGCTGGCTTGAGTTCGATCCGGTCGAACGCTGCCGCCGGCGCCGCAGCGAGTTCGAGCGGTTGCGACTGCGCTACATCGATTGCGGCCGGCGCGACGAGTACGGGCTGGATCTTGGCGCGCGGATTCTGACCGCGCGGCTGCGGGAACTCAAGCTCGACGTTCAGCACGAAGAGTTCGACGACGATCACCGCAATATCGGCTACCGCCATGCGGTCTCGCTGCCGGCGCTCGCGGCCGTGCTGGATCGGGCGTAGCTCGGCGCGGTCCTAGCGCATCCCGCAGCGCTCTCGGGTGGTTTAACTGAGTATGGCAACCGATTTTCGTTCAGGCAAAGAGTTCCCGCGGCGCGGCCGCGACGAGGCCAGTGGGTTTCTCTGGCTGCTGCGGGTCTACGACAAGGCGCGCGCCGCCGCTAACGGGACGATCCACGACTACATCTATCCGTGCCCGATGGACCGCGGCGTCTTCGAGCGCTGGGGGATCAGCTCGCAGCAGTTTGACACCGCGATCGCGGCCAACCCGACCGACGACGCGATCCTCGTCTGGGTTCGCGAGCGGGTCGGTGACGCGCAGCGAACGGCAGCCAATCAATGGTTGACCGAGGAGAAGTCGGCAAGCTTGGATCGCCAAGATTCCGAAGAGGGCGTGATCGCGGCTTAACGGAAGAGCGGACGGTGCTGCTGCGCGCTGCGCTGTTCGCTCTCGCTGTGACGCTCCTGGCGGATTGCGGTCCGCCGGCGCTGCCCGCAGCGCTGCAATACGCAACCGTGAGCGGCAGCGTCGTCGATGCGGCGACCGGCCAACCGATCGCGGGCGCACTGGTTACGGTCGACGGCGCATTGTCGTCGGGACCGACGGGCAGTGATGGACAATTCTCAATCGGGACCGTGCCCAACGGTCCGTGGGATATCAACGCGTCGGCAACGGGGTACGCGCCGTACCGTCAACCGGCCGGACTTCTGCCGCTCAAACCGGGCGAAACGCGTGAGTATTCCATTACGCTGACGCGCAGCTAACCGCTGCGTGCGCGTCGTCATTGCACCGGACAAATTCAAGCGAAGCCTCGAGGCCGCCCAAGTCGCCGATGCGATCGATCGGGGACTGCGCCGGGCACGGCCGGATCTGCAAACGACGATCGTTCCGATGGCCGACGGCGGCGAAGGCACCG
>JBOHTW010000013.1:0-3370 GCA_050733835.1 Vulcanimicrobiaceae bacterium | reverse complement strand
ATCTTTCGCGATGCCGACTTCGTCGCCGAGTTGGAAGCCGAGGTCGATCGCCACGGTCTGCGCGACGCGTTCACGTTCGTTCCGTGGGTGACCGAGGTTGCGAGCGCCTACGCGGCGATCGACCTGCACGCGAACTGTTCGTCGCGCGAACCGTTCGGTCGCACGACGATCGAGGCCGCGGCGTTCGGCGTTCCGACGGTTTGCTTTTCCGACGGTGGCGCGGCCGAAGCGATCGTCGACGGGGAGACGGGGCAAGCGGTCGCGCCGGGCGACGAGCGGGCGCTGGCCGACGCGATCGTCGGCTTCATCGGCGACCCGACGCGGCTCGCGCGGGCCGGCGCCGCGGCCCGCAACAGCCTGGGCCGGTTCGATGCGCGCCGTCACGCCGAGCGGGTCGCCGGCGTCCTGCGCGCCGTCGCATGAGTCCGGCTGCGCCGCGCGTCGCGATCGTTTCGGATCCGCTCGTGCAACGCGGCGGGGCCGAGCGGGTCGTGGAGGCGATGGCGGAACTGTTCCCCGACGCGCCGGTCTATGCGCTGCTCTACTCGCCCGAGACCGGGCCGGCCGCGCTGCGCGCGCGCGTGACGGCGTCATCGCTCGGGCGGGTTCCCGGGGCGGCCCGCCGACATCGCTGGCTGCTGCCGTTCTATCCGGCGGCGATCGAGCGGTTTGACCTGCGCGGATTCGATGCGATCGTGTCGTCCCATCACACGGTCGCCAAGGGCGTGTTGCGCGGCGCCGATCAGGTGCACGTGTGCTATTGTCACACGCCGATGCGCGCGCTGTGGGAGCGCCCGCACGATGAGCTGGCGGCGATTGCAGCCCCGCTTCGGCCGTTTGCCGAACGCCTGCTGAGCCGGCTACGCGCCTGGGATCTGGCGACCGCCGCGCGCGTCGATCGGTTCGTTGCGAACAGCGCGACGACGCAACGGCGCATTCGCGCGCACTACGGCCGTGACAGCGCGATCGTCTACCCACCGATCGACACCGATCGCTTTACGCCCGGCGGTGAGGCGCAGGACTACTATCTCGTTGCGTCGCGGCTCGTGCCGTACAAGCGAATCGATGTCGCGCTCGCGGCCGCGGCGATGCTCGGCCGCCGGGTCCTCGTCGCCGGATCGGCCGGTGAAGACCGGCGCTTGGCGATGCCCGGCGTCGAACTTCTCGGCCACGTCGACGACGATCGGCTGGTGGCGCTCATGCGCGGCGCGCGCGGGCTGCTGTTCCCGCAATACGAAGACTTCGGCATGACGCCGGTCGAGATGATGGCGTGCGGTCGGCCGGTGGTCGCCTACGGCCGCGGCGGCGCGCTCGAGACCGTCATCGACGGCGTGACCGGAGTGCTGGCCGACGACCAGACGCCGCTTGCGTTCGCAAGTGCGATGCGACGGCTCGAATCGCAGTCATGGTCGAGCGAACGGATCCGGCGCCATGCCGAGCGATTTTCGAAGGCGCGGTTCAACGACGGGCTCGCGCAGATCGTCGCTCGAGCGTGGGCGCAGCGCGACGAACCCGCACGATTTGCCGGCGAGTACGCTCGCCATGGCTGAGAGCGCGCTCGCGCCGCGGCGAACGGCAATGAGCGCGGCGGCCGCCGCCGTGCTCCACGTCGCGGGCGCGTTCGTGATGCTCGCGGTCACCCCGGCGCTCGTCGGTTCGCTCGGCTTAGAAGCCTTTGGCCTGTGGGCGCTCGTCGGAAGCCTGGTCCGGTACGTGGGACTGAGCGACGTGGGCATCGCGCACGCGTACTTCAAGTTCGTGCCAAACTACGCGATGCGCGGCGAACACGATCGGATTCGGCAGATCGTCACCTTCGGGTTGATCTTCTACTCGGCGCTCGGGCTTGCGTTCGGACCGCTCGCGTGGTTCGGTGGGCGGGCGCTCGCGCGCGCATTCCACGTTTCGCCGCCACTGGCGACTGCGGTGCCCGACTTTCTCGGCGGGTTCGTAGCCTTGTTCTTCCTCGCGCTCGGGACGGGCACGCTTGGAATGATGCTCACGGGCCTGGGCCATCTGCGGGTCACGGCGCTGGTCACCGCGATCGGCCAGATCGTGTTCGCGCTGTTCGCCGTCGGGCTCGCGCGTTCGGGATTCGGGCTGCTCGCCTTCGACTGGGCGATGCTCGCGCAGCTCGGCGTCACCGGCATCTTGAGTTACGTCGCCGTGCGGCGCATCTTCGGACCGATCTTGATCTCGCCGTTCCGGTTCGAACCGGGCGTCATCGCCGGCCTGTTTCGATTCGGTGCGTGGCTCCAGCTCAGCGCGATCGCGGGGCTGATCAACAGCGAGAGCGATCGGGTCGTCATCGGCCTGTTCTTCGGGGTTCCGGCCGTCGGCCTCTACGAGATCGGCAGCAAGCTGGCGCGCGCGATTCGCGCGCTGTCGTGGTATTTCTTCAACGCATTCGCTCCGGTGACGGCGGCGCTCGAGGCGAGTGGCGACGAGGCCGGCCTGCGCGCAAGCTATCGCAGCGGCAATCGCTACATCTCGCTCATCTCGCTGGTGGCGATCGGGTTCGTGATCGCCGCCAGCGCTCCGATCCTCGGGGCGTGGATGGGACCGGCGTATGCCCAGAACGGTCTCTTGGTCGCCATCGTCGCGGTGCTGGGAATCACCCACACGATCGAAATATTCACCGGCGCCGGAACGATGGTGATGCGCGCGCGGGGAACGCCACGCTTCGAGACCTACGCGTCGGTCGTATACGCGGGCGTGAACGTCGTCCTCACGATCGTGCTCGGGCGGGCATTCGGAATCGTCGGCGTCCTGGTCGCTACGCTGCTCGGTTCGATCGCGGGAACGACATTTTTCACCATTATCTTCCACCAACGCGAGCGCATCGCGTTCTGGGAGTCGTCGGGAACGTGGCTCTGGCGGCTGATGCTTGCGGTCGCGAGCAGCGCCGGCATCACGGCGCTAACGCTGCGTGCGCTTGGGCTTGGGTACGGGAACCGATTCGCCGATCTCGCCATCCTGGCGCTGAGCGCGTCGGTCTATGCGATCCTCACGGCAATAGCGTTACGGGCGGTGGCGTTCTTTGGACCGGCCGATCTCGGCGTTGCGACCCGTCTGCTGCCGGCGCGCGCGCGACGGTTCGTCGACGTCCCCGCGATTCGCGTCCTGTTCACCGGCGGGGCGAGATGAGGATCGAGACGATTGCCGCGCCGTCGTCGCGAGCCACCGAGCAGCCGGTGCACGATCCGCGCGTTCTCGTTCGGCTGATCCTGCGGTTGGCGTACAAGCTGCGCTTGGCGCTGCGGCTGATCGCATTCGATGCGTGCGGCTACGGAACGCGCGACGGTTTGGTTTCGATCGGATCGGCAGTCACGTTCGATCGGCGGATGCGGGTTCACTTCGGCGCGTCGGTTGT
>JBOHTW010000012.1:0-2137 GCA_050733835.1 Vulcanimicrobiaceae bacterium | reverse complement strand
ACGATATGTTGCACAAAGCCAGCACGACGATCAGCAAGAACCACGCGGTCGTCGTGCTGGAAGACCTGCGCATCAGAAACATGACGGCATCAGCGAAAGGAACCCTCGACGAGCCGGGAAGTAATGTCCGCGCGAAGAGCGGACTCAATCGCCGCATTCTCGCTCAAGGCTGGGGCGAGTTCCGGCGCCAACTGGACTACAAGCTGGCGTGGAACGGCGGCACGCTGCTGCTGGTCGATCCGCGCAATACGAGCCGTACCTGCGCGGCGTGCGGACACGTAAGCGCCGAGAACCGGCAAACTCAGGCGGCGTTTCGGTGTATCGCCTGCGGTCATGCCGCCAACGCCGACACGAATGCCGCAATCAACATCCTACGAAGGGCCGGGCAGGTCCGGATCGCCTGTGGAGATTCATCGCTAGACGGATCGGCGAAGCAGGAAACCCGTCGTGTCGCATGAGCGATGCGTTCGGAGAATCCTCGGTCTTCAGGCCGGGGAGTATGTCAAACATGGCCCGTCGTAAAGTGGTGATGACCTCGTTCTCATGCGCGCGGCCCCGTTGCCAGAGGAGTTGCACGAAGGGTCGCGTCGCTGCGGAAATTGGGCAGAAAATCGTCGCCGTAGGTTTTCCGAAGCGTGCGAACGAGGGTGTCGTCGCGTTTGGCATGGATTTCGCCGTCGGTGTCCGCCGCCAACATCGACGGCGATTGAGCCGCCCACAGTCTACGCGCCGGATTCATCACTTCAGCCACCCAGCGCCACGTCCCCGAAGCCAACATCCAACGCGTTTCGCGCCACCGCTCGGTCGCCGTGCTGCGCGGCTACATCCACCACGCAACCCCGTTCGACAATAGCCCGCTCGACGCGATCTTCAACGACTACCAGAGTCTGGCTACAACCTAAACCGCTTGCCGATCGGGCCGTGCCCGAGAGAGAACTGACAACTTGAAGGATTGATTTGCCAACCTCGATACGAATTAGGATTCATTCACAAAGAATATCAGTCGGCTGACCGAGTGCGAGCGTGACGGCCGTCACGATTCGTCGGCGTAAGGGTAGTTCGCGGGATTGGCGATTGGCAAGTCGATGCCTCGATCGTAGCCGCCCTGGGTCGCCTGCGGCTCGACCACCTTGGTCGCTCGCTGCAAACCTTCTCGATATTGCCGAAATGTTACGATAGGCGAACCGCGGGCGTGACGACCGTCACGATCCGCCGTCGTTCTCACGTTCACGATCGCACACTCCGACCTCGCAATCGAGCGTCGACGGGGATATTGCATGGCGTACCGATCGTAAGGCGGGCGAAGGCCGGGTGCGCGGGGTTCAGCAACACGTTATTTTCGATTCGGGCGACGGCGCTTGGGACGACGAGCGCTACGGACTCACACTGCGTCGCCCAGCGATCGCCGATCCTCTGCAGCGCACTCGGGGCGGGGCTCCTGTACCAATTCGGTGGGAGTGTGTCGAGGTCGAGGTTCTCGACGCTAACGTCTTCTGGGATGTCGATGACCGTGAACACTTTATCCGGGGGGATTCGCCGGCGGGCATTCGCCATGATTTCGAGCAGCGCAAGGGCAAGGGTCGTCGAAGTATAGATGATCGGGATTCCACGCGAGTTCCATCGCCCACCGGTGAGCGCCGCGCCCTCGCCGGTCAAGGACGCATCGGCAAAGCGCGCATCGAAGACGCGAAAAACGCGCAGGTTAGCTGTACACCCCGTGCTGGATCCTGGTGAGGACGTCTTCAACCTGACGCGCGCCGATTTCCGTGTCGAGCATCGTCGTTGGAACGCGGTCGCCCAGGGCCCAGTTGGGTTCGTTGAGCCAGGCGATCCCATCGTCGGCACCCATCGCTTCGACCGCGAGTGCGGCGATGCGCGCGACACGCACGACTCGATCGGATTCGTCGCTCTTGAGCGGCGTGTTCGAACGAATGCGCCGAGCCAAGGTGCTCGCATCGACGTGGACGGCGACCCGCAGCTGGGTCACGGTCGTCTTGGTCTTCCGGGCTAGGCAATGCAGGGTTTTAGCCGGGAGGCCATTGCGAATGAGCTCGACGAGATCGCTCTCTTCGTGGATTGGCTTCTTGAGACCCAGAAAGGAGGCGACGAGCACAGATCGTGTCATATAACACTATTA
>JBOHTW010000011.1:0-1566 GCA_050733835.1 Vulcanimicrobiaceae bacterium | reverse complement strand
ACGTCCTTGGGCGTCCCGTCCGGGCGAGCCATCCCGCGGCGGGTCACGACGATCGCGCCGATCAAGCCGTCGTTGACGTCGCGCCGCTCGTCGACGTGTGAATGGTAGAGCCACACGATCGAACTCGGGTCGTTCGGTCCCGGCCCGGCCCGCTCGGGGACGTTCCACTGGTAGACGAAGGTATGCCCGGGCGCCACCGAGTCGCCGCCTTTTGCGCTCTCGCTCACGCCGTCGTCGTACGGTGAACCCTCCGAAGCCTTCGCGTAGAAGACGCCGTGTGGATGGATGCTGTACGGGTGCGTGCCGTTATTGCGAAAGACGATCGTGATCGTATCGCCGACTTCCGCGTGGATGACCGGCCCGAGGATCCCGAGGTAGGCTTCGCTTGCCGGACGCGGCATCAGATGACGAAAGGTCGCGTCCGTATACCGGCGGTAGACGGCCTTGCGGTAGACGGACCCGATCAGGCCCGGGGCGTGCTCGGTCAAGAGCTTGGCCTCGCCCTGCGGCGGCCCGCCCATCATTTCGTCTTTGCCGGACGGGAGATAATTCCAATCGACTTCGTCGGCCGCGATGTAGTAGGTCCGCAGCGTTCCGGCGCTTGCGAGCGGATGGTGCAGCGCCGCGCCGAGGATTGCCGCGCCGGCGAACGCGATGCACGCAGCGACGGCCGCACGCACGCGACCGGAACTCCATGCACGAAAACCCGCACGGTCCATGGGCCGCCTCCGAATCGGCGAGCGCGTTCGGGGGCCGCGGCCCCGCTCCTGCGGAGGTCGGCCAGTCTTTCGGCCCAAGGCCGGCGATCAGCGCCCGCCGACCGAAAGCACGACGCTCTTGCCTTCGACGGCCACGAGGCTTCGCATGTCGGCCGGGTCGCAGGTGAGAACGATCGACCCGCGCGACGCATCCGCAGTCGCGACGACGATCGCATCGGCGGTGTCGGCGCCGGAGCGCCGGGCGCGGTAACGCAAGGCGCCGGCCACACGCGCGAGCGGCTCGCTGAGCGGAACCACGACCGACGCAAGTGCTCGCAGGACCGCATTGGTCGGGGCATCGCGCGGGGTACCGGTCGTCGATTCGGCGATTACGACGGTAGGGACGGCGATCTCACTCTTTTCTTCGATCGCTTTGCGGAGGATGGCAACGACTCTGCCATCGCGCGCCGCGAGCGCCGAGAGCGCGCCTGAATCGAGGACGATACGGCTGCCCGCCACAAGGCTTCTCCTTCGCGTCGTTCTTGGGACGAAACCCGGCTTCGGGATTCCCATTCGTCGAGGAGCTGGGTCAAGCGGGCGCGGGCCAGCTGTTGCCGCAGCGCCTCGTCGACGAGAAAAGAGACGGTCACGCCGGGAGTCAACCGTCGAACTTCATCGAGCGTGGATCCGTCGACGCTCACCGAAAGCTTTCGCGATTTCTTCATCCCGGCGATCCTACCACGGTAGGATCGTGTCCGCAAACTGCGGCTAGAACGCGACTCGCATCCCCGCCAGCTCGCGTGCGTGCACGCGGGCATCCGCGACGAAGCGTTGTGCGACGAGGACTGCGTCGCCGAGTGCTTGGCCG
>JBOHTW010000010.1:0-5839 GCA_050733835.1 Vulcanimicrobiaceae bacterium | reverse complement strand
GTAGTCTTGATTGCGGATCGCTTGGAACGGACCGACGCCTCCGCCGGCTGGGCCGTTCGACGCCCGGGCGAACTGCTGGGCCGTGTAGCAGGCCGGACCCGCGTTCGTCAGCACGGCGATCCCGGGCGTCGTCGGGTTGCCGTTTTCACCGGCCGTTCCGGGTTGACAGCTAAATGTGTTCGTCGTCGCCGGATTCGTAATCGTCGATCCGCCGTTCGCGATCGTTTGATTGCCGGTGTAGAATTGCTGGTCGAACGTCAGGAAGTCGTTGTCGCCGTTCCCGCTCTTGTCGTCCCAAGACGTGCCCGAGTAACCCGTCAAGGTCAAGGTCGTCGCCGGCGAGAGGGCGTAGCGTAGTTTGAGCAGGTCGGTGCGCAGCAAGTAGTTTCCGCTCACCGGATAGGTGTTCGCGGTGAGGGTCGCCGACCGGTAGTCGGTTCCGAGCAGCCCGGTCTGGGCGATCGTTTGCGGCGCGAAGTTTCCGTAGCTGCCTTCAACGCCGTTGACGAAGACGTAGCCGAGCCGGCCGTTGGTGCCGCTCGCGCTAATGACGTTGGTCGATTGGCCGTTGTTGCCAATCCCTTGATGGAACCGGAACTCGGCGGCCGGCGTAGGGTCGAGCGTCTGCAGGTCGACCACGCCGCCGATCGCGTCGGAGCCGTAGAGTCCGAGCGCTCCCGAACCGAAGACCGTTTGAATGTTGCGTAGCGCGAACGACGGCGTGTCTTGGAAGTCGAACGCCGTCGGCGCGCCGTTAAAGAACGTGCCGGCCGCGACGCCGACCGGACCGATCGGGTGGCCGTCGAGCAAGGTTGCGGATTCGGTGACGCCGACGCCGCGGATGTTGACGAACACGTCGTCGCCAACCGCCGAGCTCTGAGAGGCGAGGTTGACGCCCGGAATCGCGTTCAGTGCATCGCCGACCCGCACGAAGTTTTCGCGCTGCAAGGTGCTCGCGTCGATGTCGCTGTGGATGACCGTCGTCGTCTGCAGGTCGCGCGAACCACCGACGTTGACGGTCGCAATGTTCTTGAGATCGCCGCGGTCGGCGCTCACGCGCTCGATCGCATTTTGGAGAACGACCGGCCGCCCGGCGGCGACGCTGAAATGATCGGACCGCGACGTCCCGAATCCGAGCGCCGTGATTTCGATGTAGTGCTCGCCGGTCGCTACGGCCGGAAACGTGTACGTGCCGTTTACGTCGGTCGTCATCGTGCCGGCCACGATGTCGCCCGCGTAGAGGGCTACGGTTGCGCCCGCGACCGGCAGCCCCGTCGAGCGGTCGACGATCGTGCCCGAGACGTCGGTCCCGGTCGAAACTTGCGCCAGCGCCGGCGCCATGACGAAACTGGCAACGCAACAGGCCACCAACAGTGACCGGAGCAGCCTGAAACCGAGCCGCACGACAAACTCCCCTCATACGAACGCGTAGGACACGGCCACGGTAACGGCCTCACGTTATGGCGAGCTTAACGGCGGCTCAAGGGTTTGTTATCGCGGCGCGCTTCGCTCCGCCACCGCTAGTCGCGGAGTCGACGACCGCAACGTTCTGCTAGCGGAAGCTCCTCAACGGCGTTTGCGCGGAGACTTGCTCGATTCTGATGGAGGCGGTACGAACAGCGCGACGCCGACCTTCTCCGCCGCGTGCCGGAGGCGTTGGTCGTTGGTCGCAAGGGTCGCACCCGTGTTGAGCGCGACGGCCAGATAAGCGGCATCGTAGGCGGTCAATCCATGCGTTTGCGCGAGGCGAAGTTCATGGCCGAGTCCCTGCGGCGGTTCGAGCTGGGCATCCAAGCCGCGCAACGCGTCGAGGGCATCGCTCAAGGATTCAGCGTCGATGCGATTCCGGCGAAACGCCATCGCGAGCGCATTTTGAATTTCGTAGGGCCAAAGCGCCGGAACCACCAGACCCTCGTGCACGGCGCGCGCGGTTGCGGCTCGCGCGAAGCCCGATTCCTCATCGGGCAATATGGCGGCCAATGCGGTCGAGGCGTCGAGGACGATGCTCAAGCACGGCGTCCTTCGTCGATGAGGTCCCGCCACGTTTCACCACGCTTCAACAGCGCTCGGCCGCCGTTGCGTTTGCGGATTCGCTCTCGAACGGCGTCGATCCGGGCGAGCACGTCTTCGGGTGAAGTGCGGACCGGCGACACGACCGCAACCGGACGGTTGTTACGCGCAATCGTAATCCGTTCACCGCGCTCGACTCGCTCGACCAAACGCGACAGGTGCATTTTTGCTTCGGCGATGTTAAAAATTGGGTCCTTCATGCAGTCTAGGCTAGCAGAATGACCATCTTCTGGCAAGCTCCCACCGGGACCGTGCCTTTACGTTCGATGCCAATTCTGGAGATGCATCGTGGTCACTAGCGACGGCATCTCGTCGGCGTGAACGCGGTTCGGGGGATGCGGCGTGCTGGCTGTGGCTCATTCGGCGGCGGTGCTCGGCGTCGACGGATACGTCGTTCGCGTCGAGGCCCATAGCTCGGCGGGAACGCCGAACTTCTCGATCGTCGGATTGCCGGATCGCGCGCTCGGCGAGTCGCGCGAGCGCGTGCGGGCGGCGATTCACAACTGCGGGTTCGCGTTTCCGCCGGGGAAATTGCTCGTTAACTTGTCGCCCGCCGACGTCCGCAAGGAAGGGCCGGGCTTCGACCTGGCGATCGCGCTCGCGCTATTGAGCCTCGACGAACAGATTAAACCCGATGCGCTCCGGCCGTTCGTCGTGCTCGGGGAATTGGCGCTCGACGGCCGGCTGCGCGCGGTCCGCGGCGTGTTGCCGATGGCGCTCGGCGCCCGCGCCGGCGCGATCACTCGAGTGATGGTGCCGGTCGAAAACGCTCCCGAAGCCTCGCTGGTCGACGGCCTCTCCGTCTACGGTGTCGCTCATCTCGCCGACGCGGTCGCGGTGCTCGCCGGGCACGGCGACAAATTTCGACACGTTCCCGCGCCGGCGCTCGAGTCGCCGGCCGCAGCCGACCGCGGCGACTTTTCCGACGTGCACGGTCAAGCGACCGCGAAGCGCGCGCTCGAGATCGCGGCTGCCGGCGGGCACAACGTGCTGCTCGTCGGCCCCCCCGGTTGCGGTAAGACGATGCTCGCGCAGCGGTTGCCGTCGATTTTGCCGGCGATGAATCGCGACGAAGCCCTCGACGTCACCCGAATCCACAGTGCGGCCGGTTTGCTTGCCGGCGGCGGCGTGATCGCCGCACGGCCGTTTCGAGCGCCGCATCATACGATCTCGTCGACGGCGCTCGTCGGCGGCGGCAGCACGCCGCGACCCGGCGAGATCAGCCTGGCCCACGGCGGAGTTCTCTTCCTCGACGAATTCGGTGAATTCCACCGGTCGGCACTCGAGGCATTGCGTCAACCGCTGGAGGACGGTGCGGTCACGATCGCGCGGGCCAATGCGACCTTGACGTTTCCGGCGCGTTTCACGCTCGTCGTCGCGCTGAATCCATGCCCGTGTGGCCTGCGCGGTTCGCGGACCGGCGACTGCCGCTGCGACGACGCCACAATCGCGAAGTATCTCGCGAAGCTTTCCGGCCCGCTGCTCGATCGCATCGACATGCACGTCGAACTCGCGCGAGTCCCGTTCGACGAGCTCCTCGCCCAACGGCCGGGCGAACCATCCGCCGCGATCCGCAACCGGGTCGAAGCGGCGCGCGCCCGCCAGACGAAGCGATTCGCGGGCCGGACGATGCCCACCAATGCCGCCATCGCGGCGCGTGAACTTCGGCACCTCGCTCCGCTGGACGGGAACGCCGCCGCGCTCTTGCGCCGGGCGGCCGCACGCGGCACGCTCTCGGCCCGCGCGCTCGATCGAATCGTGCGAGTCGCGCGCACGATCGCCGACCTCGCGGCCGCGCCGGAGGTCGGCGTCGAGCACCTCTCCGAAGCGATCCTCTACCGAGTCGGCGACCGCCCAACGGTCGCCGCGTAGCGCCCCCAGGTCAGTACGCTTTTCCGGGCACGTTGCTGGGTCCGCCGTAGTTCGAGTCGTTGGTCCCGTTCGACGCGTTCGAACTCGCCACCGACTTCAGGTCCGCGCACGCAACGTAGGTCGAGATATCGCTCGTCGACTTGTGCACGTTTATCGCGTACTCGCCCGACATCAGCTTCGAAATCGGAACATCGAGCTTCGTCGTCGACTTGCCGCCGGTGACGTTTTGGAGCGGGTAGCTGGGCTTGGGATCGAGCTTCGCGCAGGGTCCAACGTGGACGTGCGCCGGCTGCGCATCGGCCGGCGCACCGGCCAGCTTGATCGTCACCATCGTGGCGTCACCGTCCGGCGTCAACGTCGCCGTTCCGGTCTCGCCGGAGTTGTTCTGAGCTTGGAACTTCACGGTGACCGACTTGTCTTTGGCCTGAGTGAGCAACGGGGATACCAGCGTGAGCACGAGCAGCAGGGCGGGAAAAATCAATCGCATGATGTGTCCTCTCATCGGAAACGTGCAGCGAGCGTACGAACCCGAGATGAGACGGCTCTGAATTCGCTCGCCGACGCCCTTCAGACTTCTTTCACACCTCCCGCGCCGCTATCGTCGAGCCCCGGCGCGCGCCCGCGCGAGCGCTGCGCCGGCGCCGATCGCCCGGAGCTTCGCGTACGCGATATCGCGATTCATCGGCGCCATTCCGCAGTTGGTCGAGGCCCAGATTTTTTCGGGCGAAACATGGTTCGCAGCGAGTTCCAAGGTCGCGGCGACTTGCTGCGGCGTCTCGACGGCATCGTTGGCGACGTCGACCACACCGACGGCGACCTCTTTGTCGCGCAGTGCCGCGAGCGTCGCCGCCGGCACGTGCGAGCCGGCCAGTTCCACCGACACTTGGTCGACGCGGCTCTTGGCGACCAGCGGCAAGATGACCCCGTACTGGTCCCAGACCTCGCCCAGCTCGTGCTTCCAATCGATGTTGGCCTTAATGCCATAGCCATAGCAGATATGCAGCGCCGTCTTCACCGTGGCGCCGTCAAGCGCGCGATCGATCGCCGCGACACCCCAGGCCGCGACTTCGTCGAAGTAGACGTTGAACGCCGGCTCGTCGAGTTGGACGACGTCGACGCCGGCCCGCGCGAGGTCGGCAATCTCGGCGCGCAGCGCATCGGCGAACGCAAGCGCGGCGGCCTGCCGGTCGCGGTAGTGCTCGTCGTTGAGCGTGTCGACGATCGTCATCGGACCGGGCAGGGTGATCTTGAGCCCGCGATCGGTGAGCCCGCGGGCAAACCGCATCTCGTCGACGTGAACCGGCGTTCGCCGCACGATCGGCCCGACGATCGTCGGGCAGTCGGCCTGATAGCGATCGGCGCGGATGCCGCGCCGCTGAATCTTCGTGAAGTCGACGCCGTCGATGCGCTCGAGGAAGCCGTGAACGAAGTGGCGGCGCGACTGCTCGCCGTCGGTAACAACGTCGATTCCGGCGCGCGTTTGTTCGAGGATCGCGACCCGGGTGGCATCGGCCTTGGCGACGGCGAGTTCGGGTCCGCTTTCATACCACTGCGGCCACAGGCGTTCGGGTTCGGCCAGCCACGCCGGCTTGGGAAGACTGCCCGCAATCGTTGTCGGGAACAGACGGTCGGAGATGCGCGTGCTCACGCGGTCGCCTTCGACCTCGAGCCGGCACACCCCGTCCCGCCTTGGTTTGCGCTATTTGATGGCCACCGAATCCTTGTCGGCAAGTTTCCCAAGCGAATTGATCACCCAGATCGCAAGGATCGTAACGAGGATCGCATAGATGAATGCGCCGAGTACGCCGTTGCCGGGCCCGAGAAACACTTTGAGCAGCGCCGCGATCGCCGCGTTCCAAGCTCCGGCGGCGAGCAAGCCGAAGGCGACCGTGGCGAG
>JBOHTW010000009.1:0-4631 GCA_050733835.1 Vulcanimicrobiaceae bacterium | reverse complement strand
CGTGTGCAATGTCCATATCGTACTGCTCGCATTTCACAGAGCGTAAGGTGTTGTATCCAGATAGTATCGACACCGCTTCAACGATGCAAGGCCTCGATGAGACAAAGAAATCTCGTGGGGGACTATCGATCACATGACTCACCTTTGCGTTGTCCTGCATAAACGACGCGACAAGATCAGAGGACACAAGACATGAAGACGATTCAGCATAACGTAGACGGATTTGGTAATGCTTTCGCGCCCAACCTCACGTACGCCCGCGGTAGCGTTCTCGCGAGCACCGAAGACGACTTCCGAAAACTTCGCCACGCCTGGCGGATCGTCCGCGAGCGCGGAGTTGGGAACGTCTATAACTTCACGGGCCTTGACCACGGCTTGCCGCTGGAGCCGGCGGAGATCGCGCTCTCAGATGACGAGATCGCGCCGGCAATTTACTACGACCGCCTTGAAACGGCAGCGCTTGAGCATCTTGGCGGGCGGACGCCTGAGCACGATTTTGCTGTCTTCAACCGCTTGACAGGCGCGACGCTGGCGACGGTCTTGACCCTGGTCTCACCGGGCGACATCGTGATTGGCGTTTCGGCGACCCATAGCCACCCGTCAGTAATGCGGGCCGCATCCCTCGCGGGCGCAACGTTCATTGACGTTTCCGGGGCAAACGAGTTCGAGAGCGTGTTAGCCGAAAAGTCGCGCGTGCCGCTGGTCGTTCTAACCCGCTTGGCGGTTACATACGATCTGCTCGGCCAAGAGGAGATCGAACGGATCATCGGTGCAGCGCATGCACGCGGCGCGCTCGTCTATGTCGACGACGCAGGCGGCGCGCGCGTAGGACCTGCCATTTTTGACCAGCCGAAAATGTTGGAGTTCGGCGTGGATATCGGCGCGACGGGGCTCGATAAATACGGCACGATCGGGCCGCGCTTTGGCTTGATGGCCGGGCGCGCTGATCTCGTCTCGCGCATTCGCGTACGTGGATTCGAGATGGGCCTAGAAGCGCGGCCAATGTTTTATCCGGCAGTCGTCCGCTCACTAGAAAATTATACCCGCGAACGCGTTCAGACGCTGGTCGATACCACGAAGAAGGTCGCGGCCGAACTGCGCGCGATCTTCGGTAACCGATTGCACGAAACGCCGGTAACCGCACAACTATTCGCAGACGACATCTTGACGATCGCGCTGGAGCGCGGCCCCGACCGCGTGCGCGAGTCGCGCCTCGTCCCGTACGAGGCGAAAGCCGCGCTGTGCATGCTCTTGTTACAAGACTATGGGATCATGACGGTCCACTTTGTCGGAGTCCCGCCTGGCGGCGCCGATCTTCTCATAAAGTTCGTGCGGCCTGAGTCGCTCGAGCGATTTGGTGGCGCCGCGAAGTTCGCGCGCGCAATCGACGCGTCGCTTGACAAGCTTGCGACCATCATCGCCGATCCTGCGAAAATCCGGGCCCTCCTTTTCGGGGGCACCTAGCGGCACCAATCCCTCTCGCTCTCTTGGAGGCACTACGATGAGAAAGATCGGGAAGATACGAATCGGGGCAACACTGCTCGCTGCCGTAGTGGGATGTTCGGCTGCGCTCGGGATGCTTCACGCGGGAACGCGCGAAGCGAGTGCTCAATCGACCGCTCAGGAATCATTGCTCAAGCAGGTCCTCGCGCGCGGTACCCTGCGTGTCGCGACGACGACCGTCTCGCCGCCGTTTGAATTCATCGACAAGGACGGTCAGCTCGCCGGCTTTGACATCGATATCGCGCATTTAATTGCGAAGGCGCTCTTTAACGATCCTAACAAGGTGGAGTTCGTCCGCACCTCTTTTGATGCGCGCTGGGATACCGTCAATTCTGGTCGCGCGGACTTCGGCATCATGAACACGACGATCTATCCGGCCCGTTTGCTAAACGCCGCATTCACGGAGGGCTACATCGACTCTGGGAACGGCTGTCTGGTCAAGAAGGGATCCGCGATCAAGAATTTCGCCGACATAAACCGCCCAAACGTCACGGTGGCTCTTCTGAACATCGAGCCGGACCGGCAGCGCAAACAGGAGTTTTTCCCCAAGGCGCATGCGCTCTTCTTGACCTCGCAGGCCGCGCAATACGAAGCGGTCCTTAGCGGCCAAGCCGAGGCGGCGTGCACGGATCGTCCGTTCCTCGCTTGGCAAGTGAAGCAGCACCCCACTCAGTTAGCAATGCTGTCCGGGACGACTAAGGGCTCGCTCAACAATGCGATTTTCCTCAAGCAGGGCGATTTCGAATGGTGGCTCTACTTGGATACGATGGTTCACGAGATGAAGCACGGGTCGCTCTACACCGACTATAACCAAATTTACGAAAAGTGGCTCGGCGAGCACGCCCCGCCCGAGCGCCCCTAAATCCAAGCGCAGCACCGCGATGGGATACTCGGTCGCGCTCTTTGTCCACATCCTTCCGCAGTTTCTCCCGGCACTTTCTGTGACGGTTCGGCTTGCGGTTGGATCTTCGCTTGCTGCAGCCGTCGCCGGACTCGGACTTGCGCTGATCCGAGTCGCCGGTTGGCGGCTCGGCAGCTCGGTCGTCAGCGCGTACGTCGAAGTCTTGCGCAATACGCCGCTGCTCGTCCAAATGTTTTTTGTATTTTTCGGGTTGCCGTTTATCGGCATTCGGATCTCCCCATTTGCGGCTGCATGGATCGCGATCGCCGTCCAGCACAGCGCGTCATTTTCGGAGATCTATCGTGCAGGCATCGGATCCGTGAGCCAGCGCAATCGAGAATCTGCCCGCGCCCTCGGACTCGGGTACTGGAAATCGTTGCGCTTGGTGGTTTTGCCACTCGCGATCGTTAAAGTGCTGCCGGCGCTGACGAACGAGGTTATCCAAATCATCAAAGATACGTCGGTCGCGTCGACGATCGCGCTCGGTGAGTTGACTCTCCAGGCAGGAGCGATCGAGGAGCAAACCGCGGCGACGTCGGTAGTGTTCGTCGCGGTCGCCTGTTACTATCTGGTACTGACGGGCGTGGTGAACGTCGGCGCGCGCTATCTCGAGCAGCGCCTAAGGTACGTCGAATGACGGTACTTCCGTAGTGCACGTCATCATCGATAATTGGGCCTACCTGGCGCGAGCGGCTGTAAACACGCTCTGGATATCTGTCGTCTGCATCGCTATCAGCACGGTGTTCGGGGCCTTCTTTGGGGTCGCCGCCGCATACCACATCCGCGTTTTGGATCAGATCAACCGCGCGTGCGTCTGGGTCGTGCGAGGCGTTCCGCTCTTGGTGGTCTTGTTCGCCGGTTACTTTTCGATGCCGCCGAGCGTCAGTCCATACGTAACGGCAGTCGCCACCTTAAGTGCGTATTTCACCTTTTTCATTAGTGAGGTCGTACGCGGCACGGTCGCCGCCGTTCCGCGGGGGCAGCTCGAGGCCGCCAAGAGCGTTGGTCTCTCCTTTTGGAAGCGGGTCTGGCTGGTGGTTTTGCCGCAGGCTCTCCGAACTGCGCTGCCGCCTGTGATCAATGTCTGGGTCGTTCTCGTTAAGGGAACCGCCTATGCCTCGGTCATCAGCGTGTGGGAACTGACGACGGCGAGTAGCGAAGTGGCGCAGCGGACCGTGGAGCCGTTTCAGGTCTACGGGTTCACGATCCTAATCTATTTCATCATCTGCTTCCCCATGACGCAGCTAGGACGCATCGCCGAGGCTAGGTTCCACTTCAAACACTGACGGGGAGGGAAGGGCCTTTGAGAACACCGGAAGTCGCGCATACCGGTAAAACACCGGCGCAGGCCGACCCGCTGATTCGTATTCGGGGGCTGGAGCGGCGCTTTGGCGATCTTTGTGTGCTGCGTGGAGTTGACCTCGATGTTGCGACACAGGAGGTTGTTGCTGTCATTGGAGCGAGTGGTTCAGGAAAGACGACCCTCCTACGCACGATCAACTTCCTTGAAGAGTACGACGCAGGCGAGGTTTACGTCGCGGGGGAACTCGTGGGATATCGCGCTGGTCCAGACGGCCGGCGCTGCCGCCGGCCAGAGCGCGAAAACGAGCGTCATCGTGCGCGCGTCGGTATGGTCTTTCAATCGTTCAATCTTTTCCCGCATCTTCGCGTTCTCGATAACCTCACGCTTGGACCGATTCACGCTCTTGGTGTATCGCGTTCGGCAGCTGAGACACGAGCGCGAAGACTCCTTACCGACGTTGGCTTGGAGCAGAAGGTAGACGAGTATCCGGTAAACCTATCAGGAGGTCAGCAGCAGCGCGTGGCGATCGCGCGCGCTCTTGCGATGGACCCGAGCGTCATGCTCTTCGATGAGGTCACGTCCGCACTTGATCCGGAGTTGGTTGGAGAGGTGCTGAACGTCATGCGGGCGCTTGCGCGCGGCGGTATGACGATGCTGGTCGTGACGCACGAGCTCATGTTTGCGCGCGAGGTTGCCGATCGCATAATCTTCTTTGCGGACGGCGTGATCGCTGAGGAGGGCTCACCCGCCGAGATCCTCGATAACCCGAAAGACGAGCGCCTCAAGCGCTTCTTGCGTCGCTCCTCGGCTAGCGCGAGTGGGTCCACTCCCAACTTCTTAGTCCACGGATAACCAGAATTTCGCGACGAACTCCCCCCTCACAGGAGGTCGCCTATGCGCAAGTCGCGCTACTCGGATGAACTG
>JBOHTW010000008.1:0-2549 GCA_050733835.1 Vulcanimicrobiaceae bacterium | reverse complement strand
ATCACCTGACGATTCATCAAGCCGCCCCTTTGGGGTTGGACGGTGTTGGCACCGGTGCTCGCTCCGGTGTGCGTGCGATCGTTCACAACCGAACGCGTCGTCGATCTCATTTTATAGCGTGAGCTACGGTTCGATGTAGTTGCCGCTGACCTGTACGATCGACCGCAATCCACTAACCGGCGGGGGGTAGACGAAGGCTTGAACGCTCCCGCCGAAGATCAGTCCGGTCCACCCTACCTTTGCCCCAGCCGGCGCGCTCGCAAAGAAACCGGGAACGGCCGCGAGATTCGGCATCGCTATCGACGTCAGACTGCCCAAATACCCGGGGGTCGCAAAGACGTTGATCGTATCGGTCGTATTTGCACTCGCTTGCCAGGCGAGTTGCGCCTGGTACGTCAGCTTGGAAACTCCCGGAAATCCGGCGTAGGCAAAATTGAACGTCGGAAAGGCTGCGGGCGCAGGCCCTGCGTAGCTCCAGGGCATCGGGTAGTTCAGCGTCACCGCACCTGCCAACGGCGCGTATTGGGTCGCCACGACGAAGGCGTTGGGCACCGGACCCGAACTGGAGGCGACGCTCGAGAACGCATACGAATCGCCGGCGGCCGTGTCGACCGCAGCGAGAACGCGGTACGACGGGGGGTTTTCGGCCGGGAGGGAAATCAGCGTTCCATTCGCCGTCTGGAAGGTTGCAATCAATCCCGGGAACGCCGTATACCCCGCCGGGAGCGCGTTTACCGTCACGGGTGCGCTACCTAGGTGATCGGCAGGGGTCAAAATGATCGGCGCATTGCCGTTGATCGTGCCCGGCACGCTTTGACCCCGAGCGAACTTCACCGCTAACGGAATGTTGTTAGCGTCGTTCGCGATGATTGCAACGTCGTTCGTGCCGGTCGCCAATTGCGCGGAAAATGGACCGCTCGTACCGCTCAGAGGGGCGTCGGTACCGAAGGCTCCAGCGACACTGGCGGACGTCGCCCCTGGGATCTGGGTGACATCGAAGCTGCCCGTTGCCGTTCCCAGCGGGATGCCGGAGCATCCAAGGCTCCCGTAGCTAACGCCGTCGCTGAAATTCGCCTCAATGACGAGTTCCGTGTTTCCCACACCTCCGCTCGCCGGCGGACAGGCGACCGCGAGCGCGTAGTTCGACGAGCCAGGCGGAACGACGAAGCTCACCTTGTTGCCCTGCACGGTGGTCGGCGCGAACGTCGTGCTGTTGCCGATCGCGACGACGGCACTGGTTGGCGCGCCTCCGGCGAGCGACACGGTGACCGTCGTGCCGCCGCCCGGCGGCACGCCTTGCGGGCCGCCTCCACCGCAACCGCTCACACCGAGCATGGTCGCGAACGCGACGCTGACGGTCACACGATTGTTCATCAAGACGACATCCGTTGTGAGTGTTGTGAGTTTAGGAAGGTGGTCGAACCGAGGTTGGGCTCGGGTGTGCGCGCGATCGCATAATCCAGATACGTCAGATACGGCCTTGTTCGACGAACGTTTTGTCGTTTCCTAATGATCAGCGCCAGCCCTCGATTTTTCCCGGTCTCCGAGTAGGGGTCCCCTTTTTTTAGTGCAAAAACTCCCGGTAGGCGAACCTAGTAGTAAGCGGGTTTGCGCGGCAGAAGTTCAAGTGACTGATTCGATCGCATCGGCTCCGTCGTCAGGGAGTGTCATTCCCTCGGCCTCGCCACCTCGAACGGGCTCGTAGCACGCCGGGCCTGAAGTCCGTCGTGCACTGGCAGCATCGCTTGTGGAGCGAAAGCGAATACCATAGAGTGAGCGATGCGGAGGCAGCCCGATCAGAATGAGCCTGACGCTGCTTCTTGCCAGGTTAACCGTATATTCCACGGGTATTCCGACTCTTGTCGAGTCATCAGATAGCACGGTTGGCTCGACGAGCTGCTCGCCGCGCACGCCGCCGGCGACGATCGGCTCGCGGCTCTTAGGGACCGCTACGCTAAGGCCATCGACCGCCGCACCCGGATCACCGGTAGGCTGGGTCTGAACCGAGCGTGGCGGCCCCTTTCTTTGGCGACGCTCACGGCGGTCGCTTGCAACTCGTATCAGATAATCCTATAATAGTGTTATATGACACGATCTGTGCTCGTCGCCTCCTTTCTGGGTCTCAAGAAGCCAATCCACGAAGAGAGCGATCTCGTCGAGCTCATTCGCAATGGCCTCCCGGCTAAAACCTTGCATTGCCTAGCCCGGAAGACCAAGACGACCGTGACCCAGCTGCGGGTCGCCGTCCACGTCGATGCGAGCACCTTGGCCCGGCGCATTCGTACGAACACGCCGCTCAAGAGCGACGAATCCGATCGAGTCGTACGCGTCGCGCGCATCGCCGCACTGGCGGTTGAAGCGATGGGTGCCGACGATGGGATTGCCTGGCTGAACGAACCCAACTGGGCCTTGGGTGAACGCGTCCCGACGACGATGCTCGACACGGAAATCGGCGCGCGTCAGGTTGAAGACGTCCTCACCAGGATCCAGCACGGGGTGTACAGCTAACCTGCGAGTTTTTCGCGTCTTCGATGCGCGCTTTGCCTATG
>JBOHTW010000007.1:0-4313 GCA_050733835.1 Vulcanimicrobiaceae bacterium | reverse complement strand
CGGCCCGGCGATCGCGCCGTCCTTGGTGACGTGCCCAACGAGAAACGTCGCGCAGTTCCGGCGCTTGGCAAACTCCATCAAGGCGGTCGTGCAATCGCGAACCTGGGCGACGCTGCCGGCGAACGATTCGACTTCGGGCAACGCCATCGTCTGGATCGAGTCGACGATCAGGGCTCGCGGCGCGCGCGATTCGAGTGCGTCGAGAGCCGTGCGGAGATTCGTCTCGGCGAACAGGAGCAACTCGTCACCGGCGCCGATCCGTTGCGCGCGCAGTTTGGTTTGGGCGGCCGACTCTTCACCGCATAGGTAGACGACCGGCCCATCGTGCGCGAGATGCGCGGCCAGTTGCAGCACCAGGGTCGACTTGCCGACACCGGGCGGTCCACCGACGAGCACGAGACTGCCGGGCACGACACCGCCGCCGAGGACCCCGTCGAGTTCCGGCATCCCCGTCGAGCGTCGCGCGACGTCGGCGATTGGAACGTCGGCCAATCGTAGCGGTCCGCCGGCCGGTGACGGACTGCGCCGGCCGGCCGCGGCGCGAGCGCGCTCGGGTGCGGGCGCTTCGACCAACGTGTTCCAGGCTTCGCAGCCCGGACAGCGGCCGAGCCAGCGGGCCGATTCGTTGCCGCAGGAGTTACAGAAGAAGAGCGTCTTGGCTTTAGCCATCGCATCTATGGTACGCGCCGGTGTGGACGACTTCATCTCGATTCGCGTCGGCGGGCTGCAACCGCACGAGCTCGCAAACTAACGGTGTTCGCGATCGCGCCGTCGGGCCGTTTCGTCGGCGCCCGCTGGTGGACTGCCACCACCGCGTAGAGAACTCGACGGTCATGAGCAATCGACTGGTCGATCATCTCGATCTGCGCGTGCGAGATCCGGCCGCAGCCCGGTCGTTCTACGATCCATTGCTGCGCGCGTTCAGCATGCGCGGTCGCGTCCAGGCCGACGGGACGGTCGTCTACGTACGCATCATCGACCACCACATTCTGGAGGCGGTGGCGCTGATCGCCGATCCCGCGCATTGCCCGAACGCCTCACGGGTTGCTTTCGCCGCGGAATTGCCATCCGATGTCGATCGGGTCGCGGCCGTCGCTCAGGCTGCCGGCGCGCGCGATTTCGAGCCTCCCGCGCTCTGTCCCGAGATCGGCCCGAACTACTACACTGCGTTCTTCGCCGACCCCGACGGAAACCGCCTCGAGATCGTCGCACGCTAGGCCTCGACGCGCTGCCTCCTCCAACGAGTGGCTAAGGAGAGGAACCGCCCCGTTCGCGGCCGCTGGGGGTCAGGCTTTCGCGAACCGCGCGCGCGTCCTTGCGTGTCGAGACCTATTGGCAGCGTGCCGAATGCACCGCCCCAGTCGCCATCGATGCGCGTTGCGCAGAACGCGCCGGCGATACTGAGAGTCGAGTGGCGTCGGAGCAGCGCGGCTTGGAGCGCAAATGCCATCATCTCGATGACACGGCGCGGTAGAGTCGAAGTTCTCACCGTGTAGGAGACGACGCTCCAGTTCGTCCGTGAACGCGTCGAGTCTTCGGTCGGCGCCCCGCGCCAGTCGCATCTCGTCAAGAAACGTGCCACGGTCTGGGGTTCACGTTGCATCGCGCGCAGCACGTCGAGACAGATCACGTTGACCGTGCCCTCCATATGCCGTTGCGCGGGAACCTCGCGGCATAGCCGCCCCATCAGGTGGTCTGCGATGAACGATTGCCTCGACCACGAACTGGGACGCGTGCTTGCAGGGTGCGTCACGCCGCGTGACGTTCAATTACCGACTATCCACGGAACCGAGCCAGCTTCAAATTTACCCTTTGGGCTGCGTTATCCACAGAGCTAGCAGGATAGGTAGGCAACTTAATAGGAGCAGAAAAGCTACGGGACGAAAGCGGGGCCATGGCAGCAAGACCAACGCGTCGATGAAGACAAAAGCCAAAAGGCCGGCCAAAATCGCGCGAAGAGGTAACGACTCGATGGTCATATTCGGGTTTGCGCGAGTTCTGTTAGCGCTACCAACACAATTAGTCCGGTACTAAAGCGGACATTGGATCGAGCGGCAGTCCTAAGGCCAGCGTCAACACCGTCAGCCACCCGCGCCACCGCTACCACCGCTGGCTACTAGTGCGTCGTATAGGGCATTGATGGCTCCGATAAGGCCGGCTGCAGCCGCTACTATGCCAAGAATGGCTACCGTCGCCAAAAGCGCCGGGGGAGCTATTGTACCTATGATGAGCAGACCAATGATGGCGGCGCAGATGCCGGCAATTGCGCCGATGATTAGGATAATCGCCGTCACGATATCATTTACGGGTGGGTCGGTTTCACTAGGCAGAAGCATAGCCGCTACGACGTGGCCTGGGATGAAGGTTACAATGAGCGAATCTCGTGGCTCGTTGTCTGGAAAGAGTAGATCGAGAATCCCACCGATCAGGCCGTCCGGTGCTTGTAGATTTTGCAGATATGGCAAGAAATCCGGAGACTGGAGGAGTGGGGTAAGCGCGGTTGACACGTTTCCAAAAGCGGCGGAGTTGCGGACATTGGCAAAGTTCGTGACGATTGCGTCGTACGTGGGGTTCCCGAGTGCGGTTAACGGAGTCGGTAAGGCCTTGGCTTTGTTCGTCACAACTTGGCTGACGTAGCCCGCCAGCATCGCGTCTGTTTCTTTCGCAAGCTGATCGGCGGTCAACAGAAGCTGCTGATACGCAGCGTTGTGGCGGAGTTGTCTTAGAATTGATCTCGCCGAGCGTCTCTGCGTTGCGGTGGGGGTCGTACCAGCTAGAACAGTCGTTACAAGACTTGGATCTTGCCCTAGGATGGGCAGCGCTGCAAGCAAACTTTTCTGAAATTCGGTTAGGTTACTCCCTCCCATTTGAAGAGCAATTTGCACCAAAGCCGCCACTGCAGGATCGGTCAGGAGGGAGCCAACACCATTTCGCACTACGAGGCCATCCGGACTGGATGAGATCGCTGCAAGTTGGGTCTGCAGGTTTTGTTGACTTGATGACATTGCCGCGGATCGCGTTGGAGCGGCAGAACCCTTTGGAATCGCGGTCATGCCGCCGCCTTGCTGCCCTCCGCACGCCGCAAGTCCAATCGTCGAGATGCCCGACAATGCAAAACGCGCACGAGTCGAATTCATGGACTCTCACAGCTCCTGTGTGGGTGGGATTTGGCGCCAGGAGGTTGACCACGGCGAGGACTGCTTCGTACGGTCATGCTGCCCATGATGTGGCCGAGGGATTGCAAAATGAGATTAGTTCAGATATTTACACGTGCGCGGCCGATTTGTCAAGCCACCCGGAGAAGGCCAGCCCACTGTTCAGAGGTAAGGGATTATTCCGAAACCGTCGAGATTGGCGATCTCGAAGTCGGTCCGGGGTGTCCAGTTTCCCGGAACGTCGTCGACGCGGTTGACTTAGGCGACCCTTACGCCGAGTGCCTTCGCGCCATCAATGTCCGCCCACGGCGAGATCGCGATGCGCACGAGTTCACGCGGCGAAAACGCGAGGCGATCGAAAGCCAACCGAAAGACGCGCTCCTATGGCTTGTAGCTTTTTGCCATCTCACGCGGTGACGACTGCGGGAAAGCACGATGCGAGCGCGCTCTGCGCAAACAGGTTGCTATCCACATTGGTGATGGGAATCGAGCGGTAGGCGGGCGCGAGCGCATCGAGCACGCCAGCGCCTACAGGGTGCGGGCGGAGTCTCGCGCCAGTCCAACCAGCAGCGCGTTGCTCAGGTCCGACGCAGCTCTTTCGATGACGACACGTTCGCCCAGGTTGTCGAGGAACCGGCTGCACCTTCGCGGTATCGGTGGTGCGCCGAGCCGCGATGGAGGCGAACGTTCTCGGCGTCCCAGCCAAGGTACGTTTCGAGCTGATCGAGGTCCAGCCGGCCAATTGCGTGCAATACCTGACCCATGCCAGGCGGCTCCCTCGATCGACGTCCCCGAGCGTGCCGAAGTAATCGAAGGTGACGGTCTTAATTTGCCAGGCTCAACGGCGGCCGGAGCGGTCATTATCTGTTCTCCTGCGGTCTTTTGTACGTTTTCGCGTCACAGATCCAGCGGCAGCATTTCCTGCGCAATCAACGGTTTTCGGGACCCATTGTTCTTCATCTTTGACCTGCGCGGCGGTCGCGCTGCTGGCCGGCAACGGGCGGTCGGGCGATCTGCGCAAAGCTGTCCGCCACCAGTGCAATCCATCGAACACGAGGCGCCTTCGGCAGGTGCCACCGAACGAGTCATTGCAACGTGCGAGCGTGCGCATGATCAACCCAAACGCATTGGCCGGTCCTCAGCCACCCGCTGTTGGAT
>JBOHTW010000006.1:0-3400 GCA_050733835.1 Vulcanimicrobiaceae bacterium | reverse complement strand
AACGCACGCCTCTCCGCCACCCTGGGGATCGCCGCCGGCTTGCTGTTCGCGAGCCTCGCGCCGGCTGCGGCCGCCGACTACTACCTCGCGCCGAAATTGCTGCATCTCGGGACTGCGACGACCGGGTTGGCCGGTCCCGGAACCGTCATCGTGAAGGTCTTGGTCAAGGCCGACGGGAGTTTCACGGTCAACGGGATCATCTCGTCGACCAACCACGGCGACGACGCCGCCGCCCTCGAAATCGCGAAGAGTTCGAAATACTCGCCGGCCCATCGCGGCGCAAAGGCGGTCCTCGCGTTCTACGATTTCACGTTGAAGTTCACCGGGACGTCGGTAAGCTCGGGCAATGAAGCGGGCGAACTCGGCACCTACGAGCGAATGATCCGCGCCGGCAATTTCGCCGGTGCCAAAACGCATCTCGAGGCCTATCTCCAAGCCCATCCGGGTGACCAACACGCGGAGTTGGCCCTTGGCGAGGCCGACACGGAGTTGCGTGACTTTACCGCGGCGGCGGCCGCATACGATGCCGCCGGGACGATTCCGGCGACCGATCGGGACGAAGCGATCAAGGCGTATGTGAATAACATCACCGCTCAATTGCAGGCCAAGAACCCCGACGCGGCTGTCGCCTCGGCGAAGCGGGCGGTTGAGCTCTCGCCGACTTACGTTACCCACAACGCCCTTGGTTTCGCGCAACTGCAATCGGGGCAAGCGAGCGCCGCCGTCGCGTCGTTACAAACGGCGCTTAAAATGGCGGCGTCATTGGCCCCGAGCAAACGTGCGCCGATCGAGAGCAATCTCGCCGCCGCCTTCGCGGCGAACGATCAACTCGACCAGGCGCAGGCGGAAGCCGCCCGGGCCGTCGCCGACGACCCAAAGGCGACCGGCGGCAAAGTCGCCATCGCCAACGCGTTCGCCAAGCAAGCGCGAGCCAAGACGGCCGCCGGCGACCAGATGGCCGCGGCCGCGCTCTACGAGCAGGCCGCGCAGGTGACGCCGTCGGCTGCGGCGACGATGTACACCAACGCCGCGATCGCCTACCTTGGGGCGAAACCAAACCCGGCAAACGACAAGGCCAAAGCCGCCGCCGATAAGGCGCTGGCGCTCGCGCCGGACGATCCAACTGCCAATTTCGCCGCCGGGGTCGCGCTCGCCAACCAAGGAAAACGCGATGCGGCGCTGGTCTATTTGAAGAAGGCCGACAGCGCGGCGACCACCGCCGGAAACACCGATTTGGCCTCGCAGATCGAGTCGGCGATCAAGCAGATGAGCCGCTAGGATGCGGTGCGAGGAAATGCACAGCGACGCAGTAAATAGGCAGACCCGCGACCGGGGCTCGACGTCGCTGCAATGGCTTTTGTCACTTTCAAATGACCCGCGGGAGGCGCCGTAACAAGCGTGCATCTAACAGTTGGCTTTTTGACCCTGATCGCGCAAGCCACGCCGGCGCCCCCAATTATCGACTCCGGCGGAAACCCGTTCAGCGGCTTCGTTGCATTCCTGATTCGCGGCGGCCCGGCGATGATCGGTCTGCTGATCTGTTCGGTCGTGGCGATTGCAATCGTCATCGAGCGGCTTTGGTTCTTTGCACAGCAGCACGGCGACAGCAAAGAGCTGTTGCGTGCGATCGGAGCGTGCGTCGCGAAAGACGACATCAACGGCGCCATAAAGGTCTGCCGCGAAGAGAAAGGCATGCTGCCGAAAATTCTCGAGTTCGGCTTGCTTCGCGGAACCAAGAACCGGGCCGACATCACCGACGCGCTCTCGATCGCACTAATGGAGCGACTCAACAAGCTCGAGCGGTATCTCGGCATCATCGGCACGATCGCCGTCATCGCGCCGTTCGTCGGCCTGTTCGGAACGGTGCTCGGCATTATCCATGCGTTCGACGACATCGCGCTCAAGGGCAATGCTTCGCCGGCCGTCGTCGCGGCCGGCGTCTCGGAGGCGCTGATCACGACGGCCGCCGGATTGTTCGTCGCCGTGATTTCGGTGATATTCTTCAACTACTTTAAGACCCGCATCAAAGCGTACAATCAAGAGATGATCGTTGCGGCCAACCAACTTGCCGAGATGCTCCACTTCCACAACACCGGCGAACCGATTCCGACCGAACTCTATCAGCCCGTTCCCCAGAAGTAATCGGCGATGTCGCTGCTCTCGGCCAAGCAAGACGAAGAGGTGATGGCGGAGATAAACATCACGCCGTTCACCGACGTGCTGCTCGTCTTGCTGATCATTTTCATGATCTTGGCTGCTCTGGTGACGCCGCCGGGGTTTCAGAAAGAGTTGCCAAACAAGAGCAGTCCGCAGTCGATTCAACCCGACAACCCCAAGAAGATCATCGATGTCGAAGTCAATAACCAGGGCGTCATCTTCGTCGATGGGACCCGCACCAACGAGCGCGGGATCTATCCGCTGATGGCGGCGATCGAGCGGCGCCGAGGAAACCTCCACGTCGCGATCACCGCCGACGCCAAGACGCACTACGACGTCATCATCAAAATCCTCGACGCCGCCCGACTCGCCGGTCTCGAAGACGTCGGATTTGTGACCTCATAAAATATGGCTGTAACCACCGGGCAAGGCGACGACGACGTCATGGCGACGATCAACATCACGCCGTTTACCGACGTGCTGTTGGTCCTGCTGATCATCTTCATCATCCTGACGTCGGTCACCAAACAGCCAAAGCTGCCCGACGCCAAAAACAGCGAGCGCGTCAAGGACTCGCAGATCGTCGTGCTCATCGACGCGAAGAATCATATCTCGGTTGGTTCCAAGGAAGTCGAGATTGGCACGGCGGCGGCGGCATTCCGCAATTTGGCCGACGCGACCGGCCACCGCTATAACAGCGTCATCATCAAAGCCGCGCCCGAAGCCGACTACGGGGTCGTGCTGCAGGTAATGGATGCTGCTAAGAGCGCGGACTTGACGAATTTCGGTTTGGCCAACCACGTCGAGGGCCAAAAGAACTGATGCCGGCTGGCCAAGAACCGAAGCTCCCGGTGCCGATTCCGCCGCGCGAGCGGATCAAGAGTTTCCTCGGTTGGGCGTTCGTGATCTCGGTCGCGCTGCATCTGCTCATCGGGCCGTTGTTCAGCGGTTTCAAGAACCTCCGGCCGGAGGATACCAAACCCGAGAAAGTCACATTGACGAAAAAGATCGTGAAGGTCGTGGTACCGACTCCGCCGCCGCCGACACCGACCCCGCCGCCGCCAAGCCCGCCGCCCAAGGCGACGCCGCCGCCGAAAGCGACTGCGCCGCCGCCGCCGCAGCCCAAAATCAAACTCAACATTCCGAAGACGACGAACAATAAATCGCAGTCCGGCCCGACCGAAAACCAATACGTCGCGCCGAAGAGTGGCTCTGAGAACGGCGTGCCCCAGGGGGTCGGAAC
>JBOHTW010000005.1:0-12560 GCA_050733835.1 Vulcanimicrobiaceae bacterium | reverse complement strand
ATTGTGAGCGGCGCGCCGAGCGTTGCGGCGGCCGCGAGCCACGGCTCGCCCGCGGCGGCGAACAGCTCGTCGCAAGCGACCGCGGCAATCGTCAGCCCGAGATCCGCGCACAGCTTCTTGATCTGAGCGAGATATTCGTCGTCAACGCGTGGGAAGTGTGCGGCGTCCAGAACGACGCCGTCGAGATCGAACTCGTTGGCGCACAGGTCGAGCCATTCGAGTTGGGTCAAGGTTCCATCGGTCAGCGCCGTTGCGAACGAACGGCTCGAAGCGGCGACTCTCATCGCGGCGGTCGGTTCGGGGTGCTGCGGGCCCGCCCTGCGCGCCCGTCGAAGCCGATTCGGCCATGAAGATCGCTCTGGCCGCCGATCACGCGGGCTTCGCCTACAAAGATCGCATCGCCGAGTTGCTGCGCGCGCGGGGCGCCGACGTGCACGACTTCGGCACCCACGACGCGACGCCGGTCGATTATCCCGACTACGGCTTCGTCGTCGGCGAGGCCGTCGGGTCGGGGCGCTGCGACCGTGGCGTCCTCGTCTGCGGTTCGAGCCTCGGCATCGCAATCGCCGCCAATAAAGTTCCGGGCGTCCGCTGCGCCGCCGTCACCGAGCCGCTGTCGGCCGAACTGTCGCGCCGCCATAACGACGCCAACGTGCTCGCGCTCAGCGAGCGGCTGACCGGTTGGGAGATGATCGAGCGGCTCGTCGACGTCTTTCTTGCGACCCCGTTCGACGGCGGCCGCCACGCGCGCCGGACCGCCAAGCTCGACGACTACGGCCCGGCCGAACGCGCCAAAGCGCAGGCCGATCTCGCGCGCGGCGCGGTCGATGGCGCGCAGACGTTTCCGCATCACGACGTCGGCGGCCAGCCGAACGACGATTCGATTTCGCGCGAGCAACACGCGTTTGCGCCGTGGGAAGTCCGCGTCGACGCGATGATGCGGCTGTTGTGCGACCCCAAGCGGACGGGCGGCCCGCGGATGACGGTCGACGAACTACGCCGCGGAATCGAGGCACTGCCCGCCGGCGAGTACCGCACGAGCGCCTACTACGAGAAATGGATCGCATCGTTGACTGCGATCATGTTGGAAAAGGGCGTGATCGCGCGGACCGCGTTCGACGCAAAGCTCGCCGAACTGCAGGACGCGACGACATGAGCGCGCGATTTGCGGTCGGCGACCGCGTCCGCGTCGATAGCCGCGAGCACGCCGGCCACGTCCGCACGCCGCACTACATTCGCGGCAAGATCGGCGCCGTCGAACGCATCTGCGGAACCTTTCGCAATCCCGAGGATCTGGCGTACGGCCGGTGGACGACCGCACCGCTGCCGCTCTACCGCGTGCGCTTCCGGCAAGCCGAAGTTTGGCCGGATTACGACGGACCGGCGGCCGACACGCTCGACGTCGAGATTTACGAACACTGGCTGGAGAATGCAATAGATGACCCAAGCGCATAGCCACGGTCACGACGACCACGTTCACCGGCCGCTGACGAGGTACGAAAAGCTCGAACGGGCGTTGCGCGAACTGCTGGTCGAAAACGGCCTGTTGACCGAGGTCGAGATCGCGACCGAGGTCGATGCGATGTACGCGCGCACCCCGGCGCGCGGCCAGCAAGTGATCGCGCGCGCATGGTTCGATCCCGGTTTCAAGGCGCGGTTGCTGGCCGACGGCGCCGCCGCGCTGCGCGAACTCGGGATCGATGCCGGTGGTCTGAAACTCGTCGTCGTCGAGAACGCGCCGGCGGTGCACAATCTCATCGTCTGCACCCTGTGCTCGTGCTATCCGGTGATGCTGCTCGGCCGCTCGCCGGACTGGTACAAGAGCATCGCATACCGTTCGCGCGCCGTCCGCGAGCCGCGGACCGTGCTCGCCGAGTTCGGCACCCACCTGCCCGCCGGCGTGACCGTGCGCGTGCACGACAGCACGGCCGACATGCGCTACATGGTGCTGCCGATGCGACCCGCCGGAACCGAACACTTGACCGAAGCCGAATGCGGCGCGCTCGTCTCGCGCGACGATATGATCGGCGTAACCGTGCCGAAGTCACCGCCGCTCGCATCGGCAGTTGAGTAGGGGCAAGCCGCGACGCGGTTCGCGTCGCGATGGGGGGCGGGCAGCGACGGTTGCGCCGCTTCCGGTGGACGCGGTCGCGCCGGCGCCTAGGCTGCAGCGGTCGCCATGGACGCTTGCGATCGGTCTGCTGGCCGCCGGGACGGCGGTGTTTGTCGTCGGCGCCGTACTCGACGCGGTGCCCGAAAAACCGCGGTTTGGCGTCGGAAGCAGCTTGCTGATCGTCGCGATGGTCGTCATGCTCGCCGGAATCTACATGGGAACGCGCGCGAAAACCGGCGACCGCACCGGGCCGGCGCTGGATCCGCGCCGGATGCGGCCGGTCGTCGTCGGACTCTTCTTGCTGACTGCCGTTCTGTTGCTCGCCGACGTGCTGACGCTCTCGCATCCCGACGGCCGCTGGTCGCGCATCGCGCGGGTTGCTTGGCTCGTCCCGTTCGCGTGGTTCAGCATCTTCCGCGGACAGATGGCGCGACCGACCTCGGGCAAGCGCTCCTCGACACGCGCCGGGCGCTAACGCCGGCGGGCTGCCGGACGGCAGTCTTGGGGCTTGCCGCGTCGAACGAACTACGCTCGGTTCGAATCCTCATCTCACCGCCACCAGGAGAACGTCGCCGATGCACGCTGTCGATCCGTCCGTCCTCGCCGCCCAAGATCCAGAGGTCGCCGCTGCGATCGACGGCGAGAATCGCCGGCAGCGCGAGAATATCGAGCTGATCGCGTCGGAGAACTATTCGAGCGCCGCGGTCCGCGAAGCGATGGGCTGCCGGATGACCGATAAGTACGCCGAGGGTTATCCCGGTCGCCGGTACTACGGCGGCTGCGAGTTCGTCGATGTCGCCGAGACGCTCGCCATCGAGCGCGCCAAACGGATATTCAACGCCGATCACGCCAACGTGCAGCCGCACGCGGGCGCGCAGGCCAACACCGCCGTCTTCTACGCGGCGCTGACGGCGGGCGACACGGTGCTCGGCATGTCGCTCGCCCACGGCGGTCATCTGACGCACGGCACAAAGATGACCTTCAGTGGCAAGTATTTCAATGCGGTCTCGTACGGCGTGCGACGCGACACCGAGCGGATCGACTTCGATCAGGTCCGCAGCCTTGCACGCGAGCACCGGCCCAAACTAGTCGTCGCCGGTGCGAGCGCCTATCCCCGCACGATGGACTATGCACCGTTTCGCGAGATCTGCGACGAAATCGGCGCGATCTTTATGGTCGACATGGCGCATATCGCGGGACTCGTTGCGGTCGGCCTGCATCCGTCGCCGGTACCGTACGCCGACTACGTCACGACGACGACCCACAAGACGTTGCGCGGACCGCGCGGCGGGCTCGTGCTCTCGAAGGCCGAACACGCGCAGGCACTCGATAAGGCGGTCTTCCCCGGCATTCAAGGCGGACCGTTCATGCATCTCATTGCGGCCAAGGCGGTGGCGTTCGGCGAAGCGCTGCAGCCGGCGTTTCGCAGTTATCAGGAACAAGTGATCGCGAACGCGCGGGCGCTCGGCGAGGAGCTGGTTCGCGGCGGCGTACGGCTGGTCGCCGGCGGAACCGATACTCATCTCATGCTCGTCGATCTCACGCCGAAGTCGCTCACCGGCAAAGCCGTCGAACAGTACCTCGACGAGATTCACATCACGGTCAACAAGAACGCGATCCCATTCGATCCACAAAAGCCGATGGTGACGAGCGGCATTCGGCTGGGCTCGCCGGCGGTCACGACGCGCGGCATGGGCCTCGACGAGGCTCGCGAAATCGGCCGAATCATCGCCGCGGCGCTCGACGACATCGGCCCGCGCGTCAAACAAACGACCTTGCGCGGCCGGGTCGCCGAACTCACCAACCGCTTCAACGTGCCGTAGCCGGACTAGGCGCGGACGACGAGTTGTGCGCGCAACTCGGCGCGCAGGCGCCGGACGTCGTCGAGCGTACCGCGGCGAACGATGATCGGTTCGCCGAGTTGCGTTCGGGCCTCTTCGAGCGCTGCCGGTTCGATCTCCGACGCCGTGACCAAGATCAGCTCGCCGCCGATCTCGCCGAACGCGAGCGGGTACTCCGCGAGCAGCTCGAGCGGCAACGTACGGCCGATCGGGGCGTGGGCGAGGTCGAGTGAGACCGGCAGCGGCGGCGGGGCCGGCGGCCTGGGTGCAAACGCCGCCGACAAAATCGGTGCGATTGGGTCGGGCGGTTCGCGAACGGCGGGTTGCGTAACGATTCCGTCGATCAATCGCCGGACCGTGCGATCGAACCGCGCGAGATCGAGTTCGCGCGGAAAACCGCGCGGGCGAATCGTGCGTCCGCCCCACATGCAGCGCCGCACCAGTCCCAGCCACGCGGCGGCGCCCTCGACGATCGCCGCCGGCACGACCCGCTCGATCGAACCGAGCGCGCGCCGCTTGCCGTAGAAGGCGGTCACGTAGATGCCCGTTTCGGCAAACGCGAGCGCCGCGGCGGCCCCAACGCCGATCCACGGCCACGGCGTGCGCCAACTCGTCACGCCGTGGCGTTCGAGCGCCCAGCCGGCGACCGCGACAAATGCCCAACCGGCGAGCGCCGTTGCAAGCGGTCGTCCGTTGCCGTGCGCGAATTCGGCGGCGCGTTCGGCGATCTGACCGCTGAACGAGCGGGCGGTCGCGTACCGCGTTCCCACCCGCGTCGAAGCGCCGCGCGCTTCGGTTGCGCGAACTCGAAAGAGACGGCCGAAGCCGAGCAGCCGCAGGTCGATCGAGTCGAGCGTGCGCGGTTCATCCGCCGGCTTCAAGAGCGCCGCTCGAGCCGATCCGCTGGTGAGCACTGCGTCGTTGCGCAGCCGAAGCTGGTCGCCGAGGAGTCGCCGGTAATGCGCGATCGCGAACCGGTCGGCGCCGAGTTGCGCCCCGATCGGCATCCCCGGAGCGTCGAGCGGGATGCTCGGCAGCGCGACGTGTCCGTGGAACGGAACCAGCCAGTTGAAAAACGCGAGCGAGAACGGATGGAGCGCGCCCGACGGATTGTGTTCGACGACGATTTGAAACGGCCGCTCGGCGTCGAGACTCCGCAGCACGCCGTCGATTGCGCGGCCTCGATTGTAGTCACCGGGATCGATCTCGGCGACGCGAACGCGAGGATAGCCGCGGGTCGCCGTCAGCAGCGAATCGGCGATCGCGTCGGCACCCGCCGGGACGAGCAGGACGATCGCGTAGTTGCGATACTCAAGCGATTGCAACGCGTGCGCGAGGAACGCAGCCAGGGTCGGTTGCGCGCGCGCGCAATCGATCACCAGCGCGACCCGCTGCTCTTCGCGCGCGAACAGCTCGGCGATCGAGAGCGACGGATGGCGCCGCAGAATGCGGCGGCGGCGCGCGCGACCGGTCGCGAATGCGAGTAAGGTCAGCGCGTCGGGCGCGCGCAGCAGAACGATGAGCGTGGCCGCGGCGAGCATCGCGATCGTGGCGATCAGGGTCGACCCTCCTTTGACGGCCTGCTCCGGTGGCGGGGCAAAGCCGTCGGCGAAGGCTTCGCCGCCACCGGCCGGAAGGCATGGGAGCAACGGAGGGTAAGGACCGGGCCAATGCGACCAGGCTGGGATGAGTATTTCATGGACGTCGCACGGACCGTTGCGACCCGGGCGACCTGTCCGCGAGCGGCCGTCGGCGCGGTCGTCGTTCGCGACCACCGGATCCTGACGACCGGCTACAACGGCGCCCCGCGCCACGTGGCGCACTGCACCGAAGTCGGCTGCCTGATGGTCGACGGCCATTGCGTCCGTACGACGCACGCCGAGGCCAACGCGATCGTGCAGGGCGCGTTGCATGGCGTTGCGCTGGCCGGGTCGACCACGTATTCGACGCACCAACCGTGCCTGGGTTGTTCGAAACTGTTGATCAGCGCCGGCATCGTGCGGATCGTTTACGGCGAGCCGTATCCCGACGCGCTCGCCGCTGCGCTGCTCGCCGAGGCCGGCGTCGCGCTCGTGCCGTTCGCGAACCTCGAAGGGTTCCGCATCGGCCAGCCGAGTTCGGCATGACCGAGGCGCGCGAGCTCTCGATCCTTTACGGGCTCGCCGCGGCGGTTGCATTCGGCGTCGCGCTCTATGCGACGCCGCTCGTTCGGCGGTTGGCGACCCACGTCGGCATGCTCGACTCCAACGACGAGCGGCGCATGCTGGCCGACCCCAAGCCCCGCATCGGCGGGCTCGCGGTCTACCTCGGTTTTGCGCTGGCGCTGTTCGTCACGTTAGGTCTGGGCCTAGCGGCGCCGGCCCTGCTGCGCGAGGCGCACGATCCCGAGCGTTTCTTCGTCCTACGGCGGTTTCTCGGGCTGCTCTTCGGCGGCACGTTGATCTTGCTCGTCGGCGTCTGGGACGACGTGATGGGCATGCGGCCGCGCAACAAGTTGCTGGCCCAGATGGCGGTCGCGTTGATCTCGATGATCTACGGCTACCGGATCGACGGAATCGCTCTGCCGAACGTGGGCTGGGTCGACTTTCCACTGTGGGTTGAGGTTCCGATCACGCTCCTGTGGTATCTCGGAATGATGAACGCGATCAACTTCCTCGACGGCCTCGACGGGCTGCTCGCGGGTGCGACCGCGATCTCGGGCTTCTTCTTGTTCGCGATCGCCGTGCAACACGGGCATCCGCTGGCGGCCCTGCTGATGGCGGCGCTGATCGGCGGCGTCGCCGGGTTTTTGCCCTACAATTTCAATCCGTCGAAGATCATTCTCGGCGATACGGGCTCGTTGTTCATCGGCTACGTGCTCGCCACAATCTCGATTTTGATTACCGCCAAAGGGGCGGTGCTCGTCAGTTTGGCCGTTCCGATCATCACGCTGGCGCTGCCGGTGCTCGATACGGCGGCGGCGATTTGGCGCCGCGCGCGCGCCGGTAAGCGGATCACCGAAGCCGATCGCGGCCACTTCCACCACCTGCTGGTCTTTCGGTTCGGGCTCGACGTGCGCCAGGCGGTCTTGTTGATCTACGCGGTTTCGTTCGTACTCGGTGCGGTTGCGTTCGTGCTCTCGGGCGGCCACGTCGGGGCGCTTGGACTGGTGAAGATGCCGTGAAGCCGCTGCGCGTCATGAGCGTCTTTGGGACGCGGCCCGACACGATCAAGATGGCGCCGGTCGTGCGGGCGCTCGAATCGGCCCGGCCGGCGATCGAACCGTTAGTCTGCGTCACCGCGCAACACCGCGAGATGCTCGACGATCTGCTTGGACTCTTCGGGATTCGACCGGACGACGATCTCGACATCATGACGACGGGTCAGACCTTGACGCAGATCACGACCCGCGTGCTCGGTGGCCTGGAATCGGTGTTGGCGCGGACGCGACCCGATGTCGTGCTCGTGCATGGCGACACGTCGACGAGTACGGCGGCGGCGTTAGCGGCGTTCTACGCGCGTATTCCGGTCGGCCACGTCGAAGCGGGCCTGCGAACGCGCACGATCTGGGAGCCGTTTCCCGAAGAGCTGAATCGCCGGCTGACCGGGACGATCGCAAGCTACCACTTCTCGCCGACGGAGCGCGCGCGCGCCAATTTGCTCGCCGAGAACGTCCCAACGGCGACGATCTTCGTCACCGGCAACACGGTGATCGACGCGTTCTTGACGACCGCGCAGCGCAGCTATCTGCTCGATCCGGCGGAGTGGGCGGGGCTCGACCCGCGCCGCCCACTGATCTTCGTGACCGCGCACCGGCGCGAGAATCACGATCGGATGCCCGAGATTTGCGCGGCGATCCGCGAGATCGTCGCGTTGCCCGAGCGGCCGGAGATCCTGTGGCCGGTTCATCCCTCGCCGCAAGTTCGGCCGGTCGTTCACGAGCTGCTCGCGGGCGTGCCGGGTGTCCATCTGGTCGAACCGATGGCCTACGATGCGACCGTCCGCTCGGTCGGCCGCTGTCGATTCGTGTTGACCGACAGCGGGGGGCTTCAAGAGGAAGCGCCGTGCTTGGGCAAGCCGGTGATCGTCATGCGCGATCAAACCGAACGGCCCGAGGGCATCGACGCCGGAACGCTGCTGCTGACCGGAGCACACCGCACGGCGATCGTGAGCGCGGCCCGGACGTTGCTCGCGGACGCGTTGACCTACGAGCGGATGGCCCGGGCGAGCAATCCTTACGGCGACGGTCGCGCCGCCGAGCGGATCGTGGGCTGGCTGCTGGGCCGTCTTCGGGGAGGCACCGTGCCCGCAGCGTTCGGCCCGGTCGCCTCGGTCGTGTGACCCCGGACACGGTTTTCGGCGATGCGCCTCTCGGACGCCGTCAGCTTCGGAGCGATCTTCGCCGGCTGCGTTTTAATCGGGCTGGTGGCCGGCATCCGGGTAGCCGCGCGGACCGGCTCCTCGCTCTGGGTGGTGGCCGGATTATTTATCGGATTTGTAGCCGGTGCGGTCGTCGTCGCCAGGCGCATGGGGCCGTTGCTGAAATAGCCCGGTTCGATGAAAAGTACGATGAAAGTCGAGGAGGGTTCGGCTCCCGCGGCCCGTAACACGGTGGGCGCCGCTGCAGGGGTCGACTTGCGTGCCTATTATGCACGCAAGCGGTCGATCAGCGTACGCACGCTTCTCTATGTCCTTCCGATCGCTGCGCTGGTCGCAGCCCGGTCGCCACGGTTCGGGATCGATCTGGTGGTCGGCGGCGGATGTGGTTTGGCGTACATGCTCATGACGATGCGCGCCGGCGAGCGCTTGCTCGGTGAATCCGGGTCGCTCGCCGTACACAATGCCCGGAGCGTGGTTCGCGTCCTGTTGTTCGGTGCGATTCCGGTGATGGTATCGCTACACGGCCCCTGGTGGGCGATGGGCATCTACTTCGCCGGGTTCTTTACGCCGCTCATCCTCTACGCAATCGATGTTACGCGCACAGTGAAGCGAGACACCTAAGTGCACGAGAAAATCGGCGAGCATCTCCTGTGGCATTGGCCCGTCATCGGCACCGTCCACGTGGACACCGTGCTGACGACGTGGATCGTGATGGCGATCTCGTTTGCGTTCTTCGGCTGGGTCGGCAGCTCGTACACGACCCACCGCGTCAACAAAGTCCAGGCGGTCTTCGAAGAGGTCATTCACTTTCTCAGCGATATCGCGATCGGGACGCTCGGACGCAAAGGTGAACGAATGGTGCCGGCGTTCGTCGGCATCTTCGTCTTTGTCTTCCTGTTGAATCAGGTCGGGTTCTTTCCGTTCAAACAGGTCGGGCTGCCGTTCGGCGGGTCGCCGACCGCCGATCTCAACTCGAGCGCGGCGTTCGCGCTGATCGTTTTCCTGTCGATCCAGTTCTTGGCGATCCGGCAGAGCGGCATCAAGGCCTATTCCCACCTCTTCAAACCATTTTGGGTGCTCTTCCCGATCAATCTCATCGAAGAAACCGTCCGGCCGATCGTGCTCTGCTTGCGGCTGTTCTTCAATATCTTCGTTGGCGAGCTGTTGCTGTTCGTCGTCTCGGTGATCATTCTGTCGGACGTCGCGATCGGCCCCGTTCGGCTCTCGTTCGTGGCGACCGTCATTCCGTTCTTGATCCAGTTCTTCAACTTCTTCGTCGGGACGATCCAGGCGTTTGTCTTCACCCTCCTCGCCATCGTCTATACCTCCTTGGCAACCGCCGAGGAGCACTAAGAAAGGTCCAGCTACCCGTGAGTTCTGAAGCGCTCATCCTTGCTTCGGTCATCCTCAGCTTCGGCGTGATCGTCGCGGCCGTTGCGGTCGGCTCGGCAGTCGGCGACGGTGTGATCGGATCCAAGGCCGTCGAGGCGATCGCCCGTCAACCCGAAGCTCGCCCGAACATTTTCACGTTTTACTTCCTGGGCGTCGGCATTCTGGAAGCGTTCCCGGTCATCGGCTTGGGGCTGGCGATCTACCTGTTCTTTGTGGTCGGCAACGTTCCGGCCGCGATCGCGAACGTCAAGTAGTCGCCGCGGAGCTAAGGTAGCCGGACCGAGCCATGGGCTTTTTAGCGGTCGACGGGACGCTGGTCGTCCAAATCGTAAATTTCATCATCTTTTTGGTGGTGATGAATGTCGTGTTTTTTCGACCGGTCTCGGCGGCGATCGCACAGCGCCGCGGTTATATCGATAGTCTCGCGACCGACTACGAGGCGGCGGTGACCGAAGCGCGGGTCCTGCGCGAACAGGCGACCGAAAAGCGGGCGGCGGCGCGGCGCGACGCCGACGAGCAGATCGCCCAAGCGCGCGCGCGGTCGAATGCCGAAGCCGATCGGTTGACGACCGACTATACCGCCGCGGCCAACGCGCTGATCTCGACCGCGCAGCGGACGGTCGCCGAGGAGCTGGAGGTCGGCCGCGGCCGGCAGGCAGAACTCGCGCAGCGGCTCGCCGAGACGATCCTTGCACAAACGCTCGGAACCGAGCACGCCGCATGAGCGCGACGACGCATTTCCTCGAACAGCTCGCGCTGTGGAGCCAAATCATCGGGGCGCTGGCGTTTCTTGCCGCCATGATCTGGATCTTTCAGAAGTATCTCTTGCCGGCGGTCGGCGCGGCTGAACGCGCGAAGAATGCGGCGATTCGCGAAGCCGAAGACCGGCGCGATCGCGCCAAGGGCGATGTGATCGCCGCCCGCGCCGAGCTCGATCAAGCCGAGCGCGACGCCGTGGCGATTCGGGCGCGGGTCGTCGGCGAAGCGCAGCGCGAACACGAACGGATCATCGCCGAAACACTGGACGGCGGCGAGCGGCTCGTGCGCAATGCCGAAGGCGAACTCGACCGTGCACGGCTGGCCGGCCGGGCGCGGCTGCGCGACGACTTGGTGCGCCGCGCGCTCGAGATCGCGCGGGAACAAGCGCCCGGTAAACTGGACCCGGCACTCAACGCACGGCTGGTCGGCGACGTCGTCGCGCGGCTAGAACGCGGCCGGCGCTGATGGCCAACGAAAAACTCGCGCGCCGCTACGCGACCGCCGTCTTTTCCCTGGCAACCGAACGCACCGCGGTCGAGCGCATCGGCCGCGATCTCCATGCGGTGCTCGGCGCGTTCGAAGGCGACGCCGACGCGCTGCGCTTCTTCGTTTCGCCGGTCGTCGACCGGGGCGAGAAAGCCCGCCGGCTAGCGATCGCATTTGCGCAACTTGACGAGGTTGCGTTGCATACGGTGCTGTTGCTCGTGCGCAAGCGCCGTGAAGCGCTGCTGGGGCCGCTCGTCCGGGCGTTCGACGAACTGGAGCAGCAGGCGCGCGGCGCCGCGCCGCTGACGGTAACGAGTGCGCGACCGCTGCCGGCGGCCGAACTCGACGCGCTGGTGGCTCGGATCGCTGCACTCGACCGGACGCGCTACGACGTAACGACCGTGATCGATCCGAAGGTGATCGGTGGCATTCGAATCACGATGGGCGATAAGCGCATCGACGGCACGGTCGCCGGTCGGCTCGACGAACTCGCTCGGCTCCTTTCCACGAACTAACGCTCGAAGGACAAGCATGATCAACGCTGACGAAATTGCCGGTATCCTCAAGGAACAGATCTCGACGTACAAAACGGGCGTCCAGGAAGACCAGATCGGCACGGTCATCGAAGTCGGTGCCAACCTCGCGCGCGTTTACGGGCTCGCCAGCGTACGGGCGTCGGAGCTGGTCGAGTTTCCCGGCGGCCAGCAGGGCGTCGCCCTCAACCTTGAAGAGGACAACGTCGGCGTCGTCATCATGGGCTCCGACAAGGATATCAAAGAAGGCGACAAAGTCCGCCGCACCGGTCGGATTGCCTCGGTCCCGGTCGGCGAAGCGATGCTCGGGCGCGTCGTCGACCCGCTCGGTCAACCGATCGACGGCAAAGGTCCGATTGCGACCAATAAGTTTCGCACGATCGAGAACGTCGCTCCATCGGTCGTTCAGCGTCAGCCGGTCAAGCAGCCGTTGCAGACCGGCATCCGCGCGATCGATGCGCTGATCCCGATCGGCAAAGGTCAGCGCGAATTAATCATCGGCGACCGCAGCACCGGCAAGACGGCGATCGCGGTCGACACGATCATCAATCAGAAAGGTCGCAACGTCTTCTGCATCTACGTCGCGATCGGCCAAAAGAACTCGACGATCGCCGCGCTCGCGCAGACGCTCGAACAGAAGGGCGCGCTCGAGTTCACGACGATCGTCTGCGTCGGGCCGGCCGACGCCGCCGCGTTGCGCTGGATCGCCCCGTTTGCCGGCTGCGCAATGGGTGAAGAACTGATGTATCAGGGCAAAGACGTGCTGATCATCTTCGACGACTTGACCAAACACGCGCAGTCGTATCGCGAGATGGCGCTGTTGCTGCGGCGGCCGCCGGGCCGCGAAGCCTACCCGGGCGACGTCTTCTTCCTACATTCGCGCCTGCTCGAACGCGCCGCCAAGCTGTCGGATGAACTGGGCGGCGGCTCGATGACCGCGCTGCCGATCGTCGAGACGCAGGCCGGCGATTTCTCGGCGTACATCCCGACCAACGTCATCTCGATTACCGATGGTCAGATCTACCTGACGCCGCAATTGTTCTTCCAGGGCATTCGTCCGGCGGTCGACGTCGGGCT
>JBOHTW010000004.1:0-2680 GCA_050733835.1 Vulcanimicrobiaceae bacterium | reverse complement strand
CATCAGCCCGTAGACGATCCACGGCTGCCGGCCGACCTCGCTGACGACCCAGCCGGCTTCGTTTGCAACGTATGGGAACGGCATCGCGAGCAGCAGCAACCACAGCAGCCAACGCGCGTCGTAGAGCAGCTTGCGCCACAGCAAGAACGCCGCCAATGCCATGAGACCGATGAAAATCGTGCCCAGCCCGACCATAATGTGATAGGCGTAATACGTGACCTCGACCGGCGGCCAGAGCGCGTGCGCATAGGCCGTCAACCCCTTCACATTCGCTTCGAAGTTGCCGTAGGCGAGAAAGCTCAGAACGCTAGGAACGAAGACCGGGTCGATCAGCGTCTGGTGCACTGCGTCGGGCATTCCGATGATCGCCAGCGGCGCGTGCTCGGTCGTTTCGAACAGCCCTTCCATCGCCGCCAGCTTGATCGGCTGATATTTCGTGATGTCGGCGCTGTTGCGGTCGCCGGTCGGAAAGATCACCAGCGCCGCCGCGATCGCCCCGACGATCACCCCGGCCCGCACGAAGCGCCGGCCGTAGGTGAGGTCGCGATGCGAAAGCAGATAATACGCGCCGACGCCGGCAACGATGAATCCGCCGGCGACGACCGCGGCCGTCATGACATGCAGATACTGCCACAGCGCGAACGTCGAAAACAGAACCGCACCGATGTTCTGCAGTTGAATCGTTCCATCCGGCGCGAGCGTATAGCCGACGGGATGCTGCATCCACGCGTCGGTCACGACGATGAAGTACCCCGAGAGCCACGAACCGAGCCAAACCAGCACCGCCGAAGCGGCGTAGAGCGCCGGCGCGACGAGTCGCTTCCCATACAATAAGACGCCGAGAAAGACCGACTCTAAGAAGAATGCGTAGAGACCTTCCATCGCCAGCGGCTGACCGATGACGCTGCCGGTCTTAGCCGAGAACGCCGCCCAGTTCGTCCCGAACTGAAACTCCATCGGGATCCCGGTGACCACCCCGGCCCCAAAGTTGATCGCGAAAATCTTCGTCCAAAACTGCGCGGCTCGGCCGGCTTCGGCGTCGCCGGTTCGCACCGCCTTAACCGTCCACCACGCAATGAACGGTCCCAACCCCATCGAGCCGATCGGAAACAGGTAGTGGAACATGATGGTGAACGCAAACTGGATGCGATCGACGATGGCAACGTCCATGCGCTTCCCGGTGTTCTACGAACGCCGACGCCGCCCTCGGCCATGAGGATTGTGACCGGCAATCGCGTATTCGGGCAGGACGATGCCGATCGAATCCGTCTGTCATCGACCGGTAGGGTCGTTTCGTGCCTGAGGTCGTCCCGGCCGTGGATGACCGCAGCTTGCCCAGCGGCACGGTGGCGTTTTTGTTCAGCGACATCGAAGGCAGCACGACGCGCTGGGAGACGCATCGGGCGGCGATGGAGTCGGCGCTTCGGCGCCACGATGAACTGATGCAGGTGGCGATCGGTCAGCACGGCGGACACGTGTTCAAGACGGTCGGCGACGCGTTTTGCGCCGCGTTTCACACGGTTCCACAAGCGATCGGCGCGGCACTGGCCGCGCAGCGCGCCGTCGCCGCCGAGGACTGGTCGGCGATCGACGGCTTGAAGCTGCGAATGGCGGCTCACGCCGGTAATGCCGACGAGCGCGATGGTGACTACTTCGGACCGGCGGTGAACCGCGTCGCGCGCCTGTTGGCGATCGGTTACGGCGGCCAAGTACTCGTCTCGGGCGCGGCGACCGATTTAGTGCAAGGCGAGCTGCCGCCGCAGACGACCTTGCGCGACCTCGGCCCGCACCGGCTCAAAGACCTGACGCATCCGGAGCAAGTCTATCAGCTCGTCGCGCCCGACTTGCAGCAGAAATTTTTCCCGCTGCGCTCGCTCGAGACGTTGCCAAACAACTTACCGTTGCAGGTCACCAGCTTCGTCGGGCGCGAGCACGATGTTGCCGAGATTGAAGCGTTACTCGAAACCACGCGCCTGATGACTTTGGTCGGCACCGGCGGCCTCGGCAAGACACGGCTGTCGCTGCAGGCCGGCGCGAATCTGCTCGACCGCTACCCCGACGGCGTCTGGTTCGTCGAGTTCGCCCCACTCGTCGACGCAAGCCTGATCCCCAACACCGTCAGCGCGATCTTCGGAATCGCCGAGCAACCGGGGAGCACGCTAACCCAGGCGATCGTCAACGCGCTGCGGACGAAGACGGCGCTGCTGATCTTCGACAACTGCGAGCATCTGGTGGCCGGCGTCGCCGCGCTCGCCGACGCGATCATCCACGGTTGTCCGCACGTTCGCATCCTGGCAAGTTCGCGCGAGGGGCTTGGGATCGGCGGCGAGGTCGTCCATCGGGTCGCGTCGCTCACGGTGCCGCCCGAGGCGCCAGACCTCAACGCCGAAGCCGCCCGTTCATTCGGGGCCGTCGTGCTGTTCGCCGACCGCGCCGCCGCCGCCAACACGCGGTTTGCGTTGAGCGATGCCAACGCGCCGACCGTGGCTGAGATCTGCCGCCGGCTCGACGGCATCGCACTCGCCATTGAGCTTGCCGCTACTCGGGTCAAAATACTCAGCGTCGAGCAGCTTGCGGCCAAGCTCGACGAGCGGTTTCGATTGCTGACCGGCGGCAGCCGGACGGCGCTGCCGCGTCAGCAGACGATGCGGGCGCTGATCGACTGGAGCTACGACTTGCT
>JBOHTW010000003.1:0-3550 GCA_050733835.1 Vulcanimicrobiaceae bacterium | reverse complement strand
GTGTTGCATCGGCGGCGCCGGCTGCGCCCGGCGAGTCATCCGCCGCCGGTAGCGACGCCGACACGGCAAAACAGGCCGCCGCGGGGGCGGCCGCCGCCGGCGCGATGGTCGGGGCGATGATCGGCGGTGGAAAGAAGTCGGTCACGACGGTCGACTTCCAAGCGCTCAAAGCCGTGCTGCCCGAAAGTGCCGGTGACCTCAAGCGCACCTCCGCCGAAGGCGAGCGGACGTCGACCGGTGGTTTCTCGGTTTCAACCGCCAAGGGCGTCTACACCGACGGTCACGGCGGTAACGTCGACGTGGAGATTCACGACATGGCCAACGCGAGCGGTCTGCTCTCGATGATGGGGCTCGCGACTGCCGTCGAGAGTGAGAGCGATACCGGCTACGAAAAAAATGAGATGATCGACGGGCTCAAGGTCCACGAGAAGTGGACCAAGGCCGATCAGTCGAGCGAACTGCTCGCGCAGGTCGCCGACCGGTTCATGATCGAGGTCCGCGGCAACCGAGTGCCGATCGATACCGCGAAAGCCGCGCTGGTGGGCGTCGACCGCGCGAAGCTGGCGTCGCTCCACTGATCGGCAACCCTTAGACCTGGCAGAGTGTCATTCTGAGTGCTAACGCGGGCGGGTCGTCGTCGCCGCGTGGCGTAGAGTCTTTGTGACCCTTTCCCGTCTGCTAAAAAGGATCGGCTGTGCGACAAGATGAGTTCTTCGCGGAATTCGACGCGATGTTCGTCGGGCTGGCGAAGCGCGCGCGGTCGGGGCGCTTTGAGCCGAATGCCGATGTCTACCTCAGCGACGATGGGACCGATATCGTCGTGAACGTCGAGATCGCCGGCGCGGAGCCCGCCGAGCTGCGGATCGGCATCGACGAGCGCCATCTGTTCATCATCGGGCGGCGCGAGGACCGAGCCCGGACCGAACGCGGTTCGGTGCTCATGAAGGAAATCGAGTTCGGAGAGTTTGTGAAAAAGATTCACCTGCCGGTTGCGGTCGAGCACCGCGACGCGACCGCGTCATACTGTGACGGAATCCTGTCGATCCGCTTGCCGATCTCGGAGAGCGCCCTCCGGCCGGTCGAGCGCACCGAAATCCGCATGACCGTGCGAAGGATTCTCGCCTGATGGCCGCGATCGTCGCCAAACCCGCCTCGACCGAGATCCTCGGCATCCTCCCGCTGCAAGACGCGGTGCTGTTTCCGAGCACCGTCATCCCGCTGGCGGTCGTGAAGAAGCCGGGCATTGCGCTCGTCGAAGAGGCGCTCCGCGAAGGCAAGCAGATCGGCCTGGTCGCACTCAAGGACAAAGAGACCGAGAACCCCGGCCCCGAGGACGTCCGTCGCATCGGAACGATCGGTACGATTCAGAAGATGCTGAAGGTGCCCGACGGGACGTTGCGCTGCATCGTTGCGGGTTCATCGGTCTTCCATATCGAGACGTTCTCGCAAATCCAGCCGTATTTGGCCGCGACCTACACCGAACTGCCGGATATCACGCGCGAGTCCGAAGAGCTGACGGCGATGCACCGCAACCTCGCGGGGCTGTTCGCCAAGCTCTTGGGCTACCTTCCGCAAGCGCCGCGCGAGATGGAGATGGAAGTCAACAATATCTCCGACTCCAATCTGCTGACCTACTTCATCGCGTCGACCATGCGGCTTGAGACCGCCGACCGCCAGGCGCTGCTCGAAGAGCGCCATACCGACAAGCGGATGCGCAAGCTGACGATGCTGCTGACCAAAGAGTTGGAAGTCGTCGAGCTGGGTCACAAGATCCAATCCGATATCCAGCGCGAGATGGAAAAGAATCAGCGCGAGTTTTACCTGCGCCAGCAGTTGCGCGCGATTCAAGAAGAGCTGGGCGAGACCGATCCGCAGCAAGCCGAGACGAACGAACTGCGCAAGAAGATCGACGATGCGAAGATGCCCGACGGGGTTCGCGACGCGGCGAATCGCGAGCTGGACCGGCTGGCGCGCGTGCCGACCGCCAGCCCGGAATACAGCGTGATCCGCACCTATTTGGATTGGCTCGTGCAACTCCCGTGGAGCATCGAGACGACCGATGCGATCGACATTCAGGCGGCCCGCGAGATCCTCGACAAGGACCACTACGATCTCGATAAGGTCAAAGACCGGATCATCGAGTATCTGGCCGTCGGCAAGCTCAAGAATCGCCTAACCGGCCCGATTCTTTGCTTCGTCGGGCCGCCCGGCGTCGGCAAGACGTCGCTCGGCCAGTCGATCGCCAAGGCGATGGGCCGCAAGTTCGTGCGCCTGTCGGTTGGCGGTGTGCGCGACGAGGCCGAGATCCGCGGCCACCGGCGCACCTACATCGGTGCGATGCCCGGGACGATCCTGCGCGCCCTCCGCGATGCCGGCACGCGCAACCCGGTGATGATGATCGACGAGATCGACAAAGTCGGCAGCGACTATCGCGGCGACCCGCAGTCGGCGATGCTCGAGGTGCTCGACCCCGAGCAGAACAAAGCGTTCCGCGACCACTACCTCGACCTACCGTTCGACCTGTCGCAAGTGCTGTTCATCTGCACGGCCAACGATCTATCGACGATCAGCCCGCCGCTGCGCGACCGGATGGAGATCATTACGCTGTCGGGCTACACGGAACTCGAAAAGCTGCAGATCGCCAAGCGCTATCTGCTCCGCAAACAGCGGGAAGCCAACGGCTTGCGCGATTCGCAGGCGCAGATCAACGACGGTGCGGTGCGGCTGGTCATCACCGAGTACACGCGCGAGGCCGGGGTTCGCAGCCTCGAGCGCGAGATCGGTACGATCTTCCGCAAAATTGCCCGCCGCATCGCGGAAAACGCCGCGTACAAGGCGCGGGTCAAACCCGATAATCTCGTCGAGTTTCTCTCGAAACCACGCTTTTACAATGAAGTGAAGAAGCGGACCGCATCGATCGGCGTGGCGACCGGGATGTTCTACACCCCCGTCGGCGGCGACATCCTGTTCATCGAGGCCAGCACGATGCCGGGCACCGGCAAGCTTTCACTGACCGGCCAGCTCGGCGACGTCATGAAGGAGAGCGCGACTGCCGCCGTCTCGTTCCTACGCTCGCGCTCGAACGAACTCGGCCTGCAGGATGACTACTTCGCCAAGCACGACCTGCACATCCACGTGCCGTCGGGTGCGATTCCCAAGGACGGTCCGTCGGCCGGAATCGCGCTCGCGACCGCGATCGCGTCGCTGTTGACCAACAACAAGGTCGATTCCAACGTCGCGATGACCGGTGAGATCACGCTGACGGGGCAGGTACTGCCGATCGGCGGCCTCAAAGAGAAGGTCCTTGGCGCGAAGCGTGCCGGAATCAAGAAGATCGTGTTGCCCAAGCGCAACGAGATCGATCTGGACGACATTCCAAAAGAGATCCGCGACACGATGACGTTCGTGCCGGTCGAAGAACTTTCCGAGGTCTTCGAACAGTCGCTCGGCAAGCGCATCATCACGCCGGTGATGCTTGGGAACGAGCCGACCGAACCGAGCAACAACGTCGTTCCGATGCGGCGGTCGGTGGCCCGGCGTAACGGTGGCG
>JBOHTW010000002.1:0-3928 GCA_050733835.1 Vulcanimicrobiaceae bacterium | reverse complement strand
GTTGCAGTTCGAGACGCGCTGACAGACGGTCGTCGACGTACTGTTTTTCGGGAGATCGACCTCAGTGAGGTTCCCGTTGCCGTCGTAGGCGTAGGGTGTTATCGTGCCGTCGGGCCACGTGAGCGATGCGAGCAGCCGTTCACCGTTGAAGTCGGCAAACGCGAGGGTTGCCGTCTGGCCGGCCTCGGTTTGGGCGAGGATCTGATTGAGCTTGCCGCCGGCGCCGGCGTTGCCGTTGTCCCACGCGTAGGTCAGCCGCACGTAGGTGTTGTGGTTGCGGCCGTAGAGTGTGTACATCCGGCCGTCGTACGCGACGTAGTTCGGTCCCATGGTCGGAGCACAGCTTGCTTGAGTTACGTCCGGCGTCCAAAACGCATAGACGCTGCCCGACTTCTTGGTCCAGTTGTAGCCACAGGCACCGTCCCAGGTCAGTTGCGCGTGAACGCCGGCCGGCGGTAACCAGTGCCCCTGACCGTCGGAGAGGTAGTCGTAGCGCGCGCCGTCGATATCGAAAACGCTGATTCCCGGACCGTTCGCGTTGCCGGAGTTGAACGCGATATGGGCATCGAACGTGTTGGTCCAACCGTTACCGTAGTTGGAGATCTGGGAGCCGTCGCTGCCGGCGTAGTCGTGCTGGCTTTGGGCGTTGTACGTCCGCCGGAAGGCAAGTTCAACGCCTTTGTTGGGGATGGCCATATCGTCGGCTTGAACGATCAGGTTTTGGTATGCGATGTTGACAATGTAGCGGCCGACGCCGGGAATCGCGTCTTCCTCGTAGTCCCACCACGGATTGATCCCCGTCTGCGCCGGAATGCCGGCGTTAACCGTTGGAACCGGAACCGGCGTTGCGGTTGGGATCGGTGTCGGCGTGGTAATCGGGGTGGGTGTCGGGCCCGGCGACGATGCGACGGCCGGGGCAAGGAGCGCTAGGCCGACGACGGTGTAGGTTCCGGCCGCCGCTGCCCAGGTCGGGGTCACCGCGATTGCACTCGTCGAGGTTCCGGGGCCGTGGGCGATCGTGTTGCCCCATTCGCCGTTGCTGGTGTCGGCGACGTAGCCGGTTGGCTGGGTGTAGCTCGATGGCGTTGGATACGCGAGCGACGCTTCGGCGAGCACCGGCAAATCGTTGGCCTGACTCGGGGTCAGCGACGGTGAGGTGAGTTGGGTGACCGATCCGGTCGCATCGGCGGCATAGCCGTGCTGGTCGATGGGACTGGCGATATTGACGCCGCTGTACTCGCAGATCTCCCAATCGAGCGCCCGGGTCGTCGTTGCCGGCGTGAACGGGTAGCTACCGGTTTCACCCGATCCGACGACGTGCTCCCAGAGGTTGTAGTCGATCGTGGAGGGGCCGTTGGTGTAGCTGTCGATCGCGGAAAACCCCGGCGAGCTCCAAATGAGGCTCACGCCGTTTGGGTCCTGATTGTCGGTCATCCAGGCGAGTCACGACGTCGTTCTGCCCCGGTGGGTTAACGAGGCTGACCGTTTCGGCCGTCATGCCGTAGTCGTTGCCGGCGTTGCACTGCACGACGGTGGGAACTTGCGCGATCTGGCCGATGCCGGCTTGGTAGTGGGCTACGATGCGGCTTTGCGGCAGTGCCGTCGGATAGAGCGAAACTTCGTCGATCGCGGCTGCGGACGCCGGGTCGGACAGCGCATAGCCGCCCCCGATCGCCAGGCCGTTGGTCGTGTCGTAGCCCGCCAGCGTCCCCGACTCCGCGGCGCTGGCGTCGAGTCGCCCGTTGATGTAAATCGAGCGCATTGCCCCGTCGTAGACCATGACGACGTGAGCCGGCACGCCAAGCTGCAAGAACGCGTTGCTGAATAGGCACGAACCCCCGTCAGCCGTTGTGTGCAACCAAAAGCACAGCGCGCCCGTCGATGCGACGCTCGCGGAGTACGACTCGGCGGTCGAATCGTTGCCATAAGCGACGAGGTCGCCGGTAAGCGCTGCGAGATTGACCCAGAACTCGATCGTTACGGCGGTGCTCGGCTCGAGCTTGGTCGATTCGGAAACGCGCACCTGAACTGCCGTCGACTCTGGGCCACCCGGGAACGACATCGCGTGGCCGGTCAGGATGAGCGGCGCGATACCGGTCGTTACCGACGGGCCGATCGATCCGTTGAGGGCGTATGGCCCACTGTCGGTTGCAGTTGTCCCGGTGTCGTCGAGTTCGTAGAACGCCATCGGTGCGTCGGCCAAGACGGCGTTTGCGTAGGCGTTGCCCGGGGCGCTCAGCGTACGGCGCACGACCGACGCGCGCGTGCTAAGGTGGGCCGCTTTCATTGGCGCGCCCGGCGGCTTCGCAGCCGCGAGCTTGCTGGCGGGACGGCCGATCGCGTATGAGGTAATGCGCGGCGTCGCGACGATTGGCGAAGGCGTGAACAGGCGTTGATGGACAAGCATCGGCGATCCAAACAGCCGATGGTTCGCTTGTGCGAACTTGTCGATCGGGCACGCCGTGTTCGGGACGCGTTGGCGTTGGTGATTGGGGAGTTCGCGGTACGCCGGCGGACAAGCACACGTCGGGGGAATTGGCGGCAAGGTGCGACCCTTGAAGACGACCACTGCCGGGCATAGAGGCGCGACTGCTTTGGCTTTGCGGACCGCGGTCGCCAACGCGACCGTTGACACGTGGATACCCGCACGCATCATGGCGATTGGAGTTCCCATCGCTGGCCCCAGGCGCGTGACGGGTAAGCCGATAGCGGGTAACCCGACAGCGGCATGGCCGCGGTGCATGGCTAGCGGATCGAGTGGGGCGTTGCGCGGAAGGGTCGGCCGAAGCTCGCGCATCCGCGGGTGAAGCGTAATCCCGCGGGTCGGGATGCGGGGCACGACGGTCACCGCTTTTGGCCGAAGCGAACTGATCAGCGGGGCATGAATCGGCTTTTGTGCCGGCGTGCTCAGACCGATGTTCGGTCTCGATACCGACTGGGCAAGACCCGGCTGCCAGGGCAGGACGAACGCAAAGATGAGCAGGCTGGATAACGCCCGGCGGACGCGCTGCATATGCGATCTCCGTATCGACTTGCGAAATTGTGAAGTCGACAATACGCCCTAGTCGTTGCAAGTTCAAGCGGGCAACGCGATCTGTGTGAGTCATCACATGATGACGACGACGCGAGGGCGTGAACATTCGTTAGGGAACAAAGCACGGCCCGCTTTCACGTGAGGCTGACGGAACCGATCAATGAGCCAGTAGAATGACGCGACAGAAAATCGGCGCTGCGCCCTGGATCGCAATCGCTTTCGCCGGCGTTCTTAGCGCGACGGCCACACCCGTCCATGCGGCAACGGTACCCGACGCCGCTCAGGTGCCAACCGTCCTGCCGATCACGATCATGCCGGTCACGCGCGCCGCGGCGGTTCTGCACGAACTCTTCCCGCATGCGAAGATTCGCGTTGATCGGCAGGCGAATTCGTTAATTGTCGTTGATATTCCAAACGAAGTGCAGGAAATGCGCACCGTCCTGCAGGGGATCGACGTGCGCAGTCCGACGACCCCGAAAGTCGAGGTCATTCGCCTGACGACGTTGCCATCGGCCGCGATCGTCAAGCGCCTCCGAGCGATCTTCCCGCGTGCGCAGATCGCCGGCACCGGCCCCCATTCCCTGCTGGTTCGCGCCGATCAGACCGACCTCGATCAAATCAAGTCACTGGTTTCGCAACTCGATCAGCCACCGACGACGCCGACGCCGACACCGAACACCCAGCAAACCGAGGCCGTGCGCGTCACCCAGGCACGGCCCGCCGATCTGGCGCGCGCCATCGGTCATGAACTCCGCCACCTCAAGGTCGCCGTCGCGGGCTCCTCGATCGTCCTATCCGGCGCACCCGACGACATCGCGCGCGCAAAGCAGCTTGCGACCCAACTCGATCTTCCCCCGTTCGGTTCCGCCTACACGCAAGTCTATCGGATCAAAG
>JBOHTW010000001.1:0-3359 GCA_050733835.1 Vulcanimicrobiaceae bacterium | reverse complement strand
GAGTTTCGTGATCGATGGGGTTCACTACGAGCCGCCGGAAGAGGAACGCGGCGTCGAGCGATTGATGGAACTCTACGATCGGAGAATCCGTGACATCTTCAGCTGTAATTGAGGTTGACCGTCATCTGATCGGTGGCACGTGGGTCGAGTCGCCTGAAGGGTTGCCGCTCGCATCGGCTACCGTGCAGCGCGAGATCTGTGGCCCGCTCAGCGTGTTCGAGTCGTTTGATTCCGAAGAGCAAGCCGTCGAGCTTGCCAACCGGACCGCGTACGGTTTGGTCGCATCCGTCTGGACGCGGGACCACGCGCGCGCGCTGCGGGTCGCCCGGCGCATCAAAGCCGGAACCGTCTGGATCAACGCATACATGCGGACGTTCGCAGAAGCCGAATCCGGTGGCACGAAGGCGAGCGGCTTGGGCCGCAGCCGCGGTCGCCTGGGGCTGTATGAATACACGGAGTTCAAGCACGTCGTCTCGGACCTCAACGGATAGTTGTCCGCACGATGGCGTTTTGGGATCTCCGGAGTTGGCTTGAGTACCTCGAAAGCCGTGACGAACTCGTGCGCTTGCGCGGCGTCCACGATCTACGCTACGACGTCCCGCGAATCTTAGAGGAGCACGACGGGCGGCACGCCGTCGTCTTTGAAAACGTCGGCGAGTTCGCGCCGCCGGTCGTCGTCGGTGGGACGCTCGGATCGCGTGCGCAGATGGCGGCCGCGCTCGGCGTCGAGGTCCGGCAACTGCTGTCGACTTATCTGCGGGCATTGAACGAACCGCTCGCGCCGCGAATCGTCGCGGCGGCCGATGCGCCGGTGCTCGAGGTGGCCGAGCCGGACGTTCGGCTCGACCGGCTACCCGCGCCCTGGCATCATGCGCGCGACAGCGGTGCGTACATCACGGCGGCGATCGCGATTGCCAACGACCCGGTGACCTCGACCCAAAATTGGTCGATTCACCGGCTGCAGATCAACGACGCGACGCGCGTCGGCGCGTTGATCCTGCCGCGCCACCTCTGGCACATTTTCGCACAGGCTGAAGCAAACGGCGCCGATTTGCCGGTTGCGTTTGCGCTTGGGCTGCCGCCGGGGTATCTTTTGGCCTCGCAGGCGATCACCGCGTTCGGCGTCGACGAAGCGACGATCGCGGGTGCGTTGTTCGGCGCGCCGATCCCGATGGTCCCGAGTCCCCGCTACGGCATCATGGTTCCAGCGCTGGCAGAGCAACTGTTCGAAGGCCGCGTGCTCGCGCGGGTCCGCGAGCCCGAGGGCCCGTTCGGCGAGTTTCCTCGCACCTACGGCCCACGCAGCGACAAACCGGTGATCGTCATCGATTCGTACCATCACCGGCGTGCCCCAATCTTTCAAACGATCCTACCGGCGAGCCGCGAGCATATGCTGCTCGGCGCGATTCCACGCGAAGCAGCGATCTATCGATCGGTGCGCCACGTCTCGCCGAACGTCGACGACGTGACGCTAACGTTCGCTAGCGGTTGCCGTTACCACGCGGTCGTTTCGATGCGTCCGAAGTTTGAGGGTGAAGCGAAGAACGTGATGCTGGCGGCATTTGCCGGCGCGAACGAGATCAAACGCGTTGTCGTGGTCGACGACGACATCGACATTGGCGACGCAGCCGACGTCGAGTGGGCGATCTCGAACCGCGTGCAGCCGCACCGCGATCTGGTCGTCGTGGAAGGTGCGCTCGGTTCGGCGCTCGATCCGTCGGCCGCGCCGGGCGGCCTCACGAGTAAGTGGGGGATCGACGCGACGATTCCCGTCGGTGACGACCGCGCCGCCTACGAGCGCGTGCAAACTGCAAAGCGCTAAGGTCGCGAGGATCGCGCCTGAGCGCGCAGCGTCTCCGACGGCGAAATAATCCGGCCAGAGCTGGACGCGTTCGTTGAGAGTCTCGATCTTGGATCTTCGGCGAATTTAGCGACACCGCTCGCAACGGATCCGTGGTCGATCAGCCGGCGGCCTTGCCGATCACGTTCGTCAGAATCATCGCCGTTGCGAACGCCGCGGTGGTTCGTATGCGGTTCCAAAGCGTCCAGCCGTCGATGTACGCGCTCCAGGATCGCGCCGCTTGAGCGCTTGTCGGGTCGAGGGTAGCGAGCGAGTCGTTGAGCGGGACGTGATAGAATATCGTAAGGGCGATGGCGGCGAGATAGAGCACGCTGCCCGCTATTCGGTACGCGGCTCCGTGGTCGTGCAAGTGCGTAAGCGAAACGATCAGCAGAGCCGAGCAACTTGCGGCAGTACCGAACAGCGCGGTCATAAACCAAGGACTTACTGCGGCAACGTTGATCGACTGCATCGCGGCGATGCCTTACGCAGGCGGGATGCGACTCAGTCCGGTCATTACGAAAGAAGAGAACGCGAACAAGACGCCGGCGACCAGACCGGCTCCAAGGGCGCTAACGAACGTCAAGACGTGTATGAGTTCGCGGCTCATCGAACGCTCACCGATCGGGCTGAGTCCGAAAAGCCCGAGAGAGTGATTTGGCGAGTAGCGCCGAGCACCAGGATCGTTGTTGATCGATAAATGTTCGTCATATGAATATTGAACGGCGCGCAGCTTGATACTGTCCATAGTCGATAGTTTCTTCTTCATGTCCATCGTCTAAGATGAAGCAATGGACGAAATCGCCGGCTTCTTCGACGGCCCGCGAGCCCGGGGAGCGTTCCTGCTCCGCTCGAGTCTCGAACCACCTGGTTTTTGCGCATCGAAGATCATGCACCGTTGACGGTCGTTGCGCTACTCCAAGGGGCGTGCGTAGTTCCGGACAACGCAGAAGCCGTGTGGCTTCGTCGAGGAGACGTCGCGATCGTCCGGGCTCAGAGCCATACACGGTTGCCGACAATCCAACAACGCCGCCACAGGTTATCGTTCACTCGGGTCAGCTTTCGCCCGGCGTTAACATTTTGGGCAGTCGATGGATTTGGGCGTTCGGACCTGGGGCAATAGTCCGCGCGGTTCAGTCGTGATGTTGACCGGCACGTACGCGTTGCGAGGGTAACGCGTCTCGATCCTCTCGATCCGCCGCGTTCGCTGATGGCGACCTTGGCCGACGCTGCAGCCTGAGTGAGCGTCCTGCGCTGGGCTTTGTATCTGAGCACTTGGTAGTCGGTGATCCTTTTGCCGGGCATCGCCCCTGCTTCGACTCGCGTCGTAAGCAAGCGCCCCCGCTACCAGGCCCTCCGGCTCAGGCCCTCAACCGGTCAGGATAGTTGTCGCCAGGCGGCCACGGATCGTGCCCCGCGGAGTGGTGTATGAACCCGCGACTTTTCGCGAGGGTGGACATCAGCCGGTAATCACCGCTGAGAGTCGAGACATCTGATTGTCGCTGACGGTGCTTAGTCC